>CANQFP010000004.1 GCA_947599965.1 uncultured Atopobiaceae bacterium | reverse complement strand
CATGATGATGGTCGCGCAAGTGAGTTAGGCGAGCACCGTCATCCGCACCTTCGCGCGGCGGGCCTCCCCCGGGGGCTCGCCGCGTTTTCCTTTCGTCGCGCCCTCCACCGCTCGCCGCCATTCAGCGCCGCTCGCGTATGCACGGCCCGCGGTAATTCGCCGCAAACGGTCGTTTCGCGACCGCAAGCGGCAGGTTTCTTGAAGAGGTTGTGTACACCGATTACTCGCCGCCAGAGCGCTCGAAAAGTGGGAATGTACTGGCCAGCGAAGGACGACACGCAGGCGGCTTCTCCTCCCCCGCCCACATCGGGAAGCCGCAGTCCTTCATCGGAAGCCCGGATGCCAGCGCATCTCTCTCATTTTCTCTCCTCTCTCCGCTGGCCTCCGGGCTTCACCCTGTCGCGGGCTACAATGCCCCCATGCCTTCTTGGAACATCCATGCCGCCCACGTCGAGCGCCTTCTTCGCGAGGGTGAGCCGCCGGAGCTCGGCATTCGCGACGCCAACGTCTTCCTCTTCGGCAACTTCGCGCCGGATGTCTACGTGGGCTACCTCGTGGGCGATGTGAGCCACACGCTGCGCTACTGCGACACCCACGTGACCGCGCCCCACGCCATCCCGCTTCCGGGCGCCGACGAGTTTTGGGGCGACTACATCGCGCCCTACATCACCTCGGGCGGCGTGGACGATCTCACGCTCGGGGTCTGGGCGCACCTCACGGCCGATCACAGCTACAACGCCCTCGTGCGCGGCTTCAACGCCGAGCACGGCATCCCCGCGGGCACGCTCACCCGCATCCGCAAGCAGAAGGACTTCGCGCGCTTCGGGAAGCTGCTCGCACCGCGGCTCTCCGTCGAGGCCACGCCCGAGCTGCTCGCCGCCTGCGAGAACTTCGGCCCCTATGCGATAGACGCAGATGACGCGCGGAAGGCCGTCAAGGCCGCCGCCGGGCTCCTCGATCCCGAGGGCGAGGACACCATCTCGGGCACCGACGGCGATCTCGTCGTTGAGCCCGCGGAAACCGCCTCCGGCGGCTACCTCCTGCTCTCGCCGGAGTTTCTCGAGGGTGCCTTCGACGCCACCGACGCGGCCATCCGATCCGGCCTCACCCGCTACGTGGCGGAGCTCAAGGCCGCCGGCGGCGATCCCGCCGCCCCGGCGCCCGCGCGCCGGCCGAAGCGCAAGGCGTTTCCCGTCGGGCCGCGCCCCGCGATCCTCCTCGCGAAGAACGCCCAAGCGGCGGACGCCGACGCGCCCCTCGACCTCAACGCCGATGGGACGCGCTTTCGGGCCGGCTAGCTCGCCGCTTTCCCCGGCCTACCCGCGGACCTCGGCGCCGAGCGACGTGCCCACCTTCTTGATGAGCTTGCCCATGACCGCGTCCACTTCCTCCGTCGTGAGCGTGCGATCGGGAGCGCGGAACGTGAGGCGAAAGGCCATGGACTTCTTGCCCTCCCCCACGCGCACGGGGTCGCGGTAGACGTCGAAGAGCTCGATCTCGGTGAGCAGGCGCCCGCCCGCTGAATCGAGGCGCTGGACGCAGGTCTCGTAGGAGACGTCGTCCGCCACCACGAGCGCGAGGTCCACGTCGACGCCGGGAAGCTGCGGGATGTCCTTGAACGGCAGTTCGTCGTGGGCGAGCTCGATGATTCTGTCTTGGTCGAGCTCGAAGGCCACGACCGCCTGGGAGATGCCGAAGCGCTTCAAGGTCTCGGGGTGCACGTCGCCCACCCAGCCCAAGCGCCGCTTGCCGGCGCGCACCTCGGCGGCGCGCCCGGGCAGAAGCCAGCCGTAGCGCTCGGGCGAGGCGGCCACGAAGTGCACGCGCTCCACGCGAAGCTCGGCCAGGAGCTCCTCGATGATGCCCTTGGCGTCGAAGAAGTCGAGCTCGCGGGCCTTCTCGTACCACGTCTGGTCGCTCCAGGAGCCCGAGAGCACGCCGGCCACGCGATCGGGCTCGGCGGGCTGGGAGGCCTCGGGATCGCCGAGGAGCACGCGACCCTGCTCGTAGAGGGTCACGTTGGGAACGCCGTGATCGAGGTTGTAGGCCACCGAGCGCAGAAGGCCGGGCAGCATCGTGCGGCGCATCTCGCCCTGATCCATGGAAAGCGGGTTCAGGATGCGCACGGGGATGCCGAGGCCCACGTCATCGCGGCCGAGTCGCGCAAGGTCGCCCTTCTCGGCGAAGTTGTAGTTGATGGTCTCGGAGAGCCCCGAGGCGCGCAGGATGCGCCCGATGGCCTCGGCGCGGGCCTGGGCCTTCGTGAGGCCGCCCGTGTGGTTGCGCGCCGCGGGGATCGTCGCCTCCACGCGATCCATCCCCCAGAGCCGGCAGACCTCCTCGATGAGGTCGGCCTCGCGGGTGAGGTCGGGGCGATTCGTGGGGCAGAGGACCGAGAACGCGCCCTCGCCATCGTCCGAGACCTCGCAGCCGAGGCGCTCGAGGCGCTTTGCCATGAAGCTCGCGGGGATCTCGGCGCCGATGACGGCGCAGGCGCGCTCCGGGCGCAGGCGCACGCGCACCGGCTCCACGGGAACGGGGTAGACGTCCACGGCGCCCGGGCAGACGGTCGCTCCGCAGCAGGCCTCGAAGAGGGCCGCAGCGACGTCGGCCACGCTGGCGCAGCGGCTTGCGTCGACACCGCGCTCGAAGCGCAGCGAGGATTCGCTCATGAGGTCGAGGTCGCGGCTCGTGTGGGAGATGGAGCCGGGCGCGAAGCAGGCGCTCTCGAGGAGGACGTCCACGGTCCCCTCGTCGATCTCGGAATCGAGGCCGCCCATGACGCCCGCAAGCGCCACGGCCTCCTCGCCGCCGTCCGTGATCACGGCCATGCCGGCCTCGAGGGTGCGCTCGACGCCGTCCAGGGTCGTGAGCCTCTCGCCCTCTTCGGCGGCGCGCACGACGATGGAGCGCTTCCCGGCTCGATCCTTGAGCTTGCCGAGATCGAAGGCGTGGAGCGGCTGGCCCGTGAGATACATCACGTAGTTCGTCACGTCCACGACGTTGTTGATCGCGCGGGTGCCCGCCGCCTGCACGCGCCGGGCGAGCCAGGCGGGGCTCGGGCCGATCTTCACGCCGCGCACCACGCGCGCGACGTAGCGGCTGCAGAGCTCGGGGGCCTCGATGGCCACGTCCACGAGCTCCGAGGCACTCGGCCCCTCCTCGTGCCCGACGCTCGGAAGCTCGATGTGGGTGCTCACGTCGAAGTCCGCGGAGACCTCGGTGGCGAACCCCGTCATGGAGAGGCAGTCGGGGCGGTTCGGCGTGATCTCGCAATCCACGACCGTGTCGGCGAGGCCGAGGTAGAGCGCCGCGGGCACGCCGATGGGCGCATCCTCGGGAAGCACCATGATCCCGGAGTGGTCGTCGCCGAGGCCGAGCTCGCGCTCGGAGCAGTTCATGCCCTGGGATTCGACGCCGCGGAGCTTCGAGCGCTTGATCTTCACGTCACCCGGCAAGACGGCGCCCTCGAGGGCCACCACCACGTGCTCGCCGGCGGCCACATTCGGCGCGCCGCAGACGATCTGGAGCGGTCTTTCGGCCCCCACGTCCACCATGCAGACGTGGAGCTTGTCGGCGTTGGGGTGCTGCTCGCAGCTCTCGATGTAGCCCGTGACCACGTGATCGAGGGCCTGGCCGGCGGTCTCCACCGCCTCGACCTCCGTGCCCGTGCGCACGAGCTCCGCCACGAGATCCAGCGGATCCTCGGGCACATCCACCATCGTCTTCAACCATTCGAGGGAGACGCGCATGGTCACATCCTTTCGCGTTCGATCAATCGGGAGCGCTCGCGGCTTGAAGAAGCGCTAGAACTGGGCGAGGAAGCGCATGTCGCCGGTCATGAGCATGCGCAGATCGGGCAGGTCGTAGCGCAGGCACGCCACGCGCTCCGCGCCGATGCCGAAGGCGAAGCCCGTGTAGCGCTCGGAATCGATGCCGCTCATCTCGAGCACGTTCGGATCCACCATGCCGCAGCCGAGGATCTCGAGCCAGCCGGTGCCCTTGCAGAAGCGGCAGCCCTTCCCACCGCAGACGCCGCACGACACGTCCACCTCGGCCGAGGGCTCGGTGAAGGGGAAGAAGTGCGGGCGGTAGCGGGTGGCGCGGTCGGCGCCGAAGATGGCGCGGGTGAAGTGGTCGAGGGTGCCCTTGAGATCGCCGAAGGTGATGCCCTCGTCGATGACGAGGCCCTCGATCTGCGTGAACTGGGGCAGGTGGTTGGCGTCGGCGGTGTCGGGGCGGAAGACGCGTCCCGGGCTGATCATGTAGATCGGCGGCTTGCCCGCCTCCATCGCGTGCACCTGCACGGGCGAGGTCTGCGTGCGAAGCAGGAGCCCGCTCTCGGCGCGAGCCTCGCGCGCGGGGTCGCCGTGGACGGGATCGGCCACGTAGAAGGTGTCGCGCGGCGAGCGGCTCGGGTGATCGGCCGGGGCGTTCAACGCGTCGAAGTTGTAGTAGGTGGTCTCCACATAGGGGCCGTCGATGACGTCGTAGCCCATGCCGATGAAGACCTGCTCCATCTCCTCGACGATCGCCGAGATGAGGTGTTGGGTGCCCACGTGCGGGGCTCGCCCGGGTAGCGTGACGTCGATGGCGCTCGCGGCGATCTTGCTCCTGAGCGCCTCGGCCTCGAGCGCGCCCTTGCGCTCGGCGAGGGCGGCCTCCACCTCGCCGCGCACGTCGTTTGCAGCCTTGCCCACGAGCGGCCGCTCCTCCGGGGCGAGCGAGCCCATGGAGCGCAGGATCCGCGTGAGCGAGCCCTTCTTTCCGAGGACCGCCACGCGCACGGCGTCGAGGTCGGCGAGGCTCGCCGCCCGACCGATGGACGCGAGCGCCTCGGAGCCGATCTCGTGGAGCTCTTGCAAAGCCGCCATCGTCTCTTCCCTCCAAAGAACATCGCCCGCCCCTGAACGCAAGGACGGACGAATCCGCGGTACCACCTTGGTTGGCCCTCGGGTTGTCTCTCCCGAAGGCCCGCTTTCCGCCCCGATGTCGGGGGGCGACCGGCTTCCCTACTGGCGCCCCGCGGGCGCGGGGTCGTTCAGGTCGCGGCTGGTGGAGTGAACGTGCGGTTCCAAGGCCCGTGGAAACCTCTCAGCCCGTGGGTTTCCGCTCTGTCCGGGCCCTACGCTAGATCCGCACCCTCTCCGTCATCGCCTCAAGGCCCAAAGTCTAGCCCAACGACGGGCTCGGGAGCGCGAGGGCTCCCCGCCAAAAATCGGGGCCCGCGAGCCTCCTCGGCCGCGAGCCCCGCGTCGTTGCGCACGTGGCGCAGGGCGGCGCCTGCGCTTCGGTTTTACGCCTCGGGAAGGCCGAGCGTGGCCACCCAGGCGCCGATCTCCTCATCCGTCGCGTTCGCGGCGAAACGCATGCCGGGGCGCCAGCGGGTGTCGAAGGAGACGCTTCGCTGCAGCGTGGGGATGGTGTCGCCGAGGCCGCTCGAGCCCGAGGTGCAGAAGACGATCATCGTCTTGCGGGCGAAGTCGTGGCCCTCGAGGAAGCTCTCGATGATGTGCGGCGCCGTGTACCACCAGATGGGAAAGCCGAGGATGACGGCCTCGTAATCCGCGACGTTCACGAGGTCGTGGTCGAGCGCGGGGCGGCTCGTGGGATCGCTCATCTCGAGCGAGCTCCGGCTCTGCTTGTCCTGCCAGTTGAGATCGGCCGGCGTGTAGAGCTCGCGCGGCTTGATCTCGAAGAGATCGGCATTCGCGGCCTTCGCCACCGCCTCCGCGATGCGCTTGGTGGTGCCGCTCGCGGAGAAATACGCGACCAATGTCTTTGCGCTCATGGAATCTCCTCAGGCTTCCCAGGCGAGCTCGCCCGCCACGTAGGTGGCGAGGTGCTCCATCGTCGGCGAGAAGACGCAGAGATCGGCGTCTCGGCCGGGAAGGATCTGCCCGCATACATCTTCGATGCCCGCCGAGCGGGCGGGGTTGAGCGTCGCCATCTGCACGGCCTCGGCCGGTGTGGCGAGGCCCCAATCCACGACGTTCCTCACGGCGCGGTCGAGCTCCAAGATGGATCCGGCGAGGTTTCCGCCGTCCCTCAGGCGCGCCGTGCCATCCCTCACGATCACGGGAAGCTCGCCGAGCTTGAAATCGCCCTCGGGCATGCCGCCCGCGCGCATGCAGTCGGTGATGAGGACCACGTGGTCCACGCCCTTCGCGTCGATGAGGACGCGCGCCGCGGCGGGGTGCACGTGGTGGCCGTCGCAGATGAGCTCGGCGTAGGTCGAAGGAGTCGAGAGCGCGCAGCCCACCATGCCCGGCTCGCGGTGCGTGAAGCCGCTCATGCCGTTGTAGGTGTGCACGAAGACGGTCGCGCCGGCGTCGACGCAGGCCTTGGCCTGCTCATACGTGGCATCGGAGTGGCCGATGGCGACGACGCAGCCGAGCTCGACGGCCTTGGCGCAGTACGCCGGCGCGCCGGGGCGCTCGGGGGCGAGATCGGTCTTCACGGCCTTGCCGGCGCAGGCGTCGATCCAGGTCTCGAGGAGCTCGATGGAGGGGTCGATGAGGTAGGCGCCGTTCTGGGCACCCTTGTGCCTCTCCGTGAAGAAGGGGCCCTCGAGGTGCACGCCCTCCACCTTGGCCGCCTTGGGGGCGTCCACGTGGTTGCCGATGACGACGCAGGCCTCGGTGGTCTCGTCCACGGGAGCCGTGAGCGTGGTGGCGAGGAAGGACGTGGTGCCCGTCCTCGGCAGCCCGGCCGCCATGGCCGAGAGACCCTCCTCCGAAAGGTCCATCACGTCGTGGTCGAGGTAGCCGTGGATGTGCACGTCCACGAGCCCGGGAGCCACCCACGCTCCTCCGAGGTCGCGGACCTCGACGCCCTCGGGCGCCTCCTTCGTGAAGCGTCCGAAGGCGCGATCGCGGATCTCGAGGTAGCCGGGGCCGCATGGCCCGGCGGGCAGGAAGAAGCGCTGCGCCTTGAGTGCGAAGTGGGCCATGGCCTAGCGCGCCCTTCCCTTGGTGAGAGCCTGGTAGGCGGCGCCGAGGGCACCGGCGTCGTTTCCGAGCGAGGCGGGCAGGATCTGCGTGTTCTGGCACGCGGGGATGCTCCACTCCACGTAGTGCTCGCGCAGATACGGCCCGAAGAGGTCGAAGGCGCCGCTCATGCCGCCGCCGATGACGAACACGCCGGGGTCGATGGTCATGGCGACGTTCGAGAGGGCGCGCGCGAGGTAGTGCGCGAGATCGGCCACGGCGGCCGTCGCGGCGGCGTCGCCCGCGCGAGCGGCCTCGAAGATCGGCAGCGCGTGGGCCTCGTGGTCGAGCTTCACGGGCTCCACGCCGAGTGCCTCGCAGTGCTCCTTGTAGTTCAGCACGAGGCCACGCGAGGAGGCGTACATCTCGAGGCAGCCCTTGAGGCCGCAGTTGCACTGGCGGCCGTCCTCGACGACGTTCGTGTGGCCGAGCTCGCCGCCCGCACCGTGCGCTCCGACGACGATCTTGCCGTCGATGACGATGCCCGAGCCCACGCCCGTGCCGAGCGTGATGAAGACGAGGTTCTCGGAGCCCGCGCCGGCGCCCTTCCAGAGTTCGCCGAGCGCGGCGGCGTTCGCGTCGTTCACGGGCCAGATGCCGCAGCCCGGGAAGACCTTCTCGAGCTCAGCCATGAGCCCCTCGAGGTCGAGCGAGATGTTCGGGGCGTTGGTGAGCTTGTCGTCAGGCGAGACCACGCCGGGCACGGCGAGGCCCACATCGGCCACGCGATCGGCGTCGTCGCCCGCCACGGCGAGAATCGACTGTGCCACCTTCGCGAGCTCGTCTTCCGACTGCATCACGCCCGTGCGCACGGCGGTCTGGGAGATGATCTCGCCATCCATGGAGATGAGCGCCGCCTTGACGGTCGTACCTCCGATGTCGATGCCAACGAGCAGGTCTTTCTCCGCCATAGCTACACGCCCCTTTCCATGGCCTTCTTCACGAGGCCGTCGACGAAATCGGTAAACGAGATCCCCGCCCCGTCGAGTGCCATGGGCACGAGCGAGGTCTCGGTCATTCCGGGGAACACCTTGAGGTCGAGCACGAGCGGGCGATGCCCGTCCCATACCATGTCCACGCGCGCGAGGTCGCGGCACCGGAAGGCGCGATAGACGAGCCGCGCCGCCGCCATGCAGCTCTCCTGGATGCGAGCCTCCTCGCCCGCGTCGTCCGCGAGATCGCCCGGGTTGGGCGGGCAGTAGTAGCGCACGGCATCGGGATCCTGGCGCGCCTTGACGTCGAAGAAGCCCTCGAGCGGGCGGATCTCCACGGGCGGCAGCACGAGCTCGTTGACCGGCGTGCCCATGACCGTGAGCGAGAGCTCCACGCCCTCCACCCACTGCTGGATGACCACCACGTCGTCGAAGGCGAGTGCGGCCATGATGGCCTCGCCGAGCTCCCCCTGGCCCTCCACCTTCGTGAGGCCCATGGCGCTTCCGCCCTTGGCGGGCTTCACCGCGAGCGGGAAGTCGACGCCGAGACGCTTGGTCACGAGGTCGAGCGCCTTGGCGGCGCCGAGATCCTTGAAGGCGTCGAGCGGAAGGGCCACCTGCGGCGGCCAGTCGACGGGGGCGTCGTCCTCCATGCGCTGCATGATGAAGGGGAGCTCGGCCTTCGACCACGTGGTGCGGCAGACGGGCGGCGTCGAGCCCACGTAGGGGATGCCGAGGAACTCGAGGAGCGCGGGAACCGCGCCGTCCTCGCCACCCTTGCCGTGGAGCGCCACCCAGGCCACGTCGGGCCGCTCGGCGCGCAGGGTGTCGACGAGGTGCTCGGTGGCGTCGAGCGGCAGCACGTCGTAGCCGAGATCCTCGAGCGCGCGGCAGACGTGGCGCCCGCTCGCGAGCGAGAAGGTCCGCTCGAAGGAGGAGCCTCCCATGATGACGGCGATCTTCGGTGTGGGCATCGCTGGTCCCTTCTCCGGCACTGGCGCCGGCTCTCAGCCTTCGAGCGGGTTCTCCGCGAGCACGCCCGCGGAGAGCATCGCGCGATAGAGCTCCATGCGCTCGTCGATGGCGTCCGCGAGACGATGGATGGCCTCGCGGATGTTCTCGGGGGTCTCGTAGGAGAAGTTCACGCGCATGGCCGAACGCCCGCGCCCGTCGGGGTAGCAGTTCGTGCCGGGCACGTAGGCGACGCCGGATTCGAGGGCCGTCGCGAGCATCTGCTCGGTGTCGAAGTAGGGCGGGAGCTCGATCCAGAGGAAGAACCCGCCCTCGGGGTGCGTCCACTTCGCCTCCGGCGGGAAGAACTCCTCGAGCGCGGCGATCATGGCGTCCCTGCGCTCGCGGTACTTCACCACCGTCTTGTCGAGCACGCTCCGCCAGTCCACGTCGTGGAAGTAGTGCTCGCAGAAGACCTGGTTGTAGGCCGAGACGCAGAGGCCCGCGCCCTGGAGGCAGAGGTTGAGCTTCGCGATGAGCGGCTTCGGGGTGATCATCCACGCGATGCGCAGGCCCGGCGCAAGCGTCTTGGAGACGGTGCCGAGGTAGATCACGCTATCGTCCATCGAGCGCATGCAGGGCACCGGTTCGCCCTCGAAGCGCAGGCGCCCGTAGGGATCGTCCTCGATGACGGGCACGTCCCATTCATGGCTGAGCTCGAGGAGGCGCTTCCTGCGCTCGAGGCTCATGGTCACGCCCGCCGGGTTCTGGAAGTTCGGGATGGTGTAGATGAACTTCGCCACGCCACGGCCGAGCTCGGCGAGCTTGGCCTCGAGGAGGTCCATCCGCATGCCCTCCTCGTCGAGCTCCACGACCTCGAACGTGGGCTCGTAGGCGGAAAAGGCCTGGAGGGCCCCGAGGTAGCTCGGCCCCTCGACGATGATGTGGTCGCCCGGGTTGATGAAGACGCGACCGATGAAGTCGAGGGCCTGCTGGGAGCCGGCGGTGATGAAGACCTCGTCCGGGTCCACGTTGATGTCGAAGTCGCTCACGAGATCGCAGACGGTTTGCCGCATCTCCACGCGACCGTCGGATCCGCCGTACTGGAGCGCCTTCAGACCCTCGTCGAGGATGGCGCGCTTCGCGCACTCGGCGACCTCGTCGAGGGGAAGCGAGGAGATGTCGGGCATGCCGCCGGAGAGGCCGATGACGCCGGGGCGGGAGATGGCGGCGAAGAGGTCGCGGACGGCGCTTCGCCGAAGCGATTCGAGCCGGGTGGCGTAGTGTTCCTCGAACTCGTCGAAGGCCAGTCTCGATGTGGGCATGGGCGGGGCTCCTTCACGCGGATGGAAGCGCCCTTGCGCAGGGCGCGTCTGCGCTCATTCTAGTGAGCCGCGGGAGCCCGGCCCCCTCCACGGCCGCCGATGGTCGATGGCGGGCGTTGAGATCGATGCGGAGGTTCTACGAGGCGTCCGCAGCGGGCGGCGTGGTGCCACCCCCACCGCCGGAGCCTGCGCGGCGATGGCGCCTGCGGCTGCGACCGGGGCGCGCGTCACCCGCGGAGGCGCCGGAGCCGCCGCGGCCGTTCGAGCTCTCCTTGGCGGGCTTGGAAGCGCCACCCCGAGCTTGGGTCTGAGCCTGGGAGGCCCGGGCTTGGGCGCCCTGGGCCTTGGAGCGCCCCCGACCCCTGCCGCCGCGCCGCCTGGAGCGCCGGCGCTTCGGCTTCTCGGCCGCCTCGTCTCCTGAAGGCGTGGTCTTTTGCGGCTTCGGGGCCCGAGCCTCGCCCTCGGGGCGCGCCGCGTCCTTGCGCGGGCGGCGCCGACGGTTGCTTCGCCTCTGCTCGGGCGCGGCCTCCTCCACGGAGCCTTGGGGAGCGGATGCCGTCGCGGCCTGGGCGCGACCGCTGCCCCGACGCCGTCTCCTCGAACGCGCGGGCTTCCCATCCGCTGCGTTCTCGGGGCCCGCCGCACCGGTCGGGGCCTCGGAGCCCTCCGTCGTACGCGAACGTCTGCGACGGCGGCGCCGCGGAGCCGCCTCGGTGGCCTCGGACGTGTGCTCGCCCTTCTCGGACTCGGCCGCGCCGGAGCGCCTGCGGCGGCGAACGGGACGCGACGGCTCCTCGATGAGCATGTCCTCGGGCGGCAGGAGCGCCTCCGCCTCGAGCTCCTCATCGGCCTCGAGCTGGGCGAGCGCGAGGCGCACCTGGGGTGAGTCGAGGGCCTCGAGGGCGTCCCTCGTCACCCGGTCGGGGCGGCAGGGGCTGCCGTTTCGCTCAGCCGTCTCCCGAGCCCGTTCGCTGCACTCCATGCAGGCCACGGGCACCCTGAACGACTTGTCGTTTTCGAGCCGAAGCGTCACGGCCTCGCGCGGCGTGTCGAGCTCCGTCACGCGCGCCTCCCCCATCGGCGTGTCGATGCGGGCGTTCTTCTTCGGAGCGCGGCCCTTGAAGTCGCGGTAGGCCTCGTTCTCGTAGCGCAGGCAGCACATGAGCCGCCCGCAGGCGCCGCTGATCTTGGGCGAGGAGAGCGGGAGATCCTGGTCTTTGGCCATGCGGATGGTCACCGTGCCGAAGCCCTGGCCGAGCCTCGAGCAGCAGAACTCCTGGCCGCAATGGGCGATGCCGCCCATGATCGAGGACTGCTCGCGGGGGCCGAGCTGGTGCATGTCGACGCGCAACTCGAGCTTTTGGGAGAGGTCGCGGGCGAGCGCGCGGAAGTCGATGCGCCCCTCGGCCACGAAGTAGCAGATCACGCGCTCCAGCCCGAAGAGGTACTCGACCCCCACGGCCTTCATCGGCAGCCCGTGGGCGACGATGGCCTCCTGGAAGACGGGCATGGCCTCCCTGCCCTGCTCGTCTCGATCGGCTGCGAGGGCCTCGTCCTCGGGCGTGGCGTGGCGAAGGACGGGGGAGAGCGCCTCGCCGCCGAGGGTCTCGTCGACGCGCTCCTCGTCCCATTCCTCGGGCTCGCCGGTGGCGATGCCGAACTCCGTGCCGCGGGCGGTGGAGCAGACGAGCGGATCGCCTCGACGAATCTCGAGGCCAGAGGCGTCGAACCAGAGGTCGCGCGCCGCGTAGGGGAATTTCACCGGGCAGACGGTCGCCATAGGGACTCCTTGAGGGAGAGGAAGAGGACTTGCAAGACGAGCACGGGCGTCGTGGCGCGGTGCAGGTGCTCGGAGGCGCGGGCGCAGTCGCGAAGGCCCGAGAGCACGGCCGCCTCGCCGCGAGCGGCGAGGGCGTCCACGAGCTCGCGCCGATCGGCGTTGAAGGGGGGCTCCGCGGAGCCGGAGAGCTCGGCGAGCGCGTCGCGCAGGAGCGTCTCGACCACGCGCACGGCCTCGCGCAGGGCCTCGCGCTCCCAAGCCGCCTCGGCTCGCTTCTTCGCGGCGTCGATCGCCTGACGCGCCGTCTTCGTGAGGAACTCCTCGGGGATGGCCTCCGCCTCGCCGCGGGCGGCCTCCTTGCGTTCCTCCTGGACGCGCCGGACCACCTCGATGGCGAGCGAGAGTGCATCCCAATCGCCCGGGGGCTCCGGGCTCGCGAGGAAGGCGCAGATGGCGGAGCGGTTCTCCTGGCGCACCTCGCTTTCGAGGTAGGCGCGGGCGGCGCCGACGGACGAGGTGATGGCGAGGGCCGCGCGCGCCGATTCGCCGTCCCACCCGTCGCGCACGAGGACGTCCGCGGCGCTCGGGTCGGCGAGTGCGAAGGGCACCACCGAGCAGCGACTCGCGATGGTGGGGAGCACCGAGCCGGCCGAGGGGGCGAGGAGGATGAAGACAACGTCCGATGCCGGCTCCTCGAGGGTCTTGAGCAGTGCGTTTGCGGATTGGATGCCGAGGCTCTCGGCGTTCTTCAGGATGTAGACCTTCCGAGACGCCTCGACGGGCGTGAGGGCCGCGTCGGAGATGACCTCGTGGATCTGCTCCAGGAGATAGCCCTGACGCGCCGACTGGGGCTCGAGCACCGCCACGTCGGGATGCGCGTTTCGCTCGATGCGATCGAAGAGGGCCTCGTAGGCGCCGTCATCGGCCGGGTGCACGAGCACCGTGGCGAACGCGAGGGCCGCGCTTTCCACGGCGGCGGTTCCGCAGAAGAGGTAGGCGTGGGAGACGCCGGCCGCGCCCGCACGGGCGGCGTCCTGTGCGAGCGATCGCTCGAGGTAGGCGAGCACGCGCGGCTGGCCCGCCAGGGCTTCTGCGAGGGAGGGGCTAGCCATGGGAAGGCTCCGCTCGATAGGCCTCGATGGCATCCCTCACCAGCGCAAACGTCTGCCCCTTCGTCCCCGAGGCGTCGATCACGCGCACGCGCGGGGCCTCAGAGGCCGCCAGCGCGAGGTAGGCTTCGCGCACGGATCGGGCGAAGTCGTCTCCCTCGCGCTCGATGCGATCGGGATCGGCGCAGCGCCGCCGCGCCGCCTCCTCCACGTCGAGGTCGAAGACGAGGGTGAGATCCGGCGTGAGCCCGAGGGAGCCGAGCGCGTTGGCCTCGGTGATGAAGCGATCGGAGATGGCACGGCCGCCGCCCTGGTAGGCGGTGGTGGAATCGAGGAAGCGATCGGAGAGCACCCAGGCGCCCCGCGCGAGCGCCGGCTCGATGATCTCGGCCACGAGCTGGGCGCGGGCGGCCTCGTAGAGCAAGAGCTCGCACTCCTTGGCCATGTCGGTGTTGGCGGGGTCGAGGAGCAGCGCGCGGATGGCCTCGGAGAGGCGGGTCGTGCCGGGATCGCGCACGAGCACCACCTCGAGCCCCTCGGCCTCGAGTGCCTCGGCCAGGCGCCGGATGTGGGTGGATTTGCCGCACCCGTCTATTCCCTCGAAGCTGACGAAGCTTCCGCGCGCCATGGCCACCTCCCCTACGGCGTGCTCAGGAGCGTCGCCTTCGAGACGACGCCGTGGACGCCCGAGAACGGCCGCCCCTGCCCCCGCGCGCGCCACCGCGACGCTTGGCGGTGCGCTTCTCGCGATCGGGACACTCTAGATTAGGACAGAGCTCCCATGGTCCGCGATCGGTTTGCACCGAAACAATCGGCGCACCACAAGCCGGACACGTCTTGCCGGTGGCGGAGAGGGCGCCTCGGGCCGGCAGTGGGTAGGAGATGTGGCACTCGTCGTAGTTCTCGCAGCGGATGAAGCGCTTGCCCGTCCGCTCGGATTTGTGGGCGATGAGATGGCCGTGGCGTCCCTCGGCGGCGCAGGTGGGGCACTCCCCCACCACCACGTCGGGTTCGCGGTTCGTGGCGCACGTGGGATTCACGCAGGTCTCGTAGGGCTTCGAGCGGAACGGCCGCACGCGCACCCGCGGCGCGCCGCACTCCGGGCACGGCTCGTCGAGCGGCTCGATGCGTCCGTTCGGCACGGGGTAGGTCACATCGCAGTCAGGCCAGCCCATGCAGCCGATGAAGCGGCTCTTGGTCTTGGGCGAGTTCTTCACCACGAGATCCTTGCCGCATTTGGGGCAGGCCCCCACGCGCGCATCGGCCGTGACGGCGTCCGCGATGGAGGCCGCGAGGTCGTCTTTGTGGGTGATGAGCTCGGCGAGCTGCGCGGCGAGGAGCTCGCGCGAGGTCTCCACGACGCGCTCCTCGGTGTCCTTGCCGTCGGCCACCTCGGTCATCGAATCCTCGAGCTCGCTCGTCATCGTGGGCGTCGTGATCCTCGGCGCGTAGGAATCGAGCGCGGCGATGATGGCCATGCCGAGCTGGCTCGGCACGAGCGGGTCGTCCTTCAGGTAGTTCACGGCGATGAGGCGATCGATGATGGAGGCGCGCGTGGACTTCGTGCCGAGGCCGCGCTTCTCCATCTCCTGGATGAGGCGGCCCTGGGAATAGCGCGGCGGCGGCTCGGTCTGCTTCGCCTCGAGGGTGAGCCCGGAGACCTCCACGACGTCGCCCTCGGCGAGCTCGGGCAGGATCTCGTCCTTCTTCTGACCGAAGGGATAGATCGCGCGATAGCCGGCCACCTTGAGCACGTCGCCCTTGGCGCGGAACGGCTCGCCGGAGACATCGAGCTCCACCGTCGTGCCCTCGATGGTGGCGGGGCCCATGAGCGTTGCGAGGAAGCGTCGGGCGATGAGGTCGTAGAGCCTCCACTCCTGGCCTCCGAGCTTGCCGCGATCGGCCGCCGCCGTGGGATAGATGGGCGGGTGGTCGGTCGTCTGCTGCTTGCCGCGGGTGGCCGTGATCTTCGGTTGGCCGAGGATCGCGTGGCATACGTCGGCGTAGGCGCCCACCTTCGAGAGCGTGCGGACGCAGTCCGCGAGATCGAGGGAGGGCGGGTAGACCGTGTTGTCCACGCGCGGGTAGGAGATGAGGCCGTCCATGTAGAGCGATTCGGCGAGGCGCATCGTGCGACCCGGCGCGATCCCGATGGCAGCCGCCGCTGCCTGGAGCGAGGTCGTGTTGAAGGGCGCGGGCGGGCGCTGCGTGCGGCTCTTCTTGGCCACGGAGGTCACGGTGCCCGTGGTGGCGTCCCTCACGGCCTCGAAGGCGGCCTTCGCCCGGGCCTCGTCCTTGAACTGGCCCTGCTTGTGGGAGATGCGGAAGGCCTCCCCCTCCTTGGCGGCCTCACCCTGGATGATCCAGTAGTCCTCGGGCACGAAGGCGAGGCGCTCCTTCTCGCGCTCCACCACGAGCGCGAGCGTGGGGGTCTGCACGCGTCCGGCGCTCCGGACGTTGCCGAACCCCCCGCGCTTGGCCACGGTGAGGTAGCGCGTGAGGACGGCGCCCCAGATGAGGTCGATCTCCTGGCGGCTCTCGCCGGCCGCGGCGAGGTTCTCGTCCACGTCCACGAGGTTCGTGAAGGCGTGCTCGATCTCGGCCTTCGTGTAGGCGGAGTAGCGGGCGCGCTCCGCGGGCAGCCCCGGGGCCGCCTCGTGCACCTGATCGAGCGCGTCGGCGCCGATGAGCTCGCCCTCGCGATCGAAGTCGGTGGCGATGATCACGCTGTCGGCCTTGCCGGCCAGGTTCTTGAGGGCGCGGATGATCTGCTTCTCCGCGGGCTTCTTCTCCACCGGCGACCAGACGAGGTAGGGAAGCGAATCCATCGTCCAGCTCTTGAGCGAGACGCCGTCTTCGAGGTAGGGGCGCCGCTTGGAATCGAAGGGCGGATGCCTGAGGCCGTCCGGCAGGTCGGCGGGCAGGATCTCGCCCTCCTCGTCCACGCAGAACCAGCCCTCGGTGTCGGTGAACTTGAGTTCCTCGGGGAAGTCGGGCTCCAGGATGTGGCCCTTGAGGCCGATGGTCACCCACTCCTCGCCGTCGCGCTCGAAGCGCTGGACGGGCACGCCGTAGACGCTGTCCTGCTTCGGCTTCGCACCCTGGGCGAGGAGACGCGAAATCTGGCGGGACGCGTCGCTCTTCTCGGTGATGACGAGGCGCATGAAGCTCCTTCGTTGGTTGCTCGTATGGGTGGCCGAGGTCGGCGGAGACGCATCGTCTCGACGCCGTCTTCGGCGCGCCTTACTATACCCACTCGTCAAGGGGTGGCACTGCCAGCGCTTGTTCCGACCACATGTGGGCAAACAAGCTGGCAACGCTTGATTGAACACTATCGATACGTCGGATTCGGCCGAGCCCGGCTCTCGACGACGAGCGGCGGGAAAGCCCCCCTACGCAGCCTCGATGTCGCGGTTCGCGTAGTCGTCGCGGGTCCACTTGAGCGCCTCCTTGCCGTCCTTCGCCACGATGATGTAGCGCGCGACGGCGAGTGAGATCTCATAGAGGAGCACGAGCGCGGCGAACATGAAGAACATGGTCACGGGCGAAGCGTCCGGCGTCGTGAAGGCCGAGAGGATGAGCAGGCCCACGTAGACGAAGCGCCAGTTCTCGCGGAAGAACTTGTAGGGCACGATGTGGAGGATCGAGAGGTAGAAGATCACGAGCGGCAGCTCGAAGCCCACGCCGAAGCCGAGCTCGAGCAACATCATGATGTTCAGGTAGTCCTCCGCGTTGGGGATGACCGTGGCGATGGCCGAGGACTGGTCGATCATCCAGCCGAACGCCGCGGGCTGGATGACGAAGTAGCAGAACACCATGCCGATGAAGAAGAGCACGACGAGGGCCGCCACCGTGGGCACCACCCAGCGCCGCTCGCTGGGCTTGAGCGCGGGAAGGAAGAACGCCATGACCTCCCAGATGATGATCGGCGAGCAGATGATGACGGCGCAGAAGAGCGCCACCTTGAAGCGGATCGTGAAGCCGCCGAGGGAGCTGAAGACGGCGAGCTGGCCGTCGCCCGGCAGGTACTGCCGCACGGGATCAATGAAGATCTGGATGATGGTCGGCGTGGCCATGTAGACGATGACGGCGCAGACGATGACGGCGACGATGATGATGGTCACCCGGCGGCGGAGTTCGCCGAGGTGATCCATGAGGGGCATGCGCGCTGGTCCGATGGGCATGGCCTAGGCCTCCTCGGACGACGCGTCGCCGACTTCCGCCGCCTCGGGCGCGGGTTCGCTCGCGACGGGCTCGAGCGCAGACGCGGCTTCGGGCGCAGGCGCGGCTTCGGGCGCAGACGAGCTCAGGCCCCACATCGAGGCGATGGTGGGAGCCACGGGCTCGCTCTCCTCGACCTCCACGACCTCGGCCTCGGATGCGACCGGGGCAACCGCGCCCGTCTCGGGGGGTTCGTCGCCCGCCGCCTCGGACTCGTGAGCCGCCTTCTCGGCGGCGAGGCGCGCCCTGCGTTCGGCGAAGGTCTCCTTGGGCCGCTCGGCGAGGGCCGCCTGGTCCTCCTCGGGCGTGACGGGAGCCGCGGCCGCGCCTGCGGCGACGCCCGTGGCGGCACCGGCGGTGGCGTTCGCGGACTGGGTGATGGGGTCCAGGACCTCGCTCTTCACCACTTTTGTGACGCTATCGGAGGCCTGGCGGAACTGGCGGATGCCACGCCCGATGGTGCGACCCATCGACGGCAGCTTGTCGGGGCCGAAGAGCAGGAACGCGAAGATCAGGATGAGGACGAACTCGGTGTCGCCGATTCCGAACATCGCTCCCCCTCTCTTCGCCTCGCGCGGCCGCGCCCACCGCCGAGGACGCGGTGCCGGGCCGTGGACGACGGATCTTCTCCGAAAAGAGAAGTGTAGGGCACTTGGCGCCGTTTCGCCTCGATGAGGTTGGGGGAGTTAGCTCTCCTGGACGTGGAACTCCGTGCCGACGCCCAGGAGGGTGAGCACGCGGAGCACGTTGGGCTGCGGCTTGGAGAGGGTCATCTCGCCGCCTGCCTCGGAAACCTTGTGGGCAGCGCCCACGAGCACACCGATCCCGGTGGAGTCGATGTAGGGGACGGAGGCCAGGGAGACGTCGATGCTCTTCGCGCCCTGTTCGATGAGCTCGGCGAGGACGGCGGAGAGTTCGGAAGCGTTCGAGACGTCCACTTCGCCCGCGACGTTGACGCTCGTCAGATTGTCCGCGGTCTTGGTCTCAATGGTGAGGCTCATCGTATCCAACCCCTTCCATCCCAGCTCACGAGACGCATGTGGCGCTGCCTGCCTCAGTCTGAAAGCATTTTAAGGTTTATGAGGCTTCGCCGTCGCTTCCCCCGGATTCAGATCCATCGGTGGTCGAAGAACCATCGTCTGCGGCGGAATCGCCACCGTCCGCGGAGGTGTCATCGGTCGTCTCGCCCTCGTCGGCCGAGGCGGTGAGGGATTCGATCTGCTGCTCGCAGTACTCCTTCACGTCGAGCGCGTTGTCGGGGTCGGCGGCGGCGCCCTTCTCATAGCACTCGATGGCCGTGTTCGTGGCGCCCTCGGCGGCGTAGATCATGCCGAGGTTGGCCCACGCGGGCGCGAAGTCCGTGCTCTCGGCGAGCTCGGTGAGGTCCTTGATGGCCGTGCCGGTGTCTCCCGTGTAGTAGGAGCAGAGCGCCTCGGAGACCTCGGCCTGCTTGGCCTCCTCGGAATCCGTGGAACCGAGGAGCTCGACGTATTTCGCATAGGCGCTCTTGGCCTCGCCGAAGACGCGCTCGACCTCGGCGCGGAACTCGTCGTCGCCGGCGAACATGCGCGCGTAGCTGCCCCACTCGAAGTAGGTGTTCGCGAGTTGGAGCTCGGCGTCGGCGTTGGTGGGATCGGCCTCGAGCTCACCTTGGAGCTGGTCGACGAGTGGCTGGTAGCGCTCCTGATAGCCCTCGATCGTGGTGGGGATCGACTGCGTCTGCGGCTGCGCGAAGATCTGCGCGAGCGACGGCAGCATGAGGCCGAGCGCCACGATGACGGAGATCACGATGACGGCGATCTCCTTGGCGTCGCGCTTGCGCTTGCCGCTCTTGGCGGCGGCCAGCTCCTCCTGCTGCTTCTGGTAGCGGGCGCGCTGTGCGGCGACGGTCTGCTTGTTGCGCTTCTTGGGGCGCTTCGTAGACATAGGTTCGTGAACCCTTCTCCATGGGGCCCGAGCTCATCGAGCCCCGGCAAGGCGTGTGCAAAGTCCAAACGAGTAGCGTACACGTTTGGCGCCTCTCGTGGGCAATCCGCGCGCGACATCGCGAATCGTCCACGCCCGCCTCGAATGCTCAGATTCCGCGCTCGGCCGCGGCCAGCTGCAAGCAGACGAGACGCGTGCAGGCGCAGAAGACCTCGAGCGCCTGGGCGAGCTCCCCGAGCGAGGGATACGTGGGCGCGATGCGGATGTTCCTATCCTCGGGATCTTCGCCGTAGGGCCACGTGGCGCCGGCGCCGGTGAGCGTGACCCCCACCTCGCGGCAGAGCCGGACGATGGCCTTGGCGCTCCCCACGGGCCCGTTGAAGCTCACGAAGTAGCCGCCACGCGGCGTGGTCCACGTGCAGCCGGAGGCGCTGCCGAGCCCCTTCCGGAGCTTCTCGTCCACGAGCTCGAAGCGCGGGCGCATGAGCTCGGCGAGCTCGGCCATGTGCGCCTTCACGGCGGCAAGATCCGGCAGGTAGCGGGAGTGGCGGAGCATGTTCAGCTTGTCCGGGCACACGCGCTCCATGGCGAAGGTCTCCTCGAGGTCGGCGAGGTCGGCCGGCGAGGCGGCGAGGGCGGCGATGCCCGAACCGGGGAAGGTGATCTTGGAGGTGGAGGCGAACTCGTAGACGAGGTCGCGCCCCCGCTCCCCTTCGATGGCGCCGAAGATCTCGAGGAGCTCGTCGCCCTCGTCGTAGAGGTCGTGGACGGCGTAGGCGTTGTCCCAGAAGACGCGGAAATCTTGAGCCGCCGGCTCGAGGCGCGCGATCCGGCGCACCACCTCGTCGGAGAAGGTGATGCCCGTGGGGTTTTGGTACTTCGGCACGGCCCAGAGCCCCTTCACGGCGGGGTCGCGCACGAGTTCCTCCACGATGTCCATGTCGGGGCCCTCGGGCGTCATGGGCACGGCGACGTTCTCGATGCCGAAATGCGCCGTCATGGCGAAGTGGCGATCGTAGCCCGGGCTCGGGCAGAGGAAGACGACCCGCTCGGCGCGGCTCCACGGCGCCTCGCCGGCAACGCCGCGCACCCAAGCGTGCACGAGGCAGTCGAACTGCAGGTTCAAGCTGGAGGAACCGGCAACCACCACCCGCTCGGGCGCGCATCCCATGATCTCGGCCATGAGCCGCCTGGCCGAGGGGAGGCCCCACGGGGCGCCGTAGTTGGACGCGTCGACCCCGTCGTCGGCGAGCTCGGAGAGCGAGTTCACGACGTCGAGCATCGGCCTCGAGAGGGCCACCTGCTCCGGGCTCGGCTTTCCGCGCGCCATGTCGAGGGAGATGCCGCGGCTCTTGAGCTCGGCCACCTCGGCCTCGGCGGCCGCGAGCGCGCTCGCGAGCTCCTCATCGGAAAGCAAAGCGAAGTTCGGCGCCATGGGGCGGCCCCTCTCTCGTGCAACCGGCGGATCGCGCACGCGCGGGCGCGCGCTCGAGCCCTATGCTAAGGCTCCCCGGGAAACCGCGGGGGCTTGAGCGCGCCTCGGCAGCGAGCTCGTAACCATGATCGAAAGCGAGGGCGGGAGATGGCCGGATCGCACGGCGAACGCTACGAGCCCCTCTTCGACGACGGCGAGCTCCAGCGCCTCGTCGACGCGCTCTTCGCCCACGCGAAGGTCGTGGACAGGGATGACGTGCTCACCCTGGCCGACGCCTTCGACGCCGGCAAGGACGTGCTCGAGATCGTGGAGGCGTTGCCGACCGCACGCTACACCCGCGTGCAGCTCACCACGCAGCTGAACTCGACGATCACGGCGCACGGTTGGAGTGGGCGCATCGGGCTCGTCGAGTAGCGAGCTCCCTGCGCCCTAGGCGCCCCTCTCCATGGCGGCTTCGAGGAGCGCCTCGTCCTCGGCCTCCTCCGCGGCCTCCTCTGCTTCGCCATCGCCCTTCCCCCGCCTGCTGAACAGGAAGAGGAAGATCGAGCCGATGAAGGCGGCCGTGAGCGAGCCCGCGAGGATGGCGCACTTCACCGCGAGCACCTCGGCGGGGTCGGAGAACGCGAGGCCGGCGATGAGGATCGACATGGTGAATCCGAGGCCGCCCATGAGCCCCACGCCCACGATCTGGATCCAGTCCACGCCCTCGGGAAGCTTCGCGAAGCGGATGGCCACGAGGAGCACCGTGACCCCGATGATGCCGATGGGCTTGCCGAGCACGGCGCCCACGTAGGCGCCCACGGTGATGGGATCGGTGACGATGCCGAGGATGTCCACGCCCACGAGCCGCACCTGCGCGTTCACGAAGGCGAAGATCGGCAGGATCACGAAGTTCACGGGCACGGTGATGGCGCGCTCCATGCGCTCCAAGGGCGGGGTGACGTGGTGCATGATCCGCTCCACGTCACCGGCGATGCGCGTGAAGCGGTGCTGGCCGAGGACGTGGATGTTGTCGTCGTAGGTCTCGTCGAGCTCGTGCGATTTCCTGGAGAGCCAGGGGCGAAGCGCCGAGAGCCGCACCTCGCTCTTCACCGGCAGGAAGAACGCGAGGATCACGCCGGCGAGCGTGGCGTGGATGCCGGAGTCGTAGACGCAGACCCAAAGGACGAGGCCCACGAGCAGGTAGTGGCGCACCTGGAACGCCTTGCGCTTGTTCATGATGGCGAGGACGACGATGCACATGCCGCTCGCCGCGAGCCAGGGGATGCTCGGCGTCTTCCCGTAGAAGACGGCGATGACGATGATCGCGAGGATGTCGTCCGCGATGGCGAGCGTGGAGAAGAAGACCTTCGTGGCCGGCGCCACGCGATCGCCCAGAAGCGACATGACGCCGAGGGCGAACGCGATGTCCGTCGCGATGGGAACGGCCCAGCCCTGGGTGGCGCCGCCGGCATTCACCGCGAGGTAGATGACGGCGGGCATGGCCACGCCGCCCACCGCGGCGAGCATCGGCAGCGCCGCTTGGCGCGGCTGGCGCAGCTCCCCCACCGTCACCTCGTACTTGAGCTCGATGCCCACGAGCAAGAAGAAGATCGCCATGAGGAAGTCGTCGACGAAGGCCTCGACCGACATCGACGCCGTGAACGAGCCGAAGCCCACCGAGAGCGGCGTTTCGAGGAACGCGTGGACGGCCTCGTAGGCGTCGGTGTTGGCGATGACGACGGCGAGCAGCGCCGCGAAGACCATGACCGCCGCGGCGATCGTGCCGTCGCCGAAGACGCGCCCGGCGCGCCTGCGGATGGCCATGCGCTGCTTGACCTCGGGATACGCGATGATCGAGGCCGCTTGCTCGGAGGCCTTGGGTTCGCTCTCGAGCTGCTTTTCCGTCTCCGCCATCGAGGGGCTTGGAGGGCTAGTCGTGGGCCGCCGCGAGGATGGGCGCCGCGATCTGCTTCTTGCGGGAGAGCACGCCCGGCAGCCAGACGCCGCCCGGCTCGTCGGTGATGCCGAGGCCGCGCTCGGGGAGGCGCTTGTCGCCGCACATGAGGATCTGCGAGCCCTCCTCCATGATGTCCGTCACGGCGAGCACGAGCGTGTCGGCGTTCTTCTCCTTGCGGAAGTTCTCCATCGCCTCGCGCAGCTCGGAGACGCGGTTGAGCGCGATGTTCTTGTCGACGGTCTCGTACTGGCCGATGAAGACGCGCTTGCCGTTGATGACGAAGCCCTTGATGTCGTGGGCGACCATCTCGTCCGGCGTGTATTTGTCCGTGGCGCGGTTCGTGAAGATGTTCATGCCGAAGTCCACCGGGTCGAGCCCGAGGATCTCGCCCACGTTCTCCACGAACTGGCGGTCGATGTCGGTGGTGGTGGGGCTCTTCATCATCACCATGTCCGTCATCATCGCGGAGAGCAGGCAGGAGAGCTGCGCCACCGTCGGCGTGATCTCGTAGGCGTGGAAGAGGTAGAGGATGATCGTCGCCGTGGAGCCCCAGGGCAGCGTGATGAAGAAGATCGGCTTGTGGGTGGAGAAGTCGGCGATGCGGTGGTGGTCGACGACGCCCACGATCTCGGCGTTCGAGAGCCCGTGGACCGACTGCACCTCCTCGTTGTGATCGACGAGGATGACCTTCTGCCGCTCCTGGCCGGGCTCGGGCGCGGGGATCTCGTCGAGATACTCCGGCTCGGCGAACTCCCAGCTCTTGAGGATCGCGGCGGATTCCAACGGCATCTCGCCGAGGCGTTTCGGCACGTAGGTGTTGCCGTCCTCCAGGGTGTTCATGAGCTGGGAGAGCATGACCGATGCGAGGATCGAATCGTTGTCGGGGTGCTTGTGGCCGAAGACGAAGACGGTGCTCATGGGGGCTCCTTCACGAGGACTGCCGCATCACGCAGCTGGCATACCGATCCGATTGTAGTAGAGAACCTCCGCCATTCCCCCGAGGTGGCGCGCAAGCTCGCCGAACTGCCCGCCGAACCCCGATCGCGCATCATGCGATTCGGGTAGAGAGTCGTACGCTTCTTCCATGCACGGCTCGGGGGTTCCATGAACGAGCAGAAGATCGCCGTCCTCACCGATTCGGGGACGAACACGCCGCTGGACTTCGCAGCGGCCCACGACGTGAAGATCGTGCCGCTCGTCATCAATTTCAGCGACGGCACGTATCACACCGACGTGGACATCACGACGGAAGACGTCGTGCGACGCCTGCCCGAGGAGATCCCGAGCACCTCGCTGCCCTCCCCCTCCACGCTCCTCGACATCCTCGAGCGCTGCCGCGCCGAGGGCTACGAGAAGGCCGTCTTCGTCACCATCAGCTCCGGCCTCTCCTCCACGAACGAGACCGTCCACCTCGTCGCGAACCAGATCGAGGACTTCCCCGTGGCCGTCATCGACACGAAGTCCATCGGCGTCGCCGCCGGGCTCGTGACCATGAACGCCGCGCTCATGGTCGAGGCGGGCGTGCCCTTCGAGGAGCTCGAGCATCGCCTCACCGAGCTCTCCGAGGAGACCCTCGTGCTCTTCTGCGTGAACGAGCTCGTCTACCTGCGCAAGGGCGGTCGCATCTCCGAGGCCGTCTACCGTCTCGGCTCCGCGCTCAACATCAAGCCCGTCTTCGATTGCGACGGCGACGGCCGCTATCGCATCGTCAAGAAGTCCCGCGGCTTGGCGAAGGCCATTTCCGCCATCGAGGACCTCATCGTCACGCGCTCACGGGCCTACGATGCCGTGACGCTGGCGATTTGCAGCGCGGATCCGCACGCTCCCGTCGACACCTGGGAGCGCAACCTCCGCCAGCGCGTGCCGAACGAGATCGGCCTCCTTCGCTCCGGCATCACGGCCGACCTCATCGTGCACACGGGCCCCACGCTCGTGGGCATGGCCGTGCAGCCGGCGACGGAGGAGATGACCCGTTGGTTCGGGCAACGGTCGGGTTCGCAGGCGGCGAGCCGCGAGGGTGGTGGGAGGTTCACGAAGAGGCCCTCTGGGAGCTCGTAGCGGCCCTTACGAGGCGTCGTCCACCTTCACGAGCGGCGCGAACCCGAGCATGAGGCGCTTCGAGGCGCCCAGCCCCTTGAAGCGCACCTCCACGATGTCGCCCTCGACTGCGAGCACCGTGCCCTGGCCGAAGGTCTTGTGGGCGACCGCATCCCCCACCGCGAAGGAGGGCTTCGACGCGCGCGTGGCGCTGCGCAACGTGGCCGCCGCCGGGGCCTTCGGCGTGACCTTGCCCGCCGTCGTGCTCCTGGCGCCCCAGGCGTAGGAGCCGGTGCCCGAGCCGAAGGTGCCGTGGCGATCCCCGCGCTTCTCCCAGCCCGTGCCCTCGAAGCCGAGGGAGCCCGTGCCCTCCGAGCGCAGGTGCTCGCGGGGGATCTCCTTCAAGAAGCGACTCGGCGCGGACGCCTGGGTGGAGCCCCACGTGCGGCGTTTCTCGGCGTAGGTGAGGTAGAGGCGCCGGCGGGCGCGCGTGATGGCCACGTAGGCGAGGCGGCGCTCCTCCTCGACGTCCTTCTGCTCGGCCTGGGGGCCGCGGTGCGGGAAGAGCCCCTCCTCGAGCCCGGCGACGAAGACGGCGGGGAACTCGAGGCCCTTGGCTGCGTGGACGGTCATGAGCGTGACGGCGCTCGTCTGGCCCGAGAGGGCGTCGAGATCGCTCCTGAGCGCAAGCCATTCCAGGAAGGCGGGCAGCTTCTCCGAGCTCACGGCGTCGGGCGCGAAGGCGGCCTCCTCCGCCGGGCCGGCCTCGAGATCGTCCACCGCCAGAAGCGCCGCGGGCGATACCTCGTGGGATTCGTCGAACTCCTCGGCGATGAGGAAGAACTCGCGGATGTTCTCGGCCCGGGCGAGCGCCTGGGGCGTGCCGGTGTTCTCGAGCTCCTCGAGCATGCCCGACTTCGCGATGATCATCTCCACCACGCGCGAGAGCTCGCCCGTATAGCGGCGCGCCTCCTCGATGGCGCTCGTCCAGGCGCCGAGGGCCTCGCGCACCCGCGGGGTGAGCTCGCCCTCGCCGCCGACGGCGAGTTGGGCGGCCTCGAAGAAGGAGACGCCGTAGCGGGCTGCCACGGCATCGATCGCGGCCATGGACTTCTCGCCGACGCCGCGCCGCGGCACGTTCACCACGCGCCGGGCCGAGACGTCGTCGGCCGGATTCACGACGAGCCGCAGGTAGGCCATGACGTCGCGCACCTCGGCGCGATCGAAGAACCGCGTGCCGCCGACGATCTTATAGGGCACGCCGGCGCGCAGGAACATGTCCTCGATGGTGCGGCTCTGGGCGTTCGTGCGATAGAAGACGGCGACGTCGTCGTAGGAGAGCCCGCGACGGTGGAGCCGCTCGATCTCCGAGGCGATCCAGCGGCCCTCGTCCTGCTCGTCCGTGGCGCGATAGACGCCGATGAGCTCGCCCGCACCGCCCTCGGTGTAGAGATGCTTCGGCTCGCGACGCAGGTTGTGGCGCACGACGGCGTTCGCGGCCTCGAGGATGTGGGCCGTGGAGCGGTAGTTGCGCTCGAGCTTCACGACCGTGGCCTCGGGGTAGTCGCGCTTGAAATCGAGGATGTTTTGGATATCCGCCCCGCGCCAGGAGTAGATGGATTGATCGTCGTCTCCCACGACCATGAGATTGCGCGAACCCGCGGCGAGGAGGTTCGTGATGAGGTACTGCACGCGGTTCGTGTCTTGGTACTCGTCCACCGAGACGTAGCGGAAGCGCTCCTGATAGCGCGCGAGCACCGATTCGTGGCGCGAGAGCAGCCGATAGGCGTTCACCAGAAGATCGTCGAAGTCCATCGCGTTCGTGCGCAGGAGCTCCGCCTGATAGCGCTCGTAGATGCGCGCGATGGGGAAATCCTCGCCCTTCGCGGCTCGGGCGAGGAACTGCGAGGGATCCACGAGCGCCATCTTCGCGGTGGAGATGCGCGAGCGGATGCGCGCGAGCGGGCAGCGCTTCTGGTCGAGGTGCTCCTCGTCGGCGAGGCGGCGCAGGAGGGCGCGCGAATCCCCGTCGTCGTAGATGGTGAAGTTCTCGCCGAAGCCCACGAGCTCGGCGTCCTCGCGAAGCATGCGAACGGCCATGGCGTGGAACGTGCAGACCCACATGCCGCGGATGCCACCGGGAACCGTTTGGAGGAGGCGCTCGCGCATCTCCTGAGCCGCCTTGTTCGTGAAGGTGATGGCGAGGATGCGCCAGGGGGCGACGTCGAGATCCGCCACGAGGTGCGCGATGCGATAGGTGAGCACGCGGGTCTTGCCGGAGCCGGCGCCCGCGAGCACGAGCAGCGGGCCCTCCGTTGAGAGCACGGCCTCGCGTTGGGCCTCGTTCAAGCTCCCGAGATCAAGCGCCGACGCGCCGACCCCGCGCTCGCCCCCCTCGCCCATGGGCACCTCCTCAAAGCCGATCGATATACGCCTCGGCCATTGTAGAGGGGCGTCGTCACAACAATTCGCGCCCTCCGTCATACGAGCTCAGGGCCTCGAGGCGCCTAGGCCGCGAGCGTGGCGAAGTAGATGATCACGATGACGCCGAGGGCGATGCGATACCACCCGAAGGGTTTGAAGTCGTGGCGGCGCACGAAGGCCATGAGGAAGCGGACCGCGAGGATGGAGACGACGAAGGCCACCGCGCACCCCACGACGAGGATCGCGAGCTCGCCTGAGGTTGGGCTCATCCCCTCGAGGAAGAACTTCACGGTCCGAAGAAGGCTCGCCCCGAACATGACGGGGATGGCCAGGTAGAACGTGAACTCGGCCGCCACGGTGCGCGTGCAGCCGAGCAAAAGGCCGCCGATGATCGTGGAGCCGGAGCGCGAGGTGCCGGGCACGAGCGAGAGCACCTGGAAGCAGCCGATGCCGATGGCGCGGCCCCACCCGAGCTCCTCCACGCTCTGGCAGGGCGCCTTTGCGTCGGCGAGCGCCGCGAGGTTCTCCTCGGCGGGAATCGCGAGGTGGCGAGGCGCGCCTGTCCCCGAGCCCGAGACGAGCCGGCGAGCCCGGCGCTCGCGCACGCCCTCGATCACGATGAAGACGACGCCGTAGACGATGAGCGCGGCCGCTATGGTGAAGGGCCCCGAGAGGTGCTCCTCCATCCAGTCGTCGAGCGGAATGCCGATGACGGCCGCCGGGATGCAGGCGACGACGATCTTTCCCCAGAGGGTCCAGGTGGCCCGGCGCCCCTCCCTGCCCTTGGAGGGAGCGAAGGGGTTCAGCTGCGAGAAGAAGAGCACGCAGACGGCGAGGATCGCCCCCAGCTGCACCACGACGAGGAAGAGGTCCCAGAACTCGGGGCTCACGTCGAGCGTGACGAACTGGTCGAGCAGGAGCAGATGCCCCGTCGAGGAGATGGGCAGCCATTCGGTGACGCCCTCGACGAGCCCGAAGAGCGCCGCCTTCAGAAGCTCGATGACCTCCACGACGCCTCCCCTCGCGAGATCGCCCGGCCGCCGACCGGCCCCATGGCACCCGTCTCCATGATAGCGCATCCGAGGGTCGGAGCCGCTCGGCGCGTCCGCCAGACCCGCACCGCCGCGCGCGAGAAACATGGTTTGGCGCGCCGAGCTCGGGCTACACTAACCACACAATCATCGCCACGTGAAGGGGTTGCCATGGTCTCCACCTACAAGGACTTCGGTTACAAGAAGATCTTCGTCTCGCTCGACGGCAGCGAGCAGCAGTACATGGTCCTCGACCGCGCCATCACCGTCGCCGACAACAACGGCGCCGAGCTCGTCATCGGCCACGTCATCGACGTCTCCGCCCTCGAGGCGGCGGGCAACAAGGTGCCCGAGGGCGCCGTCGAGCAGATGAAGTCGGCCTTCCTCGAATCCATCGCCGAGCCGCTCGCCCAGGCCAAGTCGCTCGGCACCATCCCGAGCGTGGAGGTCGTGCAGGAGGAGGGTCGCGTCCGGGAGACCCTCAAGGAGAAGATGCTCGACGTCATCAAGCCCGATCTCGTGCTCTGCGGCGCGCGCGGCCTCTCCAACATCAAGTACGCGCTCCTCGGCTCCATCTCCACGTTCCTCCTGCGCAACTGCGAGTGCGACATCCTCGTCGTCAAGTAGCACCTCCCCCGCTTCGACCTCGCCTTGGTGAGCGGCATCCCGTTTGGGGTGCCGCTCATCGGCTTCCCCAAGATGTGGTGGTTCTCGGAGGAATTCCACTCGTGTTTCGCGCCCGCGGTGCGAAATCCTCCCCAAGGGGCTAGACTTTCCTTCCCGCCTTGAGAATTCCTTAAGGTTGAGATCTCAACGGATCTCCCGGCGCAGAACCGGCCCCTTCGAAAGGACCCGCCCAAGCACCATGCAGGACCCCAAAGCAAAGCTCAGCGCCCTCCTCGCAGGCGCCGTGGCCTGCGTCTGCGCGCTCTCCTTCGCGCTCGCCACGCCGGCCGCGGCCACCTCGATCGAGGAGCTCGAGCAGCGCGTGGGCGAGGCGGGCAAGACCTACGAAGACGCCATGGCCAAGGTGGAGGCGCTCGAGGCCTCGGCGGCCGAGAACCAGCAGAAGATCAGCGCCATCGAGGCGCAGATCCCCGATCAGAAGGCCAAGAGCGCCGACGCCGTGCGTCGCCTCTACAAGCTCGAGCAGAACAGAAACGGCCTCATCGAGCTCATCCTCTCCTCCGACGACTTCAACTCCTTCATCTCGATGGTGAACTACATGGCCGCGATCCAAGAGGCCAACGCCGACGAGGCCAACCGCCTCGTCGAGCTGAAGGCCGAGCTCCAGCGCACGCAGCAGACCATCGAGGCCCAGAAGGCCGAGGCCGAGGAGCAGCGCAAGATCGCCGACGACGCCCTCGAGGAGGCCGAGAAGGCCCGGGACGAGGCCATCGCCGAGGCCAGGCGCAAGGCCGCCGAGGAGGCCGCCCGCGCGGCCGCGAAGACGGCCGCCCAGCAGGCCGTGGTGACGGGTGACACCGCCGCCCTCGACGACGCCATCCAGTCCACGAAGCCCCAGAACCAGCCGCCGGCCACGAACCCCGAACCCCAGGCCCCCGAAGCGCCCGTCGCCCCGGCCGAGCCCGCCCCGGAGGCGGGCGAAGGCGACCGCGAGGCCTTCATCTCCGAATGGACCCAGCGCATCGACGCCTACCTCGCGGGTTCGCCCCTCGCGGGCTACGGCTACGCCTTCGCCGAGGCCGCCTGCGACTACGGCGTGGATCCCCGCTGGTCCCCCGCCATCTCCAACACCGAGAGCTCCAAGGGCGCGGTGTGCTTCCTGCCCCACAACGCCTGGGGATGGGGGCAGGCCTCCTGGCCCGATTGGGACACCGCCATCCGCGCTCACGTGCGCGGCCTCGCCCAGGGCTACGGCTACACCATCTCCCAAGCCGCGGCACAGAAATACTGTCCGCCGACGTGGCAGGATTGGTACATTGCCACGGCAAGCGAGATGGCCAAGATCTGAAATCCGAGGGGGAGCCGAGCAGGCTCCCCTTTCCCAAGGTAGAACCCCGAAAGGAAGTCGGGTGCCCATGCCCCTCCACGGCCTGCCGTCCACGGATCCGAACGTGATCCCCGGGGCGGTTTTTTCCGGTTTCGAACTCGAATCCATCGAGAGCGTCCCCGAGATCTCGGGTGAGGCGCTCGTCTTCACCCACAAGCCCACGGGGCTTCGGCTCCTCTGGCTCGCCAACGACGACGTGGAGCGCTCCTTCTCCATCTCCTTCAAGACGCCGCCCGCCGACGACACCGGCGTCTTCCACATCCTCGAGCACTCGGTCCTCGACGGATCGGCGCGCTACCCGGTGAAGGAGCCCTTCGTCGAGTTGCTGAAGACGTCCATGGCGACGTTTCTGAACGCCTTCACCTTCCCCGACAAGACGATGTATCCCGTGGCCACCACGAACGTGGACGACCTCGAGAACCTGATCGACGTCTACTTCGACGCCGTCTTCCACCCCGACCTGCACCGGCGCCCGGAGATCTTCGAGCAGGAGGGCTGGCACCTCGAGCTCGAGGGCGCCGACGCGCCCCTCAAGCGAAACGGCGTCGTCTTGAACGAGATGCGCGGCGCGCTCTCCGACCCGAGCGACGTGCTCTACCTGGGCGTGAAGCAGGCACTCTTCCCCGATACGTGCTACCGCTTCGAATCGGGCGGCGATCCCGCGGCCATCCCGAGCCTCACCTACGAGGCCTACTGCGACGCCCACAGGCGCCACTACCGCCCCGAGAACGCCCACGCCGTCTTCTACGGCGACCTCGACCTCGAGCGCGAGCTCGCCTTCCTCGACGAGCATCTGGCGGCGCTCGACCTCGAGGGCGCGGGCGAGCCGAATCCGCTCGCGCTCCAGCGGCCCACGGGCTGGACGAGCGCCGTGAAGACCATGGCCACCTCGCCCGAGAACGCCTCCGTGGCCGTCGGCCTCGTCTTCGCCACCTCGAGCGACCGCGAGCGCATCCTCGCCGCCGACATCATCCTCGACGCCCTCGCCGGCTCCAACGAGGCGCCCCTCAAGCGCGCCGTGCTCCAAAGCGGCCTCGGCAAGGACCTCATCTGCTACGTCGTGGACGGCTGCGCGCAGCCCTTCCTCCTCTTCGAGCTCAAGGGTGCCGAGGCGGGCGCCGCAAAGCCCTTCCGCGAGCTCCTCGTGGAGAGCCTCACGGGCTTCGCAGACGAGGGCATCCCGAGAGAGCGCCTCGAGGCGGCCCTCGCGGGCGCCGAGTTCGCGCTGCGCGAGGGCGAGAGCTCCTATCCGCTCGGCATCGCCCACGCCATGGCGAGCCTCGCGAGCTGGCTCTACGACGAGGCGGACCCCCTCTCCTACCTGCGCTACGAGGAGGCGCTCGCCGATCTCAAGGAGGGCCTCGAAACCGGGCTCTACGAGGAGCTCCTCGGGGAGTTCCTCGCCTGCGACCACGCCTGCGTGGTGGAGCTCAGGCCCGAGGGCGACGGCGCGCTCGCGAGCGAGGACGCCGAGCTCGCGGCCCTCAAGGCCACGCTCACCGATGCGCAGGTGGCGGAGATCGTGGCCGAGACGAAGCGGCTCCACGAGCTCCAAGCCGCGCCCGACACCCCGGAGGCCCTGGCCACGCTCCCGCGCCTCACGCCGGATGAGATCGGCGACGCGCCGGCAGATCCCGAGCTCGAGCCCGTCTCCGGAGCGCCGCTTCTCGTCGCCGACCTCGAGACGCACGGCATCGATTACCTCGTCTACGACTTCGATCTCGAGGGCACCGACGCCTCCGAGCTGCCGCTGCTCTCCATCCTCTCGGAGCTCCTCGGCAAGCTCCCCACCAAGCGCCACACGGCAGACGAGCTCGACACGCTCGTGGAATCCAAGCTCGGCGACCTCGCCTTCGCCGTCGACGCCACACCGCTCTGGCACCGGGCGGAGCGGGCGAAGACGAACTTCGCCACGTTCTGCGCGGTTCTGCCCGAGAACGTGGACGCCCTCATCGAGCTCACCCGCGAGATCTGGCTCGAGACGAACTTCTACGAGCCCGAGCGCATCCTCGCCATCCTGAGCCAGCGCAAGCTCTCCATGGAGCAGGCCATGGTCTCGGGCGGCCACGCGGTCGCGCTCACGCGCACCGCCATGCGCACCTCGCTCGCGGCTCGCATCTCCCAAGCCACGGCCGGCATCGAGTTCTACCGCTGGCTGGGCGAGCTCATCGAGCACTTCGACGAGCGATTCGACGCCCTCGCGGCGAAGCTCGCCTCCCTCGCGAAGCGCGTCTTCACGGCCGATCGGCTGACCGTCGTCGCCTGCGGCCCCGACGCGAGGACCTTCTGGGAGAAGGATCCGGTGGCGGGCCTCCCCGCCTCCTCGCCGCGCACGGGCTCGCTCGCGATCGAGCCCCCCGCAACGGACGTCGAAGCCTACTACGTGCCCGCGGGCGTCGCCTACGTGGCGCTCGGAGGCGGCTTCGAGGACGCCTCGCTCGGCGGCTCCGGCTGCGTGAGCGTGGCCGCCCGCGCCCTCACCTACGACTACCTCTGGCGCGAGGTGCGCGTGCTCGGCGGCGCCTACGGCTCCGGCTGCCGCGCCGGCGGCGGCGAGGTGTGCGGCTTCTACTCCTTCCGCGACCCGGCCGTGGATCCCACGCTCGAGCGCTACCGCGCCTCGGCGCGCTGGCTCGCCGAAACCCCGCTCAGCGCCGAGGACGTGGACGGCTACATCGTCGCCTGCATCGGATCCGTCGACAAACCCCTCAGGGCTCGGGCGATGCTCCGTCGCCTCGACGTCGCCCGCATCGCCGAGGAGCCCGCGGACGCCCGGGCGCTCCATCGCGCCGAGATCCTCGCCACAACCCCCGAGCAGCTGCGTGCTCTGGCGGAGCCGCTGGAAAGGCTCATAGCCAAAGCGGGTATCTGCTGCCTAGGCGAGCGATCCCTCATCGAGGCCTCGAGCGTGGGAGCGGTCGCCGAACCACTCATCAACGGCGGCACGGGGGGAGACGACGATGCCGGCCACGACGAAATCGGATGGCGACAAGCTCGGCGTACGCATCCTCGACTTTTGGGCTAACTGCATAGACGCGCAGATCGACGAGCGCCCCAACTACACGGCCTACTGGCTCGTGAAGGCATTCCAGATCAAGCGGGCGCTCTCGGAATACCTGCCGGACGCCTGGATGCACGAGAGCTCCCAGCAGGCGCAGCTCCTCGCGGTGAGCGCCATCACCGGGGCCCTCGAGCATCCCGAGGAGAGCGTCCTCACGAGCATCTTCATGCCGAACGAGATCTTCCACGCCCTCGGCCTGCGCCCGCTCATCGCCGAGGCCGTCGGCGACTTCATCGCCGGCGCCCACGCGGAGGCCGGCTGCATCAGCTTCGCCGAGCGAGAGGGCATCCCGAACACGTACTGCTCCTACCACCGGGTGCTCCTCGGCACGCTCCTCTCGAACATCTTCGAGATGCCCAAGCTCATCGCCAACTGCTCGGTGGCCTGCGACGCGAACAACCTGACGTTTCGCACCCTCTCCGCGCGCTTCGGCACCGACCAGGTCTACATCGACGTGCCCATGGGCTACGACGAGGAGGGCTGCGCCTACGTGGCCGACCAGCTCCGCGAGCTCGCTCGGGCCGCCTCCGAGATCTACGGTCGGCGCCTCGACGAGGACCTCCTCCGCAAGAAGGTGGCCTGCTCCATCCGCACCCTCGACCTCGTGGCGCGCTCGCTGCGCCTGCGCGCGGGCCGCTTCGTGAAGAACAACATGGGCCTCGAGATGCAGTACGGCCTCGCGCTCCACGTGCTCCTCGGCGAGCCGGAGACCGAGCGCATGGCCCGCACGATGGTGCGCGACTACCTCACGGCCGAGCCCTTCGACGGCGTGAACGTCGTGTGGAGCGCGGCGGCGCCCTTCTTCTGCGTGCCGCTCCAGCGCCTCATCGACGTGAACACCGACCAGCAGATCGTGGCCTCCGACATGTGCTTCGACCAGGTGAGCTTCAGCGGCTGGGAGCACGATGCGAGCGACCCCTACCTCGCCATGGCCGAGCGCCTCATCAAGAACTCCTACAACGGCCCCGGCCAGCGCCGCGCCGACCGCCTCATCGAGCTCTGCGAGCAGACCTCGGCCGACGGCGCCATCATCTTCTGCCACTGGGGCTGCAAGGAGACCTTGGGCGTCTCCCAGCTCCTCGTGCGCGAGCTCGAGCGCAGCGGCTACCCCGCCATCGCCCTCGACGGCGACGGCTGCGATCGCGCCAACTTCCCCGGCGGCCAAGCCGCCACGCGCATGGGCGCCTTCCTCGAGATGCTCCACGCCAAGAAGGACGCCCGCGAGGCCGCCGAGGCCGAGGCGCTCGCGGCCGAGCTCGAAGGCCTCGGCGTCGAGAGCTAGCCATGGCGCCCTCCGAGAACACCGAGCTCACGGTCTACTACCCGTGCAAATACGTGCCGGCCGAGCTTCTGGCCGGTTTCGGCGCGCGTGTGGAGGCGGTGAGCTTCGAGGCCGAGTCCTTCGAGGACGCCGATCGCCTCGCCCACCCGAACCTCTGCGGCTTCGGCAAGTCGCTCATCTCCTTCGCGCTCCGCGACGACGTCCACGCCCTCGTCCTCACGACCTGCTGCGACGTGATGCGCCGGGTCTACGACGTGCTCTCCGAGGAGCGCTGCCTCGACTTCCTCTGGATCATCGACCTGCCGCACCTCCAGGGCCCGCGCGAGGTGGCGAGGCTCCGGCGCGAGCTCGAACGGCTCGCCCGCGGCTGGAAGGCCCATTCCGGCACCGAGTTCGACGTCGGACGCGCGCTCGCCTCCTTCAAGCCGCCGACCCTTCGCCACGACGCGCGCGTGACGCTCCTCGGCGCCCACGGCCCGGGTTCGCTCCTCGAGGTGGCCGAGGCCTCGCTCTCGCTTCCCGTGGAGAACCTCACGTGCACGGGTGGGCGCTTCCTGCCCACGCCCCCTCCCCAGCTCGGCCGCTCCCCACGCGAAGCCGCGTGCGAGGAGGCGTGCGACGCCCACCCGGCAGACGAGGCCGACCCCCTCGAGGCCTTCCTCGACTGGTACGCGCCGGCGCTCCTCCACCAAACGCCCTGCATGCGCATGAACGACGTCTCCTCGCGCACGGGCCAGATCGGCGCCACCGGCCAGGCGGGCGTCGTCTACCACACGATGAAGTTCTGCGACTACTACGGCTTCGAATACCTCGAGGCCCAGCGCAGCTCGAGCATCCCCATCCTCAAAGTGGAAACCGACGGCACGCGCCAGAGCGCGGGCCAGCTGAGAACCCGTCTGCAAGCCTTCGATGAAACGCTGGTCGGTATGAACGACACCATTCGCGCGCGCGTCTCGAGCGGCCCCGTCTACGTGATGGGCGTCGACAGCGGCTCCACCTCCACCGATGCCGTCATCGTCGACGGCGCGGGAAAGATCGTCGCCACGCAGATCATCCCCACGGGCGCCAAGGCGACGCGCAGCGCCCACCGCGTCATGGAGCTCGTGCTCGCCAAGGCCGGGCTCAAGCGCGAGGACATCACCCTCTGCGTGGCCACCGGCTATGGCCGCGACGCCATCCAGGACGCCGACACGCAGATCACCGAGATCACCTGCCACGCCCGCGGCGCCCGCGCGCTCGCTCCCGGCGTCGCCACGATCATCGACATCGGCGGCCAAGACTCCAAGGTCATCAAGCTCGGCGAGGCCGGCGAGGTGGAGAACTTCGTCATGAACGACAAGTGCGCCGCCGGCACCGGCCGCTTCCTCGAGATGATGGCGAACACGCTCGAGATGGACCTCGAGCGCTTCTGCACCGAGGGGCTCTCCTGGAAGAAGGACGTGAAGATCAGCTCCATGTGCACGGTCTTCGCGGAGAGCGAGGTCGTCTCCCTCGTGGCCGACGACACCGCCGTGCCCGACATCATCCACGGGCTCGACATGGCCGTGGCCGCCAAGGTGAGCGCACTCGCCAAGCGCGTGAAGGCGAGTGCGCCCTACCTCATGACGGGCGGCGTCGCGAAGAACGAGGGCGTCGTCACCGCGATCGGGCAGGTGCTCGGCTCGCCGATCCAAACCTCAGGCGATTCCCAGCTCTGCGGTGCGCTCGGCGCGGCTCTCCTCGGGCTCGAGGCCCTGCGGGGCGAGGCCGCCGCGTAGCGCGAACCCCGAGCTAGACGAGCGCTTCCAGGACCTTATCCCCCATGGCGCGCGTGCCGAGGACGCGATCCGCGGGCGTCGTTTCGTCGGCGATGTCGGCGGTGCGCCAGCCGTCTTCGAGCACGCGCTCGACGGCGCGCTCGATGCGCGCAGCCGCGTCTTCTTCGAGGAGCCCGTGGCGAAGGAGCAACGCCGCCGAGAGAATTTGGGCGAGCGGGTTCGCCACGTCGCGCCCGGCGAGATCGGGCGCCGAACCGTGGCTCGGCTCGAAGAGCGGCGTGCCGCGGCCGAGGGAGGCCGAGGCGAGCATGCCGAGCGAGCCCGTGAGTTGCGCGGCCTCGTCGGAGAGGATGTCGCCGAAGGTGTTCTCGGTGCAGATGACGTCGAAGTGCGCGGGCTCGGCCACGAGTTGCATCGCGGCGTTGTCCACGTAGAGGTCCTCGTAGTCCACCTCGGGCCACTCCGTTGCGAGCCGGTGCGCCACCTCTCTCCAGAGCCGGCTCGTGAAGAGCACGTTCGCCTTGTCCACCGAGGTGAGGCGGCCGCGCGGGCGGCGCGAGGCGCATTCGAAGGCCCAGCGCAGCACGCGCTCGACCTCCCACTCGCCGTATTCCATGGCATCCGAGCACCACACGCCGCAGGCGCCGTCCTCGCCCGCGCCGGGGGCGTCCTCGATGCGCTCCTTGGCGCCGAAGTAGAGCCCTCCCGTGAGCTCGCGCACGATGAGGAGATCCACGCCCTCCAGGAGCTCCGGCTTCAAGGCCGAGGCGCTCCTGAGCGGCGCGTAGACCTTCACGGGGCGCAGGTTCAGATAGAGGCCGAGCTCCGAGCGAATGGCGAGGAGCCCCTGCTCCGGCCGGGGCGCCGCAGGGTCGTCGCTCTCCCAGGCGGGGCCTCCCACGCTTGCGAGGAGCACGGCGTCGGCCGCACGGGCCGCCTCGAGCGTAGCCGCGGGAAGGGCCGTGGCCGGCTCGCCGGCCGCTAGGCAGGCGTCGATGGCGGCGCCGCCGATGAGGTGGTCCTCCATGGTGAGCGAGAAGCCCTCGAGCTCGGCCACGCGCTCGAGCACGCGCTTCGCCTCGGCGATGATCTCGGGGCCGATGCCGTCTCCGGGCAGGCAGCAGATCGTATAGCTCGCCATCTAGGCCTCCTTCGTCCGGGCCGCGAGTTGCGCCCGCGTGCGCTCCACGAGCCCGCCCGCGCTGATGATCTCCGCGATGAAGGGCGGGAAGGGCTCGGCCGTGAAGCTCAGGCCCTTGGTCTCGTCCTCGATGACGCCCGTCGCGGTGTCCACCGAGACGACGTCGCCCGCCTCGATGGCGTCCACCGCCTCGGGGCACTCGAGGATGGCGAGGCCCATGTCGATGGCGTTTCGATAGAAGATGCGCGCGTAGCTCTTGGCGATGACGCAGCCCACGCCCGCGGCCTTGAGCGCCACCGGCGCGTGCTCGCGCGAGGAGCCGCAGCCGAAGTTCTCCTCGGCGACGACGATGTCGCCCGGCCTCACGGCGTCGGCGAAGGAGGGATCGAGATCCTCCATGGCGTGGGCCGCGAGCTCGGCGGCGTCGGAGGTGTTGAGGTAGCGGGCGGGGATGATGACGTCGGTGTTCACGTCGCGCCCGTAGCGAAAGACCTTGCCGTTTGCGATCATGCGTGCTCCTCGGGAGTTCGGGGTTCGACGTCGCGCGCCGCGCGTCAGGCGAGCGGCGCGAGGTCGGCGGGGGTGCAGATGGAGCCGCGGACGGCGCTCGCCGCGGCCGTGGCGGGACTCGCGAGGTAGACCTCCGAGGTGGGGTCGCCCATGCGCCCGACGAAGTTTCGGTTCGTCGTGGAGACGCAGCGCTCCCCCGCCGCGAGCACGCCCATGTAGCCGCCCAGGCAGGGGCCGCAGGTGGGCGTCGAGACGGCGCAGCCGGCCTCCACGAAGACGTCCATGAGGCCCTCGTCCACGCACTGGCGCCACACGGCCTGCGTGGCGGGGATCACGATGCAGCGCACCGTATCGGCGACCTTCCGCCCGCGGAGCACCTGTGCGGCGGCGCGCAGATCGGAGATGCGCCCGTTCGTGCAGGAGCCGATCACCACCTGGTCGATGACGACGTCGTGCGACTGTTCTGCCGGCCTCGTCTCGGAAGGCAGGTGCGGCCAGGCCACGGTGGGCACGATCTCGCCGAGGTCGAGCGTGAGCGTGCGCACGTAGGCGGCATCGGCGTCCGGGGAAACCACCGTCCACGCTCGCTCGGCACGGCCCTCCACGTAGGCGAGCGTCCGCTCGTCCACCTCGAAGATACCCGCCTTGCCGCCCGCCTCGATGGCCATGTTGGCGATGGAGAGGCGGTCGTCCATGGAGAGCGCCCGAAGCCCCGGCCCGCCGAACTCGAGCGCTTGGTAGAGCGCCCCGTCGACGCCGATCATGCCGATGAGGGTGAGGATCACGTCCTTGCCCGAGACACCCTCGGCGAGCTCGCCCTCGAGCTCCACGCGAATGGTCTCCGGCACCTTGAACCAGCCGCGCCCCGTGACCATGGCGACGCCGACGTCCGTGGATCCGACGCCCGTGGAGAAGGCCCCGAGGGCGCCGTAGGTGCAGGTGTGGCTGTCCGCCCCGATGACGAGGTCGCCGGGAACCACCACGCCCTGCTCGGGCAGGAGCGCGTGTTCGATGCCGGCTCTCCCCTGCTCCCAGTAGTGCGTGATGCCCTGCTCGTGGGCGAAGTCGCGCATGATCTTGGTCTGCTCGGCGCTCTTGATGTCCTTGTTGGGCGCGTAGTGGTCGGGCACGAGCGCGATGGCCGTGGGGTCGAAGACCCGCTCGGCCTCGAGATCGCGGAAGACGCGGATGGCGATGGGCGCCGTGATGTCGTTCGCGAGCACGACGTCGAGGTCGCACTCCACGAGCTGGCCGGGATGGACCTCGGGAAGACCCGCGTGCGAGGCGAGGATCTTCTCGGCGATGGTCATGGGTCTGGGCATAAAGAAAACTCCAGTGAATCAAGGGCCAGTAAGTAGTTCACATTCGTTGTACTAGCTGTAAAGGCTATCAGGTCGGGCGAGGCGTTTCGGGGTGCCCGAGATGCGGGGGATCTCGGGCGCGTAGCGTACTTCGCTACTCGAGCGCCCGAGATCGCGCGCAGATTGGGTGCATCCGGGACGCCGCAGCCTAACGTTGCTCAATCGGTTGTTCTCGCTCCGCCGCGAGCAATCTATTGAGGGCGTTCAGATAGGCACGCGTCGAAGACACGATGATGTCGTTGTCGGAGCCGCGCCCCACGAACACGCGCCCGTCCTCGGAGATGACGCGCACCGTCACCTCGCCGAGGGCGTCGATGCCGCGGGTGATGGCCTTCACGGAGAACTCGGAGAGGTCGTTCTTCACGCCGACGACCTTGTCCACCACCTTGTAGACGGCGTCCACGGGGCCGTTTCCCCAGGCCGCCTCCTTGTGCTCCTTGCCCTTCTCGTCGAGGAGCGTGATGGTGGCCGTGGGCGTGAGCGGGAAACCGCAGGACACCTGCACCGCGGCGAGGCGCCAGAGCGCGGTCTCGGTGCGCTTGCGCTCGTTCACGATGGCCACGAGATCCTCGTCGTAGACGAGGCGCTTCTTGTCGGCGACCTCGAGGAAGGAGTCGTAGATGTCCTCGAACTCCGCGTCCTCGAAGGAGTAGCCGAGATCGGCCATGCGATGGCGAAGCGCCGCGTGGCCGCTTCGCGCGGAGAGGACGATCTGGGAGCCGCCGGCCCCCACGTCCTCGGGGTTGATGATCTCGTAGGTCTCGCGGGCCTTGAGCACGCCGTCCTGGTGGATGCCCGAGGAGTGGGCGAAGGCGTTGGCGCCGACGATGGCCTTGTTCGGCTGCACGGCGATGCCGGTGATGGAGGAGACGAGGCGGCTCGCCTGGGTGAGGCGCCGCGTGTCGATGTCGGTGTGGGCGTCGAGCTCCGCGCCGTGCATGCGGATGGCCATGACCACTTCCTCGAGGGCCGTGTTGCCGGCGCGCTCCCCGAGGCCGTTGATGGTGCATTCCACCTGCGTGGCGCCCGCCTTCACGGCCTCGAGCGCGAGGGCCGTGGCCATGCCGAGGTCGTTATGGGTGTGGACGGAGAGGGTGACGTCCTCGATGCCCTTCACGCGATTGCGCAGCCGGGCGATGCGCTGGCCGAAATCCCAAGGCAGGTTGTAGCCCGTGGTGTCGGGGATGTTCACCACCGTGGCGCCGGCGGCGATGGCGGCCTCGCAGATCCTGGCGAGGAAGTCCTCGTCGGCGCGGCCGGCGTCCTCGGCGTAGAACTCCACGTCGTCCACGAAGGAGCGCGCGAGCTTCACGGCGTGGACGGCGCGCTCGACGGCCTCGTCCTCGGTGAGGCGGAGCTTCTCCTTGAGGTGCGAGGGCGAGACGCCGAGGCCGGTGTGGATGCGCGGGCGCTTCGCGGTCTTGAGCGCCTCGGCGGCCCGCTCGATGTCGGCGTCGACGGCGCGGGTGAGCCCGCAGACCACGGCCCTATCCCCCGCGAGGCGCCCGATCTCGAGCACGCTCGTGAAATCGCCCGGCGAGGAGGCCGGGAAGCCGGCCTCGATGACGTCGACCCCGAGCTTCACGAGCTCCTCGGCGATGACGAGCTTCTCGGTGGTGTTCATGGAGGCGCCCGGCGACTGCTCGCCGTCGCGAAGGGTGGTGTCGAAGATGGCGATTTTGCGAGTCATACCTGCTACTCCCCACTCGCAACGAGCACGTCGGCAAGGGCGCGCTTCGGAACATGGTGTACGTCGTCGGGGCCGCGCCAATAGGCGAGGTCGGCTCCGGAGGCGGCCGTCTCGAGCACAGACGTCTCGGCCGGCACGCCGAGGGCGAGCACGAGAAGCGGCGTGAGCGCGTCCGCCGCCTCGCCCACGACCGCCCGGACGACCTTGGGGTCGAAGCTCGCGAGCATGCAGAGCCCGGCTCCCGCCTCGGTGGCGGCGAGCGCGATGGTCTGGGCGGCGATGCCGCAGTCGCACCAGGTGAAGTTGCCGGGCTCGCCGTCGGCGAAGATCACGATGTAGGCGCTCGGGCGCTCGCCCTCGACGGGGCCGCTCCACTCCTTGAGCGCCGCCGCCCAGCGAAGGCCGCCGAAGAGCTCGGCCGCGGCCGCCGGTTCGTCCACGATGGCGTAGCGAAGCGGCTGGCGATTCGCCGCGGAGGCGCACTTGCGGGCAATGTCCACGAGCGCGAGGAGAAAGCCCCTGCCGAGCGGCTCGTCGGCCCGGAAGCGCCGGTAGCTCCTGCACGCGCGCACGAGATCCTCGAAGTCGAGCAGACCGCTCGAGAGCTTGGCCTGCCTAAGCGTCTCCCTGTCGCCCATGACGTTCCCTCCCCCGGTGGTGCAATTGATCCAGTATCTCGCGCGTTCCGGCGGAGCCGGGGGCGATAGGATGATGCGAAACCCATTCGACCCACGCCCGAGGCGAGGGTCGTCGCCGGCGGCTCGAACCGCGCACCAGATCGATTGAGTCTACTCCACGCCCGCGGACGGGCGGCACGTCGGCGCCCATCCCCGCGCGTCGGTTGGGTAGGAACGAGGACATGAGCACGACCACCGTCATCACGCTTTCCCGCGCATCGCGCCTCACGCGCCTCCTGCCGCTTCCCGGGCAAGATCCGAACCGGATCTTCGGCGTGGTGGGCGACGGGCTGCCCCAGCCCGCCAACGGGCTCGGCTACGTGGTGGAGATCGTCGGGGCGCGCACCGTCATCGTGCGGGCGTGGATCAGGGTGGGCATGAGCCTCTGGGCCTGCGACACGCCCCTTTCCGAGGAGCCGCGTCGCGAGCCCGACCTCACGTTCCTCAAGGATTCGCAGACGAGCCGCGAGGGGGTCGTGCGCCTCGCGAGCACCGGATCGCTCGACGTGGCCCGATGGACCTCCGGCGAGCGCCTCATGCGCTTCTCCCTCGAGCTCTCCGAATCCGTGATCGGCTCCTACGCCAAGACGCGGCCCTCGCTTTCCGTTCGGACGCTCGCCGCCGTAGCCTGGGTCGCGCTCTGCGAGGGGCGTCCCGCCTTCGTGGACGCCCTCTCCTTCGCCGACGCGCTCTCGATCCTCTCGCGGGAATCGCTGCCCGACGCCCTCGACATCATCGCGAAGCGCGCCGAGCGCGAGCCGGCCCTCGCCCACCTCGCCGAGGAGCTCGAAGCTGCCGGAGCCGCCTCGGTGCGGCGCATCTGCGCCACCCACGGCGCCGAGGGGGTCTACCTCCACACGACCCATCTCTTCTGGATCCGCTTCGACGACGAGCGGCTGAGCGCCGAGGAGCAGGAGACGCTCCTCGCGGTGGAGGCCGCCGTCAACCGCGCGATCCTCGCCATCTCCTGGATCCTCGACCAAGACCTCGGCGCGCGCCCGCTCGACGCGGAGCTCTGGGCCGAGGGCCAGCGTCGCGCCGTCACGGGCATCCTCGTCCAGGCGCCCGTCCTCTTCAACGCCCACGGCGAGGGCAACCCGCGCCGCTCGCTCTTCGGCACGAGCGGAGAACGCGGCGGCGAGTGGGACGTGCGCTCCCGCATCGCGCAGATGCTGGAGGCGCTCAGGCTGCCCACGCGCCTGCCGTGCCGCTTCGACTGCAACGTGGAGGCGGGCGTGGCTACCTTCGAGTTCGCGCTGCCCGCGGCCGCCCTCCTCGGCTCTGCGGCAGGCGAGCCGAGAAGCGAGCTTCGGCTCGACTACGCCCTGCGCCTCGCGCTCGTGCTCTGCTCCGTGGGCTTCGGCGCCTCCGTGGGCATCACCCGCGTGCGCGCGAACTGCTTCTCGGAGACCCTCGAGGGCGACCCCTACCTCGGGCTCGACCTCGATCGCGTCGACTTCGCCGCGAGCGTGCTCCCGCGCCTTCGCGAGGACGACGCGCTCGCCTGCGTGAGCCCGACCGAGCTCGAGCTCCTCCTCGAGGAGCTCGGGGCGCTGCGCTTCGGAGCCACGCTCTTCGAAGCCGAACCGCTCGGTCTCGCCGAACGCCACGGCGAGCAGTCGATGGACGATCGCCCCATCCCCCAGCCGCTCGCCGACTTCCTGCGCGCCGATCTCGTGAGCGACCTCTACGTCTACGCCACGAGCCACGACCCGCTCATCTCCGAGGTGGCCCGCATCCTCGAGGAGAACCGCGATTCGGCCCTCGTGGCCGTGATGGAGCTCGAGGGCCTGCTCTCCCGCGTGGACACGCCGGAGGAGGGCCCGCGCGAGCCGCTCTACTGCTCGAGCGGGTCCGATCGCCTCATCGTCTCGCTCGCCGACGGCGAGCCCACCACGCGTTACCACGCCGTGCGCGACGTCACCTACGCGGCGAAGCTCCAGCTCGCCCGCCTCTACCTCGAACTCGGCGACAGCCTCCGGGCCCTCGAGGCGGCCGGCGAGTGCGTGCGCCTCGCCCCCACCTCGCCCGCCTCGCACATCACCCTCGCCGACATCTACGCGCGCCTCGAGCGCTACGACGAGGCCGCCGACGAGCTCATTCGCTCCCTCGGGCTCATCCTCACGCCCTCCGAGGCAGATTACGTCCTCTATCGGCTCGCCTTCGCCCTCTGGCGGACCGACCGCACCCAAGCGGCCGAGGCCGCCTACGTCGTGGCCACCGAAGACCCCGTCGTGGGGCCCCAGGCGGCCATGGAGCTCGCCGAGCTGCGCGAGACCTGCGGTTTTTCCGGCGAGTACTCCATCCCGGCGGCGCGCGTGCTCCTCGAGGCCGAGGGCATCCCGGTGCCGCTCTCGATGGAGCTCCTCTCCACCCTCGGCCGCTCCGTCGTCACCCTCACCGACCTCGGCGTCTTCGACCCCACCTGGCAGGGGCTGCGCATCCTCGTCCCGGAGCTCGGCGGCGACGATCTCGCGAACCTCCTGCGCTCCATCAAGGACGGCACGCCGCGCACGCCCTAGCGGCTCGGCAAGGCGCTTCAGCCGTCGGTTGAACCATTTGCTTTAATCCCTCCCGATCGGGGCTCGCCCGCTTCACCCTTGCTCTATCCTCATGGCCTACGGGCCTTGCCGGCCCTCTTAGAGAGACGAGCGTTCGGCCCGTCCGCGGCCATGTTCGGACGGCAAAGCCGAGCCCCCTTCGAGAAGGAGTTTTCGTGGCAGAAAAGAAAGGCTTCGTACAGGAATTCAAGGAGTTCATCTCGCGCGGTAGCGTCATCGATCTGGCCGTCGGCGTCATCATCGGCGGCGCGTTCCAGCAGATCGTCAATTCGCTCGTCAACGACGTGGTCATGCCGCTCATCGGCATCATCCTCGGCGGCCTGGACTTCACCCAGCTCTCGTTCGGCTTCATGGGCGCGCAGATCATGTACGGCAACTTCATCCAGGCGTGCATCAACTTCTTCATCCTGGCCATCGTCATCTTCTGCATCGTGAAGGCCATCAACACGGCCCACGACGCCATGGAGGCCAAGCTGAAGCACGAGGCCGAGGAAGAGGCCGCCGAAGAGGCTCCCGAGCCCTCCGAGGAGGTCAAGCTCCTCACCGAGATCCGCGACGCCCTCCTCGACCGCGAGTAGGCCCGGCGCCCGATCTTTGCGAATCCCCCACGCGATGCGAACGCCCCCGCCGGCCGGCGGGGGCTTTTCCATGCCGTGAACGCGCGAGCGAGGCGCGCGGACGCCGGCGCGGGGTCTAGGAGCTCGCGCCGTCCATGAGGGCGCGGCCGCGCTCGACGGTCCCGCGGATCGAGCTCACCGCCTCGTCGAAGAGCTCGCGCTCGCGCGGGTTCAGATCGATGTCCATCACGAGCTCGATGCCGGCCTGGCCGAGGATGCAGGGCACGCCGCAGGGGATGCCCTCGATGCCGTACTCGCCCTCGAGCTCCACCGTGAGCGTCATCATGCGGCGGATGTCCTCGATGATCGTCGTCACGATGTTGGAGACGACGCCCGAGATGCCGAATTCCGTGGAGCCCTTGCCGGCGATGATGCGGGCGCCCTTGGCCTCGTTCTCGGCGACGATCTCGGCGAGCGAGAAGTGCTTGGCGTCGGCGGGGTGCATCGCGAGGTATTCGAGGATGGGCACGGCACCCACGTAGGTGTGGGTCACGGGCACGAAGATCTCCTCGCCGTGGGCCCCGAGGCACATGGCCTGCACCTCGCGACGCGAGACGTTCAGCCGCCAGGCGATGAGACGCGCGAGCCTGGAGGTGTCGAGCGCGGTGCCCGTGCCGAAGCAGCGCTCGCGCGGAAGGTTCAGCCGCCGCTTCATGTAGTCGGTCACGGCGTCCACGGGGTTCGAGATGGAGACGAGGATGCCGTTGAAGCCCACGCGCTCGATGTTCTCGCAGATGCTCTCCATGATGGCGATGGTGCCGTCGAGGAGGTCGTAGCGGGTCTCGCCCGGCTTCCTAGTGCGCCCGGCGGTGATGACGAGGATGTGGGCGTCGCCGACGTCCTCCCAGCTTCCGGCGCGCACGATGGGCGCGCTCCCGAGGCCGAATCCGAGGTCGTCGAGGTCGGCCGCCTGCGCGATCGCGCGCTGCTCGTCGACGTCGACGAGCACGATCTCCATGGCGTCGTTGGCCTCGAGCATGCGAGCGGCGCACTGGGCCCCCACGTGCCCCGCGCCGACGATGACCACCTTGCCGAACGTGAAGCCGGTAAGGGGAAATCCGTTGACGGACATGGCCGCCCCCTCAGTCGCGTCGTGTTTCGATTTCGTTTCGCATGGTAGGCGTTTGTCGGGGGCGAGGACGCCCTCACCCCCGAATTGCATCTAGGGCTTGTAGACGTCCACTTCGCGCGTGAGTTCCGTGAAGGAGCGATCGGCCTCCTTGGCGAGCTCGGAGCGCAGCTGGCGGGCGCGCTCGGGTTCGCGCTGGGCGAGGGAGGCGAAGCGGTTCTCGCCGAGCAGGAGGTCGGCGAGCGAGCCATCGGGGGCGCGGTAGTCGATGGTGAGGGGGTCTGCGCCGGAGGCCGCCTTGCGCGGATCGAAGCGGTAGAGCGGCCAGTAGCCCGCCTTCACGAGCCGCTTCATCTCGGGCACCACCGTGCCCATGCCGGCCTTGATCCCCCAGGAGATGCAGGGGCAGAGCGCCACCACCACCGACGGCCCGTCATAGCTCTCGGCCTCCACGAGCGCGTCGATCGTCTGCTGCATGTTCGCGCCGAAGCACACGTGGGCCACGTAGACGTAGCCGTATTGCATGAGCATGCGCGCGAGGTTCTTCTTCGGCGTGTCCTTGCCGCTCGCGGAGAAGCCCGAGACGCTGCCGAGCTGCGTGGCCTTGGAGAGCTCGCCACCGGTGTTCGAGTAGCCCTCGGTGTCGAGGATGAGGACGTTCACGTTCTCGCCCGAGGCGAGCACCGCGTCGAGGCCGTCGAAGTCGATGTCGAAGGCCCAGCCGTCGCCGCCGACGCACCAAACGCTCTTGGAGCCGAAGAGATCGCCCGCGGCGAGGAGCTCCCTGGCGAGCGGGGTCTGCTCGGCGAAGGGAAGGTCGGCGAGGGCCGCGCGGATGCCCTGGCCGAGCGCGAGGGACATCGCGGGGTCGTCCTTGGCGCGCATCCAATCGCCGAGCGCCTCCACGAGCTCGGGAGGGAGGTTCGGATCCCCCATCGCCTCGCCGACGAGGCGCTCGAGCCGCTCGCGGCGAAGCCGGATCGCCTTCGCGATGCCGTAGCCGTACTCGGCGTTGTCCTCGAAGAGCGAGTTGCCCCACGCGGGGCCGCGCCCATGGCGGTTCGTCGTGTAGGGCATGGCGGGCATGTAGGCGCCCCAGATGGAGGAGCAGCCGGTGGCGTTGGCGATGACGAGGCGGTCGCCGAAGAGCTGGGTGAGGAGCTTCACGTAGGGCGTCTCGCCGCAGCCCGCGCAGGCGCCGGAGAACTCCATGAGCGGCTGCTGGAGCTGGCTTCCCATGACGTTCTCCGTGGGCAGGACCTCGTCTTTCAGGCTGATGTTGGCCTCGGCGAAGGCGAGGTTCTCCTTCTGGACCGCGATCTCGCCTTCGAGCGGGCGCATCGAGAGGGCGTGGCCGGGGCAGTTCGTGGCGCAGGAGCCGCAGCCCTGGCAATCCTCGGGATAGACCTGGATCCGGAAGTTCATCCCGGCGAGCGCCGGCGCCTTGGCGGGAACGGTCTCGAAGCTCTCGGGCCGCTCGCGAAGCTCGTCGTCGGTGGCCACGTAGGGGCGGATCGAGGCGTGGGGGCACACGAACGAGCACTGGTAGCACTGGATGCACGTGCTCTTGTCCCAGTGCGGCACGTTCTCGGCCACGGCGCGCTTCTCGAGGGCGGCCGTGCCGGGCGGCGTGAAGCCGGCGGGGTCGAGCGCCGAGACGGGGAGGCTGTCGCCGTCGAGGGTCTCGATGGGCCAGAAGACCTTCTGCGCGAACGCGCTCTCGCCCGGCCTCGAAACGGGCTCCACCTTCTCGCGGGCCCAAGAGGCGGGGTAGGCGACCTCGCGGATGGCGCCACGGGCGGCGTCGATGGCGGCGAGGTTCGCGGCCACCACATCTTTGCCCTGGCTGCCGTAGAGCCGCTCTATGTCGGCTTTGAGCGCCATGATGGCCTCGTCGGCGTCCATCACGCCCGAAAGCTCGAAGAACGCGGTCTCCATGACCATGTTGATGCGCCCGGCGAGCCCGGCGTCCGCGGCGATCTTCGCCGCGTCGATGGTGTAGAGCCTCGCCTTCTTGCGGGCGATGTCGCGGCGCAGGGCCGCGGGCAGCTTCTCGGCGAGCTCGCGCTCGCCCCAAGGGCAGTTCAGGAGGAACGTGCCGCCCTCCTCGAGGTCGCGCGTCACCGGGTAGCGCTCGACGTAGGCGCTCTTGTGGCAGGCGACGAAGTCGGCCTCGTCGATGAGGTAGGGCGAGTGAATCGGTTGCTTCGAATAGCGCAGGTAGGAGATCGTGAGGCTGCCCGATTTGTGGGAGTCGAAGTAGGAGTAGCACTGCACGTAGCGCCCCGTCTCGTCGCCCACGATCTTGGCCGCCTGCTTGTTCGCGCCCACGGTGCCGTCGGAGCCGAAGCCCCAGAACTCGCACTGGAGCGGCTCGTTGGGGATGGTCGTGATGCGCGGGCCGAGGGGAAGCGAGAGATGGGTCACGTCGTCCTCGATGCCCACGGTGAAGCGCGGCTTGGGCTCGTCGGCCGCCATGTTGGCGAAGACGGCGGCGACCATCGTGGGCGTGAAGTCCTTGGAGGAGAGCCCGTAGCGCCCGCCGATCACGCGCGCGCCGCGCCCAGCCTCGGCGAGGGCGCAGGCGACGTCGAGGAAGAGGGGCTCACCGAGGCTGCCCGGCTCCTTCGTGCGGTCGAGCGTGCAGACGACCCTCGCGCTCTTCGGGATGGCGTCCACGAAGTCCTTCGCCGAGAAGGGCCGGTAGAGCCGCACCTTCACGAGGCCCACCTTCTCACCCTTGGCGCAGAGGTGGTGCACGACCTCCTCGCAGACGTCCGCAGCCGAGCCCATGCAGCAGACCACGCGCTCGGCGTCCGGGGCGCCCACGTAGTCGAAGAGGTGGTAGCTCCGCCCCGTCGCTTGGGCCACGCGATCCATCGCGGCCTGCACGATGCCGGGCAACGCGTCGTAGAAGCGGTTCGGCGCCTCGCGGTTCTGGAAGTAGACGTCGCCGTTTTGGGCCGTGCCGCGGATCATCGGGTGCTCGGGGTTCATGGCCCGGTCGCGGAAGGCCCGCACCTTCTCCCAATCCACGAGCGGCCGCATGGTCTCGGGGTCGATGACGTCGATGGTCTCGATCTCGTCCGAGGTGCGGAAGCCGTCCATCGCGTGGATGACGGGCAGCGACGCGTCGATGGCGGCGAGGTGGGCCACGAGCGAGAGGTCCATGCACTCCTGCACCGATGTGGAGAAGAGGATCGCGCAGCCCGTCTGGCGCACGGCCATCACGTCCTGGTGGTCGCCGAAGATCGAGAGGGCGTGCGCCGAAAGCGAACGGCAGGTGACGTGGAAGACGCCGGGCAGGAGCTCACCCGAGATCTTGTAGAGGTTCGGGATCATGAGCATGAGACCCTGGGAGGCCGTGAAGCTCGTGGTGAGGGCGCCGCCGGCGAGGCAGCCGTGCACGCACCCGGCCACGCCCTTCTCGCTCTGCATCTCCTTCACGTCGACCGTCTCGCCGAGGAGGTTCCTCTTCCCGGCGACGCTCCAGGATTCCACCGTCTCGGCCATGTGGGAGGCCGGCGTGATGGGGAAGATCACCGCCGCCTCGGAGAGGGCGTAGGCCGCCTGGGCCGCGGCCGTCATGCCGTCCATGGCGCGCCGGCCCTCGGGGGTCTTCGTGGTCTTCTCGAGGTCGACGCTCGCGTTTTGGTTTGCGCTTAAGGTGGTCATGGAAGTGCCCTTCGCGATGCCTGCGGTATTCGTCTGCGTTGGTACCCGTCCCGGGCCTCCCCCGGCGAGACGCATCGGCAAAGCGGCG
>CANQFP010000003.1 GCA_947599965.1 uncultured Atopobiaceae bacterium | reverse complement strand
GCTCGGGCTCGGTCAGGCTGCAGGGAGGGTTCGCGGACACCGTGAGCCCCGTGGGGACGGGCGTGGGCGCGGCGAGGCCCGTGGTCTCCGGCTCAGCCGTTGCGCTCACCGTGAGTTTGATCTCATGGTTCGCCTGCACGGTTTGGCTTGAGGTGGCGAACGCGAGCCCGGGCCTCCCCCACTGCGCGTAGTAGGTGGTGGCAGCGCTCACCGGCTTGGTGAAGTCGACGGGGGTGGCCGATGAGTCCGTCCCGGTGTACCAACCGAGGAACACGAAATCCGAGCGCGTGGGCGGTGTGGCCGGGGCGCTGACCGTTTTACCCGACGGCACGGAAATCGTGAGTTCCGAGCTTGCCGGGGTGCCGGATGCCCACGTCCCTTTGTTCGGGTTGAAGGTCACGTTCACCGTGGTTTGAGCGTAGACGGCGGTGAGCGTCGTATCGGCATTGAAGACGTGCGAGGCGAGATCGGTGACGATCCCGCCGCCCTCGATCTGCCAGTAGCTGAACGTGTGGTCAGTCAACGTCGGGTTCGTGCTAAGCCACGAAACGGACGAATCCAATGTGCCGTCGGCCTTCGTAGTCACCGGGCCCGTCGGCCCACCGGTCCACGTGGCATCGGCCCCGATATAGAACGTGACGTCGTACTTCATGGGGAAACTGCACGGCGTGATGACCTCATCGACGTGCGTTCCGTAGACCTCGTCCAGAAGCCCCCATGACCTGGGCTCGATCGAGGTGGTGCGACCCGTCGGTGAGCTCCCGATGACGAGGCAGCCCTGCGTGCCACCCGCATACTCGGCCGTCGCGTTGCCCGCGGGGTTGATGACGTGGGACTTCACCGGGAAGAACGTGGTGAGCGGCGTGGAGCCGAAGTTGAGGGCGGAAACATCCGTCCCGCCAACGGAGAATGTATACGTCAGGTCGAGATAGACCCGTCCACCTGCCGTGAGTCCCGCGGTCTGCGCATCGGGCACACCGGCATCCCCGCCCGCGGGGCTCTGATCCGCCGCCGGCGTGAACGAGAGCTTCGTGAGCTCGGCCCGCTCTATGAGAAGGCACGTCGAATCGAAGGTGATGCCCGAGGTCGCGGCCGTCGTGGCGTTGCCGGCGCCGGCGAAGGACCGCACCGTCCATGAGCTCGGAACCGCTGTCGAGTTCTTCGCATCCGTGCCGCCCCGCACGAGCCAGGGATAGAAGTCCGCCGCGTCCGCACTCGAGGCCCGGAGCACCACCGGGCATCCGACGGCGCTCACCGTCCCCTGCAGATCGAGCACGGGGTCGCTCGTTCCGCCCTTCGCCACGGTGAGGCTGCCGGCGGCGATGCCGTGGCCGGTGTCGCCCGTGCCCTTGGCCGTGAGCGACCCGCCGAGCACCCGGACGCCCTTGGCGCTCACGGCGTCCGAGCGCCGGCCGCTGATCATCGCCGTCACCGTGCCGTCGTTCAGGATGAACGTGCCGGCGGAGATGGCCTGCTGGTAGTTGGCCGTGCTCTCCGCCGTGACGGTGCCGCCGTTCACGGTGAGCGTGCCGGTGGCCTGCGTGACGCCCGTGGTGTAGAGCGTGCCCGCCATGAGGAGGGCCTCGATCGTGGGAGCATCGCCCGCCGCCTCGCCGATCGTCAGATCCTTGGCGATGATGGAGATGGCGGCGTTGGCCTTACCCGAATCGATGCAGTCGAGCGAGCCGGAACCCGTGATGGTGAGCTCGTTCGGCGTCCAGAGGGCGGAGTAGCGCTTATCCGCGTAGATCACGTTGGTTCCCGTGAGCGTGAGCTCGGTTGCACCCTCGATGACCACGGTGTGCCGTTGGCTCCCGGAGTTGAGCTCGTCGATGTGCACGCCGTCGAGCTCGATCGCCGCCCGGTTGTCCTTGGCGACGACGATCTGCGTGAAGGAGGCGTCTGAAGTCCCCGAGATGGCGACCGTGCCCGCGGGAGCGCGTAGTGTGATGAGACCGCTTCCAACCGGGCTCTCCGTGGCGGGGACGACGCCCTCGGTGTCGCCTGTGTAGGTGAACGTGAGGCCGTCGATCGTGCACGTGCCGGACGCCGCAAGAGCAGGCCGAGCGAGGCCGCCCAGAACGAGCCCGAAGGTGAGGCAAAGCACGAGCGCGAGGGCGCGCACGACGTGCCGGTGCGAGGTGAACGTCATAGGGTTCGCAATCTGTCTCGTCGATACGATCGCACCATTCTACGGAAGCGCCCACCCGCGCCCGAGAACGACGTCACCCCTCCGCCAAATCTCAACGAAGGGGTGACGATTCGTCACGTCGGCTCACGGAGCCACTATGCCCGGCTCCGGCAGGAAAACGGCTCCTAGCGGGCGAGCGGGCCCACGAGCGCGTCGTTCAGCGCCGTGTAGCCGGTCATGCTGGGCTCCCACTCGCCGTCGTCGTCCAGCATCATCTCGACGGAGACCGTGGTCGTCTCGGGCTGGAGCGTGGAGAGTGCCTCTGCCAGCTGGTTCGCCGTGAGGCTCCCGGAGTTGTAGGCCGCGCCGATCTTTCGGCAGGTGATGGTGGCGTCGACGGTGGCGGTGTAGGTGCTCGTGGACGTGGCCTCGCCGAGCGAGAAGTTGAAGCCGGAGAGCCACGCACTCACGACGGCCGGGGTGAGGAGATCCTGATCGTCCAGCTGATCGATGGTGGGCGTGTCGATCTCATCGACATCGCCGTTGGCGAACTGGGTGAGCTCGAAGTCGAGCGCTTGCTTGGCCGCCTCGGGGTCCGCCTGCGCGTTCGAGCTGTTCGTGGGGGTGGTCACGGGCGCGGTCTGGGAGGGCGTCTCCACCTGCTCCTCCGGCGTCGTCTCCTCCACGGGTACGGTTTCGGTCTGCCCGTCGCCGACGGGCTCGGGTACGACGGCGCCGCATGCGGTGAGGCACACGGCGACGCCGAGTGCGCAGACCACGCCGAAGAGACCCGTCAGATGCCGTGTGGTGGTTGTGCTCAGGTTCATGTTCCATCCCCTCGTTCCTTGGCCGCGGCCAAGCGTTCTCGTTGAGGGTACGGTACCCCGCGCGCCCTAAAGGCAACCTAAAAGCCATGACCTTCCGCCGCGCGGGGTGAACCGCTCGCCGTGCGCCCTACACTCAGCCCAAGCGTTCATCGCGTCCACGGGAGGAACCATGGAACCCATCGACGTCGCACACACCCCGAAACTCGGATTCGGACTCATGCGCCTTCCCAAGCGGGGCGCGGGCATCGACGTGGACACGACCGCGGCCATGGTGGATGCCTTCCTCGGCGCGGGCTTCACCTACTTCGACACCGCCTTCGTCTACCCCGGCTCCGAGAAGGCGATGGCGAAGGCGCTCGTGGAGCGCCATCCGCGTGAGAGCTACACCGTGGCCACGAAGCTCTTCGCCACGGCCGTGCCCACGGCGAAGATGGCCAAGGGCGAGCTCGAGAAGAGCCTCAACCGCGCCAAGCTGAGCTACGTGGACTTCTACCTGCTCCATTCGCTCATGGACGCCAACTACAAGAAGTACGAGCGCTTCGGCCTCTGGGATTTCGTGGCCGAGAAGAAGCGCGAGGGGCTCATCCGCCACATCGGCTTCTCCTTCCACGGCGGCCCGAAGCTCCTCGACGAGCTCCTCACCGAACATCCCGAGGTCGAGTTCGTGCAGCTGCAGATCAACTACGCCGACTGGGAGAATCCAACGGTGCAGTCCCGTGCGAATTGGGAGGTGGCGCGCGCCCACGAGAAGCCGGTGGTGATCATGGAACCCGTGAAGGGAGGGCGCCTGGCCGATCCGCCGGTGAGCGTGAAGGATCTCTTCCACAGCGTGGACGCCGGCGCCTCCCCCGCCTCCTGGGCGCTTCGCTTCGCGGCATCGCTCGACGGCGTGCTCACCGTGCTCTCGGGCATGTCCACGCCCGAGCAGATGGCGGACAACCTCGCGACCTTCCGCGACTTCCGGCCGCTCTCGGCCGAGGAGCGCCGCGTGATCGGCGACGCGATGACCTTCCTCGGGTTCTCCGAGCAGATCCCGTGCACGGCCTGCCACTACTGCACGCCGAGCTGCCCACGGGAGATCCCCATCCCGGAGATCTTCGCGGTGATGAACGATCTCTCGACCGGCTTGGCGAAGGCGGAGGCGAAGGCGGCCTACGAGGCGGCAGTCGAGGGCCGCGGCCGAGCCTCCGATTGCATCGCCTGCGGCAGCTGCGAGGCCATCTGCCCGCAGCACATCGAGGTCATCGAGACCCTGAAGCGCGCCGTCGAGGAGTTGGAGGCGTAAGGCGCCCCGGCCACCCGTGCGAGTCTCGGCACTGTGCGACACTGGGGCAGCGAGAACCGCTCGGTCGCACATGCGCCGAGCCGAGGAGGGAGAGGAAGCCCCATGGCCAAGAAACCCGTGAAGATCGTCACCATCGGCGGCGGATCCAGCTACACCCCCGAGCTCATGGAGGGCTTCATCAAGCGCTATGAGGAGCTCCCCATCCGCGAGATCTGGCTCGTGGACATCCCCGAGGGCGAGGAGAAGATGCGCATCGTGGGCGAGATGGCCCAGCGCATGTGGGACGCCTCGCCCTACGACGTGAAGGTGCACCTCACACTCGATCGCCGCGAGGCCCTGCCGGGCGCCGACTTCGTGACCACGCAGTTCAGGGTCGGCCTCCTCTACGCTCGCATCAAGGACGAGCGCATCCCGCTCTCCTTTGGCATCCTCGGCCAGGAGACCAACGGCGCGGGCGGCATCCTCAAGGCCTTCCGCACCATCCCCGTGATCCTCGACATCGTGGAGGACATGAAGGAGCTCTGCCCCGACGCCTGGCTCGTGAATTTCACGAACCCCTCGGGCATGGTCACGGAGGCCGTCGTGCGCTACGGCCACTGGGACAAGGTCGTCGGCCTTTGCAACGTGCCGGTGAACGCGATCCTCAAAGAGCCGATGCTCATCGGAAAGGAGCCGGACGAGCTCATCTTCAAGTTCGCGGGCCTCAACCACTTCCACTGGCATCGGGTCTTCGACCTCGACGGCCACGAGGTCACGCAGGACATCATCGAGAAGATGTGCGATCCGGACGTCGACGACGGCACGCCGGCGAACATCTTCCAGGTGCGCTTCTTCCCCGAGCAGGTGAAGCGCGCCGGGCTCATCCCCTGCGGCTACCACCGCTACTACTGGCGCCAGGAGGAGATGCTCGCCCACGCCCTCGAGGAGTTCGATGATCCCGAGGTGGGCACGCGCGCCCAGCAGGTGAAGAAGACCGAGGACGAGCTCTTCGAGCTCTACAAGGATCCGAACCTCGACCACAAGCCCGAGCAGCTCGCCAAGCGCGGCGGCGCGCACTATTCGGACGCCGCCTGCGAGACCATCAGCGCCATCTACAACAATGCGAACACCCACATCGTGCTCTCCACGCAGAACAACGGCGCCGTGCCCGATCTACCGGCCGACTGCGTCGTGGAGGTCTCGGCGCACGTGGGCTCCGCCGGTGCGCTGCCCATCGCCTTCGGGCCGCTCCCGCCCGCCGAGCGCGGATGGCTCCAGGTGATGAAGAACATGGAGCTCTGCGTCTGCGAGGCCGCCGTGACGGGCGACTACGGGCTCGCCCTCGAGGCCTTCTTCCTGAACCCGCAGATCCCCTCGGGTGCCACGGCCAAGCGCGTCCTCGACGAGCTCCTCATCGCCCACGAGCGCCACCTGCCGCAATTCGCGCCCGTGATCGCCGAGCTCAAAGCCGAGGGCGTGAGCGTCACCGATCCGGTGGCACGCGAGCTCACCGAGGCGGGCCACTAGGCGATGCCGGCGCAGATCGCGCGTCGTGGACCGGTTCGGGTCTGGCTGTGGCCCGAGCGATGAACAAGGGATTGGCCGAGCGCTACCTCGGCCTCACGGGAACCTACGACCAGCGGGCGCTTCGCAAGGCCTACGCACGCGAAGCGCGCCGCTGGCACCCCGATCTCCAGCCCCAGGAGCACCTGAGGGCCGAGGCCACGCGCCGCATGGCGATCATCAACGAGTCCTACGCCCACCTGAAGGCCTACTTCTCCCGGGGCGCGAAGACGCTCACGGCCGAGAGCTCGGGCGGCTCTAGCTATCGCGGTTCGGCGAGCTACGGTGGAGCGTCCGGCTACCGCGGGCAGAGCCGGGGAGGCCACGCCGGCTCGCCCTCGCACTCGAGCTCCACGTGGACGCCCCCGAAGCCGAAACCCCAACCGCCCGTCGTCGTGCCGAAGACACCGTCCGGCGCGCCCCGAGCCCCCGAGCCCGCGCCCGAGCCCGACCCCGAGGCGGCCCCTCCGCGCCATTGCCTCGCCTATCGCGTGGTCGAACACTTCCCCTTCCGCATCGCCTTCCTCGCGATCATCCTCCTCCTCTTCATCTCACCCGAGCACGCCGGGCTCGATTACCTGCAGAACTTCGGCGGCTTCCACTTCATCCTGCTCTACCGGGGCGGGTTTCTCGACTTCCTGCTCTGGCAATGCGTGCTCGTGCCCCTGGCCATCGTGAACCTCTTCAACGGCTTCATCACCGATTTCATACAGCTCATCCTCCTGGAGCTCATCGCCTGGCTTGAGCGCAAGGTCCACGGCGAAAGGACGCTATCCTAGGGGCCCAAAGAGAGCTCCACTTCGCCACCTTCGCTAGGAGGAACCATGGGCACCACTGAGCGTCTCGTCAACGCCTCGCAATCCATATGGGACCGCTACCTCGAGCATCCCTTCATCCTCGGGATCCAGAACGGCACGCTCGAGAAGGAGCGCTTCCTCGACTACATCCTCCAGGACTACCTCTACATCCGCGAGTACACGCGGGTCTTCTCCATCGGCATCGCCAAGGCCCGCTCGAACGAGACGATGCGGCTCTTCACCGAGTACGTGGCGATGCTCGTGAAGTACGAGCTCGACACGCAAACCGGCTACATCGCCGAGTGCGGCCTCTCCGAGGCGGCCGTGGAGGCGACGGAGCTCGCGCTGCCGAACCGCTCCTACACCTCCTACATGCTGAAGGTGGCCTACGAGGAGGGCGAGGCCGAGATCCTGACGGCGCTCATGCCCTGCGCGCTCACCTACGAGTGGATCGCCCGGAAGATCCTCGAAGCCAACCCCGAGGCCGGCAAGGACGAGTTCTACGGGCAGTGGGTGACGTCCTACGCCGACGACTACCACGACTACAACGTCGAGCTCACCGAGGCCCTTGACGCGCTCACCGCCGACTACACGGAGAAGCAGCTCGCCCACCTCGAGGAGATCTTCATCGCCTGCTCGCGCTACGAGCTCGGCTTCTGGAACATGGCCTGGGAGGGTCGCGCCGCCTGGTAGCGGCAAATCCACGCGAGAGCGCTAGAAGACGAGGAGCTCGTCTCGGTGAATGGCCGGGACGTCGGCCTTGGCGGGCAGGAAACGCGCCACGACGTCCAGCTTGAGGCCACGCGCCTTGGCGAGCTCCTCGGCGCTGTAGCGCGAGACGCCGCGCGCGATGAGGCGGCCGTCTCGGTCGACGACCGAGACCACGTCGCCGGCATCGAAGACCCCCTCGACGCCGGAAACGCCCACGGGCAAAAGCGAGGCACCACCCTCCACCAGGGCCCTCGCGGCTCCCTCGTCCACGACGATCGTGCCCTTCGGCACGCCGGCGAGGGCGATCCAGAGCTTGCGCGCAGGCTCGTGGAGCTCCTCGGATGCGGCGAAGAGCGTCCCGCGCACCTCCCCCGCCACCGCCGCCGAGAGCGCGCCGGGGTCGCGTCCGCTCACGATGGCCGTGGGAATGCCCGCCGCCATGAGCGCGCGAGCCGCGGAGAGCTTCGAGCGCATGCCGCCGGTGCCGATGCCCGAGGCGCTCTCCCCCGCGAGCGCGAGCACATCGTCGTCGATGGCCTCCACGCGCTCGATGCGCCGGGCTCCTTCGTTCTTGGAGGGATCGGCCGTGTAGAGGCCGTCGATGTCGGTGAGGATGACGTAGCGCTCGGCCCCGACGAGCGTGGCCACGATGGCGCCGAGGAGGTCGTTGTCACCGAAGGAGAACTCGGTCACGCTCGTCGTGTCGTTCTCGTTCACGATGGCCACGACCCCGAGCTCGAGCAGGCGCTCGAACGTATGGCGAATGTGCAGGTAGCTCTCGCGATCCACGACATCGCGCCGGTTGAGGAGCACCTGGGCGCAGGGAAGGTCGAACCGGGCGAGCTCCCGGGCGTAGGCCTCGGTGAGCGCCGCTTGGCCGGCGGCCGCGGCCGCCTGGAGCCCGGGGATGTCGCGCGGCCGGGACGCGAGCCCGAGGCGCCCCATGCCCACGGCCACGGCACCCGAGGAGACGATGATGGGCCGCCATCCGCCCCGGGCGATCTCGGCCGCCTCGCGGGCGATGGCCGCCACCTGCGAACCGTCGAAGGCCCCTTCCTCGTCCACGAGCGAGGAGCTCCCCACCTTGCAGACGACCACATGGTCGAGATACTCGCGGTGCCCGCGGCTCATCGTCTCCCCTCCGCGCCATCGAGCTCATCGTCCGCGAGCTCTCGGGGCCCGACGTAGTCGAAGGCGATGTCGAGGATGCGCACCTCGTCGCCGTTTTCGGCGCCGGCTTCGGCGAGGGCGTCGTCGATGCCGAGGCGCGCGAAACGACTTTGGAGGTAGGCCACGGCTTCGTCGTTATCCCAATCGGTCTGGACCACCCACCGCTCGGGCCTCTCGCCGCCGATGCGCCAGCCGTCCTCCTCGCGCACGAGCGTGAAGGGGGGCTCGTCGCTTCTGCGCGCGCCCCGCCAGATGCGCTCGTAGGGCTCCTCGGCGTCCGCGAGCTCAGCCACCCTCCTCGCGCGCTCCTCGAAGACGAGGGCGCCGAGCGCCTGTTTCAGGGCGGGGATGCCTTGGCCGGTGAGCGCGGAGACGGCGAAGAAGGGGCGCTCGAGCTCGGCCGCCTTGGCGGCGACGGCGGCCACGGCCTGAGCGCTTTCGGGCATGTCCACCTTGTTCGCCACGATCACCTGCGGCCTCGTGGCGAGCTCGGAATCGTAGGTGGCGAGCTCGACGTCGATGGTCTCGAGGTCGGCCACGGGGTTGCGCCCCTCGAAGCCGCCCGTCGCGTCCACGACGTGGACGATCACGGAGCAGCGCTCGATGTGGCGGAGGAAGTCGTGGCCGAGGCCGCGCCCCGCGCTCGCGCCCTCGATGAGGCCGGGCACGTCGGCCACCACGTAGTCGTAGTCCTCGGTGCGCACGGCGCCGAGGCTCGGGATGAGCGTCGTGAAGGGATAGCTCGCCACCTTCGGGCGCGCCTTCGACATGGCCGCCACGAGCGAGGACTTCCCCACCGACGGCATCCCGACGAGCGCCGCATCGGCCATGAGCTTCATCTCGAGCTCGATCCAGAGCTCCTTGCCCGGCTCGCCGCGCTCGGCGAAGGCCGGCGCCCGGCGCACGCTCGTCACGAAGTGCGGGTTGCCGTAGCCGCCCTTGCCACCGCGCGCCACCTCGAGGCGCTCGCCCGCTCGGGTGAGGTCGCCGAGTTCGGCGACGGGCTCCATGGTCCGCTCGTCGAGGGCGCGCACCTGCGTTCCCAACGGCACGGGCAGGATGAGATCCTCGCCGTCCTTGCCGTGCTTGCGGGCGCCCTGGCCGTGGGTGCCGCGCTCGGCGGAGAAGTGGTGTTGGTAGCGGTAGTCGACGAGCGAGGACTTCTGGGGGTCGGCCACGAGGATGACCGAACCTCCGTCGCCTCCGTCGCCGCCGTCGGGGCCGCCTTTGGGCACGTGCGCCTCGCGCCGGAAGGAGAGGCAGCCGGCGCCGCCATCCCCCGCCTTCACGTGGATGTGCACTCTATCGGTGAAATCGGCCAGCTCGGGGTTCCTTCTCTCGGGTTCGGGCGTTCGCCATTGTATCGTCAGGCCCGAGGCCCCATGGCGCCTCCGCCCCGAGCGTTGCCCAAGGGAAAGGACGACCGTGCTCCCCTCCGCCTTCGACGTGCTCGGCCCCATCATGGTGGGGCCGTCGAGTTCCCATACCGCGGGCGCCCTGCGCATCGGGCGCATGGCGGCCGCCATCGCCCCGGCGCCCCCGGTTCGGGCGGCCTTCACGCTCTACAACTCCTTCGCCGATACGGCGGAGGGCCACGGCACCGCCAAGGCCCTCGTGGCGGGCGTGCTCGGCATGGACACCGACGATCCCCGGATCCGCGAATCCCTCGAGATCGCCGCGGAACGCGGAGTCGAGATCTCCTTCGAGCTCGTCGCGTCCGCTCCCGAACTCCATCCCAACACGGCCGACGTGCGCCTCGACCTCGAGGACGGCTCCGCCGTGACCGTCCGCGGCGAATCCATCGGCGGCGGGAGGATGCGCCTCTCCGCCATCGACGGAGCGGCCATCGAGGTCACGGGCGATCTGCCGACCCTCTTCATCCGCCACCACGACCAGCCGGGCGTGCTGGGAAGGCTCTGCACCGCCGTGGCCGAGGCCGGCGTGAACATCGCCTTCATCAAGACCACGCGCAAGGCTCCCGGCGAGGACGCCTTCACCGTGATGGAATCCGACGAGGTCGTCCCCGTGGAGCTCCTCGAAGCGCTCTCCGAGGATCCCGAGGTCGTCTACGGGCGCGTCCTCTACGTCGCGGGCGGCCGCCTGCAATCGCCGGGAACGCTTCCCGAGGACTTCTCCTCCGCCTCGGAGCTCCTGGCGCTCGCCGAGGGCCTGCCGGGCTCCCTCGGGCGGATCATGCGCAACCGCGAGATAGCGCTCGTGGCCCAGGACCCTCTGGCGGACCCTCCAGCCTCCGTGGACGCCTCGATGGCGAAGGTCATGGCCGTCATGGGCGAGGAGGTCCGCGACACCCTCGAGGCGCCCCGACCCTCCCTCGGGGGCTTTCTCGACGGCGAGGCGAAACGGGTCTACGACGGCAGGCGCGCCCTCTCGGCCCTCGGCTCCTCCGTGGAGGCGACCGCCATCGCCTACGCGATGGCCACCATCGAGCGCTCGGACGCCATGGGCGTCATCGTCGCCGCTCCCACGGCCGGTGCCTCGGGGATCGTCCCCGGCTCCCTCATCGCACTCGGCGAGGCGCTCGCGAAGGCTTCGGGAATCTCCCCCGCGAGTGTCCGCGATCTTCCCCGCCTCGAGATGGGGCTCTGGTGCGCCGCGGCCATCGGCGCCCTCGCCCAGGGAAATGCGTCGGTTTCGGGAGCCGAGGCGGGCTGCCAGGCGGAGACCGGCGTCGCGGCCGCGATGGCCGCCGCGGCCCTCACGCAGATGCTCTTCGGATCTCCCGCGGCCTGCCTCACGGCCGCCTCCATCGCCATCGCGAACACGCTCGGGATCGTCTGCGATCCCGCGCTCGGGCTCGTGGAGTTTCCCTGTCAGATGCGAAACGCCGGCGGTGTCGCCGAGGCCTTCTGCGCCGCGCGCCTCGCACTCGCCGGCGTGAGGAGCCCCGTCAGCTTCGACGAGGCGCTCAGGGCCATGGACGAGGTGGGCCACGCCCTGCCGGCGTCCCTTCGGGAGACGGCGGGCGGCGGGCTCGCGCAATGCCCGAGCATCCTCGCCCGCTGCCCCGGCTGCCTTCGCGCCTGACGACGGCACCCGCACGTGCACCGTGCCACGCGAAAGCGGGCCCACCCCGAAGGGCGAGCCCGCTTCATGCCATGTGGGATGGCGCGCTACGCGGCGTCGTCTTCCGTGACGACGCTCACGGTGTGGCGGGCGCCGCGCACGAACTTCACGTGGCCGGTGGCCTTCGCGAAGAGCGTGTCGTCCTTGCCGATGCCGACGTTCTCGCCGGGGTGGATGTGGGTGCCGTGCTGGCGGACGATGATCTCGCCGGCCTTCACGAACTGCCCTCCGGAGCGCTTTACGCCAAGGCGCTGACCGTTGGAATCGCGGCCGTTGCGCGAGGAGCCGAGACCTTTCTTGTGTGCCATGGGAGCCTCTCTTCGTTCGTGGTCGGACGCTTAAGCCGAGAGCTCGGGCAGGCTCACGACCTCGAGCGAGGTGAGCTGCTGGCGATGGCCCCTCAGGCGGTGATAGCGCTTGCGCTTGTGGAACTTGAAGACGATCTTCTTCTTGTCCTTGTGGTGGTCGAGCACCTTGGCGGTGACGGTCTTGCCCTCGAGGGCTGCGGGCGAGGCCTCGGTCGTGGAGCCATCCGAGACGAGGAGCACGGGGAGCTCCACCTCGGAGCCCACCTCGCCGGGAAGCTTCTCGACGTCGAGGATCGTGCCCTGGCTCACGCGATACTGCTTGCCACCGGTCTTGACGATTGCATACATGGAGTGGATTCCTTCGGTCATGGTTTTCGGCGCAAGGGTCAACTATAGAGGCATCTAGCTGGAGCGTCAACGCAAAACCAGCGACTCGCGCCCGAGCTCCACAAGAGCCTCGAGGCGCCTTCGCCTAGCTCGCCGAGAGGCCGTGGGAGCCGAACTCGATCCAGCCCGGTGCGGGGGCCTCCTCGGCCTCCACCACCTCGCCAGGGCCCGCTGCGGAGGCGCGAGCGCCGCGGGGATGCAGATAGAAGGCATCGGGGCCGAGCTTCACCACATCGCCCGTGAGCGTGCCCACCTTCTCGGCGGCCGCGGAGCCGAGCTCCTTCGCGCGGGCGAGGATGGCACCCAGGGGCCCCTCGAGCGCAGATCCGCCCTCGAAGCGCGCAACGAGGACGTTTCCCGTGAAGAGCGCCCCGCCGTAGCCCGCCGCGCCGCGCACGAGCCAGGCGAGCTTCGGCACGGCCTTCTCTGCGAGACCCGCCACGGTGCGCAGCACCGCGCCGAAGGCGACGATCGAGATGACCTCGGGCAGGCGCTCGAAGGAGATCTTCTGGTCGTAGACGGAGGCGATGTCGAGGGCGAGCTTGAACTCGTTGGCCGTGACCATGGCGAAGTCGAAGACGCCCGGGATGAAGTTGAACGTGGCGACGGCGGCGTTGGAAAGCGCCACGGCGCGAATGAGGTCGGAGGCGACGGCGCGCCGGCAGAACGGGAAGTTCGCGGCGAAGGCCACGTCCTTGGCCGTGCTGGCGACGATCCAATGGCCGAGGCGATCGACGAGGTCGGCGGGGTCGGAGGCGCAGAGCCGAGAGGCGACGAGGCCGCCGAGCGTGCACCCCGGCACCTCCACCGCCGAGCGCCCGACCATGAGCGTGGGCACGTTGGCCTTGAGCCAGGCGATGCCCCACTCGTGGCAGAGCTGCGTCGAGCCGCCACAGAGCACGAGCGAGAGGTCGGTCGAGGGGTCGGCCGGAGGCACCACGCCCGGCTCGATGCGCGACACGACGACCATGGCCTGGGAGGTCTGCGGCACGAGCGCCTCGCGCACGGCGCCCACGATCTCCATCGGCGTCTCGGGGTCCACGGAGACCGCCACGCGCACCGCCTGGGTGCGTTCGGCCTCCGCCTCACGCGACGTGTTGAACATCTCGACGAGGTTCGTCGCTTTCAGAAAGTCGAAGAGCGCCATGGCTTCTCCCCCAGAGGTTCGCCGGTTCCATCCAAACCCCTAGTGTAACCCGAGCACGACGCCGGGTCGGATAGCGCTAGCCCGCCTTGGGGCGATGGAACCACACCGACTGGACCATGCCCACGGCCGCCATCTGCACCACCATCGACGAGGCGCCGTAGCTGATGAAGGGCAACGGGATGCCCGTGATGGGCATGATGCCGAGGCACATGCCGATGTTCTCGAGCACCTGGAACGACCACATGGCCACGACGCCCACGAGCACGAGCTTCCCGAAGGGCGAGTCGACGCGCTGGGCGAGTGCGATGGTGGCGAAGATGAGCCAGGCGAAGAGCACGAGGAGCACGCATGTGCCGAAGAAGCCGAACTCCTCCGCGAGGAGCGCGAAGACGAAGTCGGTGTGCGCCTCGGGCAAGAACCCCTGGCCCGCCTGCGTGGCGTTTCCGATCCCCTTGCCGAAGAGGCCGCCCGAGCCCACGGCGATCTTGGCCTGCTGGAGGTTGTAGCCGTCACCGGCCGGATCGACCGAGGGGTCGACGAAGACGATGAGGCGCTTCACCTGGTAGTCCTTGAGGATGTTCGGCAGGCCGTCGGTGATCGAGCAGAAGATGACGACGCCGACGAGGACGGCCACGAGCACGAGGGTCGCTATCACCCATTCGGCCTTGGCGCCGGAGCAGATGATGATGGCGGCGCCCGCGACGAGGACGATGAGCGACGAGCCGAGGTCCTGCGTCACGAGGAGCACGAACGGGATCGCGAGCATGCCGCAGAGCTTGAGGTAGTCGTCGAACTGCTTGATCCGCCCGTTGTAGGAGGCGCCGAGTGCCGCCATGAGGTAGATGGTCACGAGCTTCATGATCTCGGAGGGCTGGATGCGAAGTCCGATGAGGGGGATCTGGATCCAACCCGTCATGCCCTTGGCCGAGTAGCCGAGCCCCGGGATCATCGGCAACAGGAAGAGCACGATGTCGGCGATGAGCAGGGCCGACGTGAAGTTCGCGAGGTCGCGGTAGTCGTATCGCCAGATGAAGACGGCCGCGGCGAGGCCGATGGCGAACCCGATGAGCTGGCGCGGGAGCGAGGCGTCGTCGATGGAGAGAGAGGCCGACCACACGACCACGAGCCCGAAGGCCACGAGCAGGAGCGCCGGGATGAGCACCGGCAGGTAGAGCTCCTTCAGGATCTTCGGTCGCGCGAGGGCGCGGGTCTTGGGCCCCTGCGGGCTCGCGCCGCTGTCGAGCGGGCGCGCGAGGTCGCTCAGGGTGCGGGGGCGCGGGGATGTCTTGGCGTGCGCGGGCATGGCGCTCCTAGCGTGCCCCGACCGAGGACACCGCGTCGGAGGTGTCGGGCGTGTCGTAGATGGCGCCGAGGACGTCGCGCACGGCGTACATGGCCGAGGTTGAGCCGAAGCCGCCCTCCTCGATGACGGCGGCCACGAGGTACTTCGGGTCGTCGGCGGGCGCGTAGGCCACGAACCAGCCGGTGGAGTTCTCGTAGCCCTGGCGCTCGGCGGTGCCCGTCTTGCCGGCGACGCTCACGGGCAGGTTCGAGAAGTGCGAGGTGACGGCGTAGTCCTCCTCGTAGATGACGCCCTCGAGCGCGTCCTTCGCGAAGTCGAGGTATTCGGTGCTCTCGTCGATGGTCACGCTCTTCGGCTCAAAGGAGAGGACGGAACCCGAGGCGCTCGCGTTCGCGACCTCCTTCATCACGTGGGGCGTCCAGATGGTGCCGCCGTTGGCGATGGCCATGTAGACGCAGGCCATCTGGAGCGGGGTCACGAGCATGTCGCCCTGGCCGATGACGAGGTTCGTCGTGTCGCCGCCGTGCCAGACCCGATCCTCGTCGCTCCAGGAGCTGAAGTAGTCCCACTTCCACTGGGCGTCGGGGATGCGCCCCTCCGCCTCGCTCGGCAAGTCGACGCCGGTCGTGGAGCCGAGGTGCCACTGGCGAAACTTCGCCTGGAGGGCCTCGGGGGTGTCGGAATAGAAGATGGCCTTGCCGATCTCGTAGAAGACGCTGTCGCAGGAGTAGACGATGCCCGAGCGCATGTCCATGGCGCCGTGGCCGCTGTGGTTCCAGCAATACTGGCCCGCAGCCTCGCCGAAGCCGGTCCAGAAGCCGGGGCAGTTGTAGACCGAGCCGATCGTGGAGACGCCGGAATCGAAGGCCGCGAAGGAGGAGAGCGGCTTGATGGTGGAGGCCGAGGGGTAGGTGCCCGAGACGCAGCGGTTGAGCAGCGGATAGCCGCTCTTCTCGTCGTTCAGCTGCTCCCAGTCGGCCGTGGCGATGCCGCCGACGAAGACCGACGGCTCGAACGTGGGCGCGCTCGCCATGGCGAGGATCTCGCCGTTGGTGACGTCGAGGGCGAGGCAGGCGCCGCGCCCGGGGCCGCCGCTCGCGAGCGCCGTGGAGGCCGTGATGGCGTGTTCGAGGCCCTCCTCGGCCGCCTTCTGGATCTTCGCGTCGATGGTGAGGGTGACGTCGGAACCCCTCACCGGCTCGATCTCGGCCGCGACGCCGGTCACGTCGCCCGCGGCGTTCACGTAGACCTGCCGCTCGCCGCGGATGCCCTGGAGCACGTCCTCGTACTGGTACTCCACGCCGGCCTGCCCCACGACGTCGCCCGATTCATAGGTGATCTTGGCGCGATCGTCGGAGACGGCCTCGAGCTGCTCGGAGGTCACGGGGCCGGTGTAGCCGAGCACGTGGGAGGCGAGCGAACCATTCGGATAGGCGCGCTGGCTGCGCTCCTCGATGGTGATGCCCTCGAAGAGATCGGGGTGCTCCTCGATGTAGGCCACGGCGGCCCTGGAGACGTCCACGGCCACGGTGCGATTGCTCTGCACGCCCTCGGTGGCGTTTTGGATGTTGCGGCGCACGGCCATGTAGGGCATGCCGAGGAGGTTCGCGAGCAGGTGCATCTCCCGCTCGTTCTCGAGCACGTCGGCCGTGGCCACGACGGCGAGCGAGGGGCGGTTCGTGACGAGCTCGACGCCGTTGCGGTCGAGGATGCGCCCGCGGGGAGCGGGGCTCGTGACGGAGCGCGTGCGGTTGAGCTCGGCCTGCTCGGCGTACTCATCGGTGCCCACGAGCTGCATGGACCAGAGTCTCGCCCAAAGGACCCCGAAGATCGTACCCGAGAAGATGCCGAGGCCGAGGAGGCGCCGCTTGAAGCCCTTCTCGGTGCTCTCGCCCTCGCCGCCCGTGGCTTGGGGGGTCTGGCCGCCGATGTCCACCTTGATGGGGTTCTTGTCTCGGTTCCGCACGAACCAGAGCAGGACGACCACGACGGCCACGATGACGATGGCGAGGAATATGAGGATGGATCGATCCATGGGACCTTCATCTTCGCGCTAGAGCTTGTAGCGCTTGCCCGTGAGGTTCTTCTTGCCGCCGCCGAGCGTGAGGACGTCGGTGGTGGGCCTGGATAGAACGACGACAAAGGGTACTAGGCACATCCAATCCCAGAGCGAAGACGGCAGCCATCGCAAAAACAACACGTCGGCAATGCTCGGGCCCGGGAAGATGACGAGCAGCATGAGCTGGTAGATGAGCTCGACGGCGAGCACGGCGAAGGCCGAATCGCGAAGGCAGCGTGCCGGCTCCTCGACGAGCCGATCGCGATCCTGCGGGTTCAGCGCGAAGGACGCGAGCACGAGCAGAAGCGCCATGAGGCCGACCGGCGAGGTCGCGGTGAGGTCGAAGAAGAGCCCCGCGAGGAAGGCCGCCCAGAGCGGGGCCACTCCGCCGCCCGGAAACGAGGCCACGATCGCGAAGACGAGGCAGAAGTTCGGATGCCCTGCGCCGATGACGAGCACCGGCGCGAGGATGAGCTGGAGCACCGCGCAGACGAGCGCGAGGATGACGAGGCGCCGCAGCCGCTGGTTCTGGTCGTTGACGATCATCATTGCCCGTCAGCGCCCCCATCGGCGCCCCCGTCGTCTCCGTCTTCCGGGCTTTGGGCGGCGTTCGCCTGGGCGTTCGCGTCCTGGCGCTGGGCCGCGTCGGCCTCCTCGGCGGTGGCGTGCTGGTCGTCGGTGATGTCCGTCACCACGAGCACCTCCTCGAAGGGTGTGGTGAGGGCGACGGGGCGCATGATGATGGTCTGGTAGAGCTCGCCGTCACCTCGATTGACCGAGGTCACGATGCCCAGGGGCAGGCCCTTCGGGAAGACCCCGCCGAGCCCGCTCGTGACCACGATGTCGCCGAGCTCCACCTTCTGGTCGCTCGGCACGAGCGTGAGGCGCAGGCTCCCGTCGGAGGCACCCTCGGCTTGGCCCTGCGCACGGCTCTCCTGGACGAGCGCGGCCACGCCGGAGCGCTCGTCGGTGATGAGTCGCACGACGGAGGTGGTGGGGTTGCACTCGCTGATCTGCCCCACGAGGCCGAGCGAATCGGTGACGGGCATGCCGACCTCGAGCCCCGATGTGGAGCCCTTGTCGATCGTGATCGTGGAGGTGGCCGAATCGACGGCGCCCGAGATCACCCGCGCGCCCGTCGACGTGAGCTTGTTCGTGCTCTGGAGCTCGAGGAGCGCCTCGAGCCGCTCTGCGGCGAGCGCCTGCTCGCGCAGGAGCGCGTTCTCGGCGATGAGCTGCTCGTTTTGATCCCTCAGCTCGGAGAGGGTCTCCTCGGGAGCCGTGAGGTTGCCGATGACGTTGCCGAGGCCGCGGAAGGGCATCGTGACGACGTTTCCGACCGCGCGCACCGGCGCCGTGACCACGGACGCGGCACCTTGGGCCGCGTCGAAGACGGGCTTCGTCTCCGGCCTGCACGCGAGCGTGAGGAGCACGATCGACACGACGACGAGGATGACGAACGTCCGCAGGCGGCCGTCGTCGTTTCTGCCCAGGCCGGAGAGGGACGAGTTTTGCGCCACCGACTCCGCCGCCTAGTAGCCCGTGCTCTGCACGAAGCCGCCGGAGAGCGCGTTGGCCTCGAGGACCCTCAGGCAGCCGTTCACAACGTTCTCGAGGGCGGTGGGGCTCACGTTCACGGGCACGCCCGTCTCCTCGCGAAGGCGCGTGTCGAGGCCGCGGAGCAACCCGCCGCCCCCCGTGAGCATGATGCCGTAGTACATGAGGTCGGACGCGAGGTCGGGCGGGGTGCGATCGAGGGCGACCTTCACGGCCTTCGTGACCTCGTCGAGCGGCTGGTTGAGCGAGCGGCGGATCTCCTCGGAGGTGATGTGGGCGGTCTTCGGAAGGCCGCTCGAGGCATCGAGGCCGTTCACCTCGACGTCGAGCTCCTCGCGCTGCGGGGCGGCGGAGCCCACCTTGATCTTGATGTCCTCGGCGGTGCGCTCGCCGATGAGGAGGTTATGGGCGTTCTTCACGTGCTCGAGGATCGTCTCGTCGAACTCGTCGCCCGCGGTGCGGATGGACTGCGAGACGACGATGCCGCCCATGGCGATGACGGCCACCTCGGAGGTGCCGCCGCCGATGTCGACCACCATGGAGCCCGTGGGCTCCTCGATGGGCAGGTCGGCGCCGATGGCCGCCGCCATGGGCTCCTCGATGAGGTAGGCGCGCCTGGCGCCCGCCTGGATCGTGGCCTCGAAGACCGCGCGCTTCTCCACCGACGTGACGCCGGAGGGCACGCAGACGACCACGCGCGGCCGCGGCGACCAGGGCCAGCGACGACGGTTGCCCTGGGCCTTCTCGATGAAATAGCGGAGCATGACCTCGGTGACGTCGAAGTCGGCGATGACTCCGTCCTTGAGCGGGCGGAACGCGGTGATGGAGCCCGGCGTGCGGCCGACCATGCGCTTGGCGTCGATGCCCACGGCGAGCACGCGCTCCTCGTTCTGGTCGATGGCCACCACCGAGGGCTCGTTCAAGACGATGCCCTCGCCGCGGACGGCCACGAGCGTGTTGGCCGTGCCGAGGTCGATGGCGAGGTCTCCCCTATCGCCGAGCGAATCCCCGAGGAATGTGTCGATGACTCCCATGCTCGCGCGCTCCGTCCACCCGCCTACTCGACGGGCGTCTCGCCCGACTGGCCGTTCTCGCCCTCGACGATGCCGGTGTCGACGGTTTCCGTGATCGTCGTCGCATCGCCCGCGGAGGCGTCCTGGCCGTCTCCCGTGCCGTCGGACGTCGTCTGGTCGATCGTCGTGGTTGACGTGTCGTCGATGGGGGTCGTGGCGCCGTCGTCGATGAGCGCCGTGTCGGTGGTCGTGGTGTCCTGGGTGCCGGAGTTCGCGCCGTCGCCGAGCAGCGAATCGAAGGAGAGCTGGACGTCGGAGACCTTCCAGCCGATGCCCTCGCGCACGAGCGTGACGATGTAGCTCTGGGTGCCGCCCTCGGCGAGGGTCGCCGTGAGGGTCACCGTGGAGGAGTTCATGGTGCGGTCCACGCCGTCGATGGTCACGGTGGCGCCCGCGGGGATGATGGACTCGATGGCGGCGATCTGATCCTCCGAGAGGCCGCTCGCGAGGTAGGTGCTCGGATCCTCGCCCGTCGTGGAGGCGCTGAAGAGGCCGTTCACCGTGTCCTCCTGCATGGGCCAGCCGTAGCCCAGGGTGTAGAGGCCCACGGCGCACGCGGCGAGCACGCCGATGATGACGAGCAGCGCGATGAAGACCTTGAGGCCGGTGTGCTTGTTCTTGCGCTCGACCTTGGCCTTCTGCTTCGCGTTCTCGACGATGTCCTGCTCGCTGATCTCGAAGAAGCCGGTGTCCTCGGGGCTCGGGATGAACTCGCCCGACGAGCCGAGCGGATCGAGCGGATCCACCGCGCCCGCACCGGTGCCGCCGGGCGTGCCGTAGCCCGCGGCGGCGAGCATGGCGTCGGTCTCGCTACGACCGGTGACGCCGAGGGCGCGCATGGCGTTCGCGGCGGCGGCATAGGCGGCCTGCTGGTTCGGCGTGAGCTGGTAGGTGCCGTCGGCCATGGCCTGGCCGAAGGCGTCGGCGGCCTCCGTCAGGCGGTTCGCAGCCACGTAGGCCTCGCCGAGCTCGGCGTAGAGGGCGTTTTGGGAGGCCTGGGGCGCGGAGAAGTCGAGGGCCGTGCGATAGGCCTCGATCGCGTCAGCGGGGCGGCCGAGCTGCATGAAGCAGCCACCGAGCTTCGTGAGGGCGAGCGAGGGGTTCGGATTGGATTCGTCGATGGCGGCGTTTCGCCACGCGGCGCCGGCCTCGCGCGGCTGGCCGAGGCGCTCGTAGGCCTCGCCCAGGGCCGCCTGGGCCTTGTAGGGCGTGGGATAGCTCGCGTCGGAGAGCGCCTGGGTGAGCGAGGCGATGGCGGCGTCGGCCTGGCCGGCCGCGAGATAGGCGCGCCCGCGGTTCGTGGCGAGGGCGCCCACCCTGCCGTAGGACTCATCGGCGAGGGCGTCGCCGTAGGCGCGAGCCGCATCCTCGTAGAGCCCGAGGCGCATGAGGGCGTTTCCCCTCAGGTGGTCGACGGCGCCGTTGATCTCGCCGGGGGCCTTGGCCTGGGCGAGCAGGGCGGACGCCTGCACGAAGTCACCGTTCTGATAGGCGCGTCGACCCGCTTCAAAGGCTTGTGAATCCACGATCTCCCCTTTTCAGCTCCCACCGGCCTCGGCCGCTCAGCCGAAACCCGGAGGGGTTTCCTCCTGCACGAGCACAGGTCAGCCGCCCGAAAGCATACCAGCCTCGGACGCTTTTCACAGGATACGCACGCGCAAACCCCATCTCACGCAACCGCATCGGGAAGCTCGAAGTCGCCGCGCGCGGCGCGATAGAGGTTCGCGTAGGTGCGGTTCTCGGTCTCGGCCGAGGATACGGCTTCGGCGATGCCGGCCTCCGTTGCACCCGGGGAGAGGATCGCCTCCCAGGCCCCCGTGATGGCGTCTGCGCGATTTCGCAGGTAGTTGCCCATGGTCACGAGCTCGGCTTGGGCTTCGGCGTAGGTGCCGGTGCTCACATCCGCCGCCTGGACGCTCGCGATGAGGTTGGAGACGCGAAGCGACGTGGCCTCGGCCTCCTCGCTCCACGCCTCGCGCGTCTCGGGGCTCGCCGAAGCGGCGCCGGTGAGGTTCGCCATCTCGGCCGTGAGCTCCTGGGAGAGGACGTCGGCCTCCTCGAGGGCCCCCGTGAGCACGGCGAACGTTGCTTCGTCGGCGGTGAGCGTCTCGGGCGCCTCCGAGGACGTGTCTTGGCCGGAGAGCTTGTCCACCGTGCCGGGGAACCCCTCCATGGAGGTGTCGGCCGGGGTATCGGCGCGCGTGTCGTAGAGGTTCGGGTTCCACGGGTGCGCGAGGACGAGGATCGCGGCCACCACGACCACCGCCGCCGCGACCGCGGCGACGATGAGGCTCCGGGCCGCCCGCGGCCGCCTGGCGCCCTCCAGCTCGGGATCGTCATCCGGCGAGGGAATGGCACTCTGGAGCCGGGGGAGGAGGCGCGTGTCGCGCTCGGAGGGATCGCCGGGCTCGGCCGTGCCCGGATCGAGGGGATCGGCCTGCCCGAAGAGCGGAAGACCGCAGTGGGGGCAGGCGTCCATCTCACGCGAGACGACGCTTCCGCAGGCGGGGCACCACGTGAGGTCCTCCGCGGTGGGCGCCGCGAGCGGCGAGAGATCCGCACCGCACGAGGGGCAGCGCGAAGCGCCCTCGGGGAGCGCGGAGCCGCAGCGGGGACAGAGCACCGTGAGACCTGCCTTCGGGATATGGCCCATGTGAGGGCCGGGGGCGTTTGAGGTTCGTTTGGTCCCGCGACGAGGTGGGAGGCGCCGGGGCGCCTCCTCTAGGCCATGTCGCTCAAGACGTAGGGTAGGATACCGCCTTTTGCCATGTAGAGGGCCTCGGTGGGCGTGTCGATGCGCACGCGGCAGCGCACGTGGCGCTGCGTGCCGTCCTCGGAGGTGACGGTGAGGGTCGTGCGGGGCGCGGGCTTGCCGAGCGCCACCTCCACGGGCTCCACGTCGAAGGTCTCGCGGCCCGTGAGGCCGAGGTCGGCGAGGCCCACGTCCTCGAGCTCGAGCGGCAGGATGCCCATGCCCACGAGGTTCGAGCGGTGGATGCGCTCGAAGCTCTCGGCCACCACGCAGCGAACGCCGAGGAGCGCTGGGCCCTTGGCGGCCCAGTCGCGCGAGGAGCCGCTGCCGTACATCTTGCCGGCGATGATGAGGAGATCGAGGCCCGCCTCGCGGGCGCTCTCGGAGGCGTCCCAGATGGTGGCGAGCTCGCCCGTCACGGGATCGGCCGTGAGACCGCCCGCCTCGCCCCTCGCGAGGACGTTCTCCAAGCGCGGATTGGCGAAGGTGCCGCGCTCCATGACCTCGTGGTTTCCGCGACGCGAGCCGTAGGTGTTGAGATCGGGGACGGCCACGCCGCGCTCCTCGAGGTAGAGGGCGGCGGGAGAGCCCTCGGGGATCGTCCCCGCGGGCGAGATGTGGTCGGTGGTCACGAAGTCGCCGAGAAGCGCGAGGCAGCGTCCTCCGGAAACGCCCACGCGCTCCGCCGGGCGCGCGTCCTCGAAGTAGGGCGGCCTGCGGATGTAGGTGGAGGCGGGATCCCAGGGATAGGTCGTGCCCGCGGGCGCCTCGAGGGCGTCCCAGGCGGCTCCTCCGGAGGCGAGGTCGGAGGTGGCCTCGAAGAGCTCCGGCGTGAGGCACTCGGCGAGCACGGCCTCGACCTCGGCGGGGTCGGGCAGGACGTCGGAGAGCATCACGGGTTCCCCCGCCTCGTCCACGCCGAGCGGCTCGACCTCGAGGTTCGCGGCGAGCGTGCCCTTGATGGCGTAGGCCACGACGAGCGAGGGGGTCGTGAGGTAGTTCTGCGCGCAATCGGGCGAGATGCGCCCGTCGAAGTTGCGGTTGCCCGAGAGCACGCTCGTGAGCTCGAGCTTCTCGGAGGCGGCCGAGACGGCGGGCTTCAGGGGCCCGGAGTTGCCGATGCAGGCGAGGCAGCCCCAACCGCAGAGGGCGAAGCCCACCTCGGCGAGCGGACGGGCCAGGCGAGCGTCCTCGAGGAGCTTCGTGGTGGCCTTGGAGCCGGGCCCGAGGATGCACTTCACCCAAGGAGCCGCGGAAAGCCCGCGCTCGCGCGCGTTTCTCGCGAGGAGCCCCGCCGCCACGACCATGGCCGCATCGGTGGCCGTCGTGCAGCTCGTGATGGCCGCGAGGCCGAGGGAGCCGCACCCCAGCTCGAAGCTTCCCTCGGGAAGCTCCACCTCTGCCGTCTCGTCGGCTCCGTGGCCGCGCTTCGCGGCGTTCTCGAGCACCCGTTCGCGCAGACCGGCGAGCGTGACGCGGTTATGCGGCCTCGAGGGGCCGGCCAGGCAGGGTTCCACGCTCGCGAGGTCGAACTCGATCGTCTCGGAGTAGACGCGGGGCACGTCGATGCCCTCCTCGCCGAAGATGCCCTGGGCGAGGTAGTAGGAGCGCACGAGCTCCACCTGCTCCTCGCCGCGGCCGGTGAGCGCCAGATACGAGAGCACCTCGTCGTCCACGGGGAAGAGCGTGGCCGTGGCGCCGTATTCGGGCGTCATGTTCGCCACGCAGGCGCGCTGGGTGGCCGTGAGCGTGGCCACCCCGGGGCCGGAGACCTCGACGATCTTGCCCACCACGCCCGTCTCGCGAAGAAGCTGCGTGAGCGTGAGGGCGAGATCCATGGCCTGGACGCCCGGGCGAAGCCCGCCCGTGAGCCGAAGGCCCACCACCTCGGGCACGTTCATGGGAAGCGAGAGGCCGAGCGCCGCCGCCTCGCACTCGATCCCGCCGAGGCCCCAGCTCATGACGCCGATGCCGTTCGCGGTGGTGGTGTGGGAATCGGAGCCCACGACGGTGTCGAAGCCGATGAGGCCCTCAGGTGAGAGGGCGTCCTTTGCCACGACGCTCCAGAAGCGCTCGACGCCGAGCTGGTGGCAGATGCCCTGCCCGGGTGGTACGATCTCGACGTTGTCGAAGTTCTCGGCCGCCCACTTGAGGAAGCTGAAGCGCTCGGCGTTTCGCCTCGCCTCGACGGCGAGGTTCAGCTCGGCCGCGCCCGCCTCGCCTGCGCAATCGGCCTGCACCGAGTGGTCCACCACGAGCACGCAGGGGATCTTCGGGTTCACGACGACCGGGTCGCCGCCCTCGGCCACCATCGCATCGCGCATGGCGGCGAAGTCCACGAAGATGGGCACGCCGGTGAAATCCTGGAAGAGCACGCGCGTGGGCGAGAACTCGATCTCCTCCCCCGCCCTGCCCTCGAGGCCGGCGGCCACGACGCGACGGGCGGCCGTGACGGCGGCCTCGTCGGAGGGCGCGCGGCGGATGACGTTCTCGAGGAAGCGCACCGAAGCCCGCGGGATGCGCAGCGCGCCCGGGATCCCCGCCACGTCGATGAAGCGATGGACGGTACCCGCGACCTCGAGCTCCCTCGGTTCGCGTGCCGCGCGCACGGCCTTCTCGAAGGCCGCACCCGCAAGGGAGCGTTCGATTTCGGAGTGCTCGTTTGCGCTAAAGGCTCCGCTGGCTGCCTCGCTCATGGCTCTTCTCCTCCACCTTCTTGGCGAATCGTCCGTAGATGCCCTCGGGGGTCTCGTTTCGCTGCGCGTGGCGCCAGAGGATCTCGAAGATGAGGATCCCGAGGGCGGAGAGCGCCACGAGATAGCCGAGCATCGTCCAGGAGAGCGGGGCCATCTCGAAGAACCAACCGAAGATGGTGACGCCGAAGACGATCTCGAGGATGGTCACGACGAGGAGCGTCGTGCGCAGCCAGTTGAGCGGCCGCGAGAGTCGCCAGATGAGCCAGATGCCGATGACGCTCGTCACGCAGGTGGCGATCGTCGAGACCTGCTCGGTGGTGAGCGGCATGAAGGCCCGCGCGAAGACGACGAGGGCGAGCCCCACGATCACGGCCACCGACGCCGGCATGGAGCGCGAGAGCACGTGGGCGAGGAAGTCGCCCTTCACGCGATCGTGGTTGGGCTCGAGGGCGAGCACGAAGGAGGGGATGCCGATGAGGCTGCCCGAGATGAGCGAGAGCTGGATGGGCAGCATGGGATAGGGCGGCATGAGGATGCAGAGCACGCCGATGGCCATGGAGAAGACCGTCTTCTCGAGGAAGAGCGAGGCCGAGCGCTGGAGGTTGTTGATGGAGCGACGCCCCTCGTCCACGACCTCGGGCATGTGGGCGAAGTCGTTGTCGACGAGCACGATCTCGGCCACGGCGCGCGCCGCGTCGGAGCCGGAGGCCATCGCCACCGAGCAGTCCGCTTCGCGAAGCGCGAGCACGTCGTTCACGCCGTCGCCGGTCATGGCCACCGTGTGTCCGTCGGCCTTGAGCGCGAGGAGCAGCCCCTTCTTCTGCTGGGGAGTCACGCGGCCGAAGACGGTGTGGGTGCGGACGGCCTCGGCGAGGGCCTCGTCGTCGGCGAGCGTGGAGGCGTCGACCCATTTCTCCGAGCCCTCGACGCCCGCCTCCTTCGCGATGGCGGCCACGGTGGCCGGATCGTCGCCGGAGATGATCTTCAGCTCCACGCCCTGGCGGCGGAAGTACGCGAGCGTCTCGGGGGCCGAGGAGCGCACGTGGTCGGAGATGGCCACGAAGCCGAGCACCTCGGGCTCGCCGACGATCTCGTTCTCGTCGTCGAAGCCCTCGCAGCGCGCCACCACGAGCACGCGCGAGGTCGCCGGGAAGCTCCGCACCGTCGCCTCCACCTCCGAGAAGCGTCCGCGAAGCACGAACTGGGCGGCGCCGAAGACGAGCCCCCGCCCGTCCTCGGTGACGCAGCCGGAGTACTTTCGCTCGCTCGAGAAGGGCACGGCCCGCGCGATGGGTTGCGTGGGCAAGGCGTGTTCCTCGGCGTAGGAGAGGACGGCGAGCGCCGTCTCGTTGGCATCGGCCTCGCTGGCCTTGGCGACCGTGGCCATGGCGCCGACGACCTCGTCTTGCGTGAGGCCCTCCTCGGGGCGCACCTCGCGGATCTCCATGACGCCCGCCGTGATGGTGCCCGTCTTGTCGAGGCAGAGCACGTCCACGCGCGCGAGCGTCTCGATGCAGTAGAGCTGCTGCACGAGCACCTTGTTGAGCGCCAGGCGCATGGTGGCGATGGCGAGCACCGTCGAGGTGAGCAGCACGAGCCCCTGGGGGATCATGCCGATGACGGCGGCCACGGTGGAGAGGATCGATTCGTCGAAGCCGAGGCCGGCGAAGAAGGAGCGCAGGAAGAGGAAGAGCCCCACCGGCAGGAGCACCCACGTGCCGAGGCGGATGATCATCTTCAGCGTGGTCATGATCTCGGAGTTCACCGGCTTTGCCTGCTTGGCCTCGTCGTTGATGCGCGCGGCGTAGGAGGCGGCGCCCACGCGCGTGGCCTGGGCCTTCGTCGAGCCCGAGGCCACGAAGGAGCCCGAGAGCAGCTCGTCGCCCACGTGCTTCTCGACGGGGCGGCTCTCGCCCGTGAGCAGCGACTCGTTCATGTAGACGTCGCCCTCGCGCACCGTGAGGTCGGCCGGGACCTGGTCGCCGTGGGAGAGCACCACGAGATCGCCCTCGACGATCTCGTCCGGCGGCACGGCCGTCTCGACCCCGTCGCGGATGACCGTGGCGGACCTCGCCGCGAGGATCGAGAGCTGATCGACGGCCATCTTCGAGCGGATCTCCTGGAAGATGCCGATGGCCGCGTTCGCGATGACGATGAGCAGGAAGAGCATGTTGCGATAGCTGCCGGTGATGAAGACGAGCACCGCGAGGAAGACGTTCACGGCGTTGAAGAGCGTGAGCGTGTGATCGGCGACGATCTGCGGGATGGTCTTGGTGGTGGGCGATGTATCGACGTTCACGAGCCCGCGGGCGACGCGATCGGCGACTTCCTCCGAGGTGAGGCCCGTGAGCGGCGTGGCGGTCTGCCTCTGGGCACCCTCGTCTCGCTCAGCCATGAAAGCCTTCCCGCCGCCTTGCTCGTCTTCGAGGGCGGAACCCTCCATACCCGCAGCTAGTGCGGTTGTTCCACCCCCGGGCCCATGGTACCCTCGGCGGGATTCGAACCCGCGACCTCTCGCTCCGGAGGCGAGCGCTCTCATCCACTGAGCTACGAGGGCCTGTGCCGGCGAAGCGATTATAGAACAGGAATTCCACGCCCTCGAGGCGCGCTCTGGCCTACTCTAAGGCGCACGCGGAGCCGGCCGAGGAAGCAGGCCCCGAAAGGGCCCCGAACGAAACGAGACTCCATGATCGCCATCGTCAAACCGACCGCCACCCCCGAGCAACTGCAGCACCTCATCGCCTGGATCGAATCCAAGGGCCTTTCCGCCTACGTTTCCGAGGGCACGAACGAGACCGTCGTCGGCCTCGTGGGCGACACCTTCTCCGTCGACCCGTTCCTGCTCGAATCCATGGACATCATCGAGCGGGTGACGCGCGTCTCCGAACCCTTCAAGCTCGCCAATCGCAAGTTCCATCCGGTCGATACGGTCGTGGACTGCGGAAACGGCGTCCTTCTCGGCGGCGGGCACTTCCAGGTGATCGCCGGACCCTGCTCGGTCGAGGGCGAGGAGCTCATCGAGATCGCGCGCGCCGTGAAGGCCGCGGGCGCGACGATGCTTCGCGGCGGAGCCTATAAGCCGCGCACGAGCCCCTACGCGAACCAGGGCATGGGGGCCGCGGGCCTCGAGATCCTCGCCGAGGCCAAGGCCGAGCTCTCCATGCCCATCGTGAGCGAGGTCATGGACCCGCGCGACGTGGGGCTCTTCCTGAAGTACGACGTCGACGTCATGCAGATCGGCGCCCGCAACATGCAGAACTTCCCGCTTCTGAAGGAGGTCGGCAAGACGAACGTCCCGGTGCTCCTCAAGCGCGGCTTCGCGGCCACCATCGACGAGTTCCTCATGGCCGCCGAGTACGTCATGAGCGAGGGCAACGAGAACGTCATCCTCTGCGAGCGCGGCATCCGCACCTTCGAGACCCACACCAGAAACACCTTCGACACCAACGCCATCGCCGTCTGCCATCAGCTCTCCCACCTGCCCATCGTGGGCGATCCGAGCCACGCGGCCGGCTACACGCGCTACGTGGTCTCCGCGGCCCTCGCCGCAACGGCGGCGGGCGCCGACGGCCTCGAGATCGAGGTGCACCCCGAGCCCTCGCGCGCGTGGTCGGACGGCGCCCAGGCCCTCACCCCCGACCAGTTCCGAAACGCCATGCGCCGGATCGCCCTCGTGCGCCAGGCCGTGGAGATGGAGGACGAATGAGCGAATCCGAGGCCAAGGCAGCCGAGGTGAACGCGGGCGACGCCTCACCGGCCGCGCCCGTCGTGGCGGGGCGCGTGGGGGTCGTCGGACTCGGCCTCATGGGCGGCTCGGTGGTCAAGGCCTTCCACGATGCCGGCCGCGAGGTCTACATCTGGAACCGCACGCGCTCCACGCTCGACTTCGCCCTCATCGAATCGGCCACGGGCGAGCTCACCGACGACGTGATCGGCACCTGCGAGCTCATCGTGCTCACCACCTACCCCGAGCATCTCGTGGGCTGGCTCAAGGAGAAGGCCGAGCTCGTGAACCCGAGCACCATCGTCATCGACACCGCGGGCGTCAAGCGCGCGGTCTGCGCCGAGCTCTGGCCGCTCGCCCGCGAACACGGCTTCTCCTTCGTGGGCTGCCATCCGATGGCGGGCACGCAGTACTCCGGCTTCGCCCATTCGCGGGCCACGATGTTTCGCAAGGCGCCGATGGTGCTCTGCCCCGACCCCGAGACCGAGGAGATCGAGCGGCTCTGGCTTCTGGACAGGCTCACCGCGCTTCTCGAGCCCCTCGGCTTCGGCTCCTACACCGTGGCCTCCCCCGCCGAGCACGACGAGATCATCGCCTACACCTCGCAGCTCGCCCACGTGGTCTCCAACGCCTACGTGAAGAGCCCGCGCGCTCGCGTGCACAAGGGCTTCTCGGCCGGCTCCTACCTCGACCTCACCCGCGTGGCGCGCCTGAACGCCACGATGTGGGCGGAGCTCTTCCTCGACGACGCCGACAACCTCACGACCGAGATCGACGAGCTCGTGGAGCATCTGTGCGCCTACGCCGACGCCCTCAGGGCGGGCGATCGCCATCGGCTGGAGGAGCTCCTCGCCGAGGGCGACCGTCTGAAGCGGGAGGCGGAGGGCCGATGAGCGCGCGCGCAGGAGCCCCTCGCACCATCGAGGTGCCCGCGGCCTCGCGGACCTACGACGTGCTCGTGGGGCGCGGCCTCCTGGACGAGCTCGGATCGCTCGCACGCCCCTTCCTGCCGGGCGAGAAGGTGCTCATCGTCTCCGACAGCCACGTCTGGCCGCTCTACGGCGAGCGCGTGGCCGACAGCCTTCGCGCCACCGGCCTCGAGATCAACGTCTTCGTCTTCGAGGCCGGCGAGGAGCGGAAGAACCTCGCAACCTTCGGGACCTGCCTCGAGGTCATGGCCGATGCGGGCCTCACCCGAGACGACGGCGTCGTCTGCCTCGGCGGCGGCGTGACCGGCGACCTCGGCGGCTTCGCCGCGGCCACCTACATGCGCGGCACGCGCGTGGTGCAGGTGCCCACGAGCCTCCTCGCCATGGTGGATTCCTCCGTCGGCGGAAAGACGGCCGTGGATCTGCGCGGTGGCAAGAACCTCGCCGGCGCCTTCTTCCAGCCCTCGCTCGTCGTGGCCGACGTGGAGACGCTGGCCACGCTCTCGCCCGCGCTCCTCGTCGATTCCTTCGGCGAGGTCATCAAGCACGGCGTGCTCTCGGGGCCCGATCTCTTCTTCGAGATCAGCGAGGACCCCGTGGTGGCGCGGCTCTCGGGAAGCGACTGCTCCGCGCTCGATTTCGATCGCATGGTGGATCTCGTGGCCGCGAACGTCGAGGTGAAACGCGACGTCGTGGTCGCCGACGAACGCGAGGCGGGCGTTCGCCAGACGCTCAACCTCGGCCATACCGTGGGCCACGCCATCGAGGCCGCCTCGAACTACCGCGCGGGGCACGGCTCCTGCGTCGCCGCGGGGCTCTGCATCGTCTGCCGCGGGGCGACGGCGCTCGGCCTCACCCCGGCGGCCGTCACCCGCTCGATCGTCGAGTGCGTGCGCCGCCACGGCCTCCCCGACACGACCGACGTACCCGTCGCCGACATCGTCGAGCGGGCGCGCGCCGACAAGAAACGCCACGGTGAGAGCATCAACGTGGACATCGTGCGCTACCTGGGCGACGTGGTGGTGCACCCCATGCCCATCGACGACTTCGCCGAGCTCTGCCGCCTCGGCATCCTGCCGAGCGCGGAAGGCCCGAGCCTCTAGCGGCGCCGTGGGCGAGCGCGGAAGGAGTTGAGCTCATGGACCTCGTGTGCTCCCGGGCGCAGCTCGTGGGGGGCGTTCGCGCCCCCGCCTCGAAATCCATCGCCCAGCGGCTCCTCATCCTCTCGGCCCTCGCCGACACCCCCACGTTCCTCGCCCTCGAGGAGGGCTCGGCCGACATCGCCGCCACCGTGCGCTGCCTTCGTGCCCTCGGCGCCCGCGTGCAGACGGTCGAGCGACGCGACGCCTCGGGGCTCGTCACCCGCGGTCTCAGGGTGACGCCACTTCCCCACGATCCCTCGGGGCGCCCCGTCGCCCTCTCCGACGTCGAGCTCGATTGCGGGGAATCGGGCGCGACGCTGCGCTTTCTCCTGCCCGTCGTGTGCGCTCTCGGCACGAGTGCGCGCCTCACGGGCGAAGGGCGGCTCCCCGATCGCCCGCTCGGGCCCTTGGTGGAGGAGCTCATGCGGCACGGCGCGACCATTCGCAAAAGGAGCGCCCGCGAGCTCCCGCTTCTGGCCGAGGGGCCGCTCTCGGGCGGCCGGTTCGACCTCGCGGGAGATGTGAGCTCGCAGTTCATCTCGGGCATCCTCCTCGCGTCGCCGCTTCTTGCCGGGGGCGTGGATCTCCACGTGGCCGATCCCTTCGAATCCAAGCCCTACGTGCGCCTCACCATGGAGGCGCTCGGCGCCTTCGGCGTCACCGCCGCCATGGAGCGCACCGACGCTTCCGGCGAGGGCGCGGGCGAGCTCTCCGGCTCCCATCTCGAGCACGGCACGCGCTTCAGCGTGGAGGCGGGGCAGCGACTCGTCACGCCCGGCGACGTCGCCGTGGAGGGCGATTGGTCCCAGGCGGCCTTCTGGCTCGCCGCCGGCGCGCTCGGAGCCGACGTCACCGTCTCCGGCCTCAACCCGAGGAGCCTCCAGGGCGATCGGGCCATCCAAGCCGCGCTCGCGCTCATGGGCGTGCGGGTGAGCCGCGAGGGCGCCGCCTGCCGGGCTTCGAGCAAGGGGCTCCGCGCCGCGACGCTCGACCTCGCCGACACCCCCGATCTCATCTGCCCCCTCGCCATCACGGCCGCCCTCGCCGAGGGCACGAGCAGGTTCACGGGGACGAAGCGCCTGCGCTTGAAGGAGAGCGATCGGCTGGAGAGCGTCTCCGAGGCCGTTCGCGCCATCGGCGGGAGGGCTCGCGTCGAGGGCGATGAGCTCGAGATCGAGGGCGTGGCAAAGCTCGAAGGCGGTGTCGTGCGCTGCGCGGGCGACCACCGCATCGCCATGATGGCCGCCATCGGGGCCCTCCGCGCCGCGCGCCCCGTAGCCATCCTCGGCGCCGAGTGCGTTTCCAAGAGCTACCCGACCTTCTTCGAGGCCTATCGGGCCCTGGGCGGCGTCGTGGAGGAGGTTTAGATCGTGAACACCTTCGGGCACGTGCTTCGCGTGAGCGTCTTCGGGCAATCCCACAGCGAGGCCATCGGCTGCGTCATCGACGGCTTCCCCGCCGGGCTCGCAGTCGACGAGGAGCGTCTCGCCGCCCTCATGGCCAGGCGGGCGCCCGGCCAAGGGCCCTGGGCGACCAAGCGCGCCGAGGCCGACGAGGTGCGCTTCCTCTCCGGCCTGAACGCCGCCGGCCGCACCTCGGGCGCCCCCATCGCGCTCGCCATCGCCAACACCGACACGCGCCCCCAGGATTACGCGGCCATGGGCATGGTGCCGAGGCCCGGCCACGCCGACCTCGTCGCATGGCGCAGGTGGGGCGCGGATTGGGATCGCTCCGGTGGCGGCCAGTTCTCCGGACGCCTCACGGCTCCCCTCGTGGCCGCGGGCGGGCTCTGCCTCCAATGGCTCGCGGAGCGGGGCGTTTCCGTCGCCGCGCACCTCGCGGAGGTCGCGGGCATCGCCGACGAGCCCTTCTCCGCCCGCGCCACCGACGATGCGGCTCGCGCCGAGCTCGCCTCGCAGATGGCCAAGCTCGCCGAGAGCCCCTTCCCGACGCTTTCCCCCGAGGCAGCCGAGGCCATGATCGCCGCCATCGAGGAGGCGGCGAAGGCGGGCGATTCCGTCGGCGGCATCGTCGAGGTCTGCGCGACGGGCGTGCCCGCCGACCTCGGGGATCCGATGTTCTCAGGCGTGGAGAACGAGCTCGCCCGGGCGTTCTTCGCCATTCCCGCGGTGAAGGGCGTCGAGTTCGGCGCCGGTTTCGAGCTCGCGCGCATGCGCGGCTCCCGATCCAACGATCCCTTCGCGCTCGTCGATGGCGAGATCGTGCCGGCGAAGAACGACGCCGGCGGCATCCTCGGCGGCATCACGACGGGAGCGCCGCTTCTGGCCCGGATCGCCGTGAAGCCGACCTCCTCCATCTCCCTTCCCCAGCGCTCCGTCGACGTCGAGCGCCTCGTGGAAACGGAGCTCCGCGTCCGCGGCCGTCACGACCCCTGCATCGCACCCCGCGCCGTCCCCGTCGCGGAGGCCATGATGGCCATCACCATCATGGATTTGATTCGCTAGGCTAGGGGCGCTTCGGACCGATTCAGGAAGGTAAGGGGAGACGCCATGGAAGACCTCTCCGTCATTCGCGAGCGCATCGACGCCATCGACGATCAAATCATCGCGCTCTTCCGCGAGCGCATGGCCGCCACGGACGAGGTCGGCGCCTACAAGAGCGCCCATGGGCTGCCCGTGCTCGACCGCATGCGCGAGCGCCAAAAGCTCGCCGACGTGGCCGAGAAGGTGCCCGATGAGCTGCGCGACTACGCCATCGTGCTCTTCAACCTGCTCTTCGAGGTCTCCCGCGCGAACCAGGCCAATCTCGCGCCCCAGAGAAGCGGGCTCGTGAAGAGCATCCACGCGGCCATGGAGAACACCCCGAACCTCTTCCCTCAGGACGCGTTCGTGGCCTGCCAGGGGGTGGAGGGCGCGTATTCGCAGATGGCGGCCGATCGGCTCTTCAAGCATCCGACCATCGCCTACTTCTCCACCTTCGAAGGCGTGTTCAAGGCGGTCCAGGAGGGGTTCTGCTCCTACGGCGTGCTGCCGCTCGAGAACTCGACCGCCGGCACCGTGAACCAGGTCTTCGACCTCATGGGCGCCTACGACTTCCACATCTGCCGCACCGTGCGCCTGAAGGTGGACCACAGCCTGCTCGCCAGGCACGGCGCTACCCTCGAGGGCATTCGCGACATCTACTCCCACCAGCAGGCCATCGAGCAGTGCGCTGACTTCCTCGCCTCGCTTCCCGACGTGACCGTGCACATCGTGGAGAACACCGCCGTGGCCGCGAAGATGGTGGCAGATGCCGACGATCCCACCAAGGCCGCCCTCGGCAGCCGTTCGTGCGCCGCGCTCTACGACCTCGAGATCCTAAAGCGCGGGGTCCAGGACCTCGGCAACAACTACACGCGCTTCGCCTGCATCTCCAAGGACCTCGAGATCTACCCCGGGGCCGATCGCACCTCGCTCTGGGTGGTGACGGCGGATGAGCCGGGCGCGCTCTACAAGGTGCTCGCGCGCTTCTACAGCTTCGACATCAACCTCTCCAAGCTCGAGAGCCGGCCGCTGCCCGATCGCGACTTCGACTACTCCTTCTACTTCGACATGGACTGCCCCGTGACGGCGCCCGAGTTCAGCCGCCTCATCGGCTCGCTCGACGACGTGGTGGAGGAGTTCCGCTACCTCGGCTCCTACTCCGAGGTTCTCTGATGGGCGAGGCCGCGGGCGAAGAGGAGATCTTCGCGGAGCGCGCCCCGGGCATGACGCCCCAAGACGAGACCATCGCCTCCGCGGCGGACGCCGTGGCGGCGGAGTTGGACACCGAGATCTGCGCGCATCGGGAGGCGGAAGGGGAACCGGAGGCGCGCTTCGGGCTCCTCGGACGCACGCTCGGCCACTCCTTCTCGCCGCGAATCCATGCGCTTCTGGGAAGCACCCCCTATCGGCTCTTCGAGCGCGAGCCCGGGGACGTCGAGGCGTTCCTCCGCGAAGGCGCCTGGCGCGGGCTCAACGTGACGATCCCCTACAAGCGGCGCGCCTTCGAGCTCGCCGATGAGTCAAGCGCGACGGCCGAGCGGCTCGGGGCGGCGAACACGCTCGTGAAACGCGAGGACGGCACGATCGTCGCGAGCAACACCGACGTCTTCGGGTTCGACTGGCTGCTTCGGCGCTTCACGCGAAGGGCCCACGATGCGGAGCCGGAGGAGCTGCTCGGGGGCGAGAAGGCCCTCATCCTCGGCTCCGGCGGCGCCCAGGAGGCGGTGCGCGCCGTGCTCGAGGACGTGGGCGCCGAGGTCGTGACCGTCTCGCGCCGGGGCCCCGAGACCTACGACGGCCTCGCCGAGCGCCACGCCGACGCGCGGCTCATCGTGAACGCGACGCCGGTGGGGATGTTCCCGAATTGCCCCGAAAGCCCGCTCGCCCCCGGCGTGCTCGAGGCGTTTCCCGAGCTCATGGGCGTGCTCGACCTCATCTACAACCCGCTTCGCACCCGCCTCGTCATCGAGGCCGAGAGGCGGGGCGTGCCCTCCGAGGGCGGGCTCGGCATGCTCGTCGCGCAGGCCTTCGCCTCGAGCGAGGCCTTCCAAGGCAGAACGCTCGACCTCGAGCTTCCCGAGCGCCTCCTCGGCGAGCTCGAGAAGGAGAAGCGCGACTTCTACTTCATCGGCATGCCCGGCGCCGGCAAGACCGGGGCCGCACGCAGGCTCGCGCACTACATCGGCCGCCCGTTCGTCGACCTCGACGACACGTTCGAGGTGGACCACGACCTCTCCCCCGCCGACTACATCCGAAGAAACGGCGAGGCCGCCTTCCGCGCCGAGGAGACGGCCATCCTGCGCGAAGTGTCCAGGGGCACGGGGCTCGTGGTCGCCTGCGGCGGCGGCATCGTCACGCGCCCGGAGAACCTCGAGCTCCTGCGCCAGAACGGCTATGTGATCATGCTCGACCGGCCGCTCGAGGAGCTCGCGCGAGACGACCGACCCGTCACGGCCGCCAAGGGCATCGAGGTTCTCGCCGCCGAGCGCATGGGCCTCTACCGCGCTTGGGCCGACCTCGAGATCGCCTGCACCGGCACGGCCGAGGGCGATGCGCTCCTCGTGAGGGAGCTCCTCGATCTCTGAGCCCTCGCCCTGTTGGATCTACGGAGATCGATCCACAACATATCCACAAACCTCGATGGACGTTCCATGAAGATGCCGCCGTTCGACGGGTTATTCGACCGTTTGGCGCCCCCGGCGACCGCTCACATACCTGAATATCGGAGCGCACGCCACTCATGAGACCGTAGGTTTGCGAACTTCTATTCCCGCGCCCGATGGATGCTCCCGTCGCCGGCGCGCAGAGGATGGGCGGCCTCATGGAGACCACTCCGTATTCCCAGGCACTTCTCGACGCCACCGGAGGACCCGGCAACGTGCGCTCCCTCGCCCGTTGCATGACCCGGCTGCGTCTTGAGCTGGATGACATCTCCCTCGTCGACCTCTCGGCCATCCGGGCCATCCACCACGTGCTTTCCGCGAGGAAGCGCGGCGATTCCGGGGTCGAGGTGGTGTTCGGGCCGGCGGTGGTGAACGCCGTCGCCGAGGACATGGCCGATCGCCTCGCCATGCCGATCTCGCACCGCAATTCCACGGCCGTCATGAAGCTCACACCCAAGGGGCTTCGCCGCGGCCACGCGAACCGCGACGAGACGAACCTCTTCGCGCGCTCCGGCGCAACCCAGAGCGTCTCCGGCGCGCTTTCCCGCGAGGATCTCGAGCGCCTGCGTGAGCTCCTGAATTCCGTGGACGACGAGACGGAGAGCGACGCGGAAGCCGAATCCGAGCTCGCCGACTGCGCGGTGCTCATCGTCAACGGGCCCAACATGAACCTCCTCGGCGTGCGCGAGCCCGGCATCTACGGCGAGAACACCTACGACGACCTCGTGGAACTCTGCCATGAGACGGCGCTTGCCGAGGGGTTCGGCGAGGTGCGGTGCTATCAGTCGAACCACGAGGGCGATCTCGTGGACATGATCCAGGAGGCGCGACTCTCCTTCGACGGCATCGTGCTCAACCCCGCCGCCTACACCCACACCTCCGTGGCGCTCCTGGACGCGCTCAAGGCCGTGGGACTTCCCTGCGTCGAGGTGCACATGTCGCACGTGATGGAACGCGAGGGGTTCCGCCAGACCTCCTACGTGCGCGAGGCGTGCCTCGCCACGGTGGCCGGCGAGGGCCTCGAGGGCTACGCCCACGCCATCCGCATCCTCGCCGAGCACCTGCGCGAGGCTCAGTCCTCGCGGAAGTAGGGGTGCGAGGGCAGCTTCGCGGTGAGCGTCGGGTCGATGCGCTCGGCGAGCGCGAGGAAGTAGTTGTCGCTCATGGACGCCAGATAGTCCACGCAGGTCTGGTCGAGGTCGCTTGACCAGTCGTAGTGCCTGCCGTAGTAGCCGCTTTCCCGCTCGAGCTGCGCGATGTGGTGGCGGAAGATCGGCGAATCGGTGGCCTCGTCCTCGAGCCAGCCGATGGCCGTCGCATAGACGAGCCGGAAGAGCTCCTCGACGAGCTCGGCCGTGGAGCCGGAGAGCTCGGTCGTGCGGTAGATCTTCGCGTAGTTCTCGCGTTTTGCGCGTGCGAGCTCGGAAAACGCCTCGTCGCTCATGGCGATCCAGCCGCATGCGCCGGCGCCCTCGGCCGTTCCCTCGAGCGAGTGCTCCACGACGTCGGCGATGAAGTAGCCGAGGGCGTAGGCGTTGTAATCGCCGCCTTGGGCGCGCTCGAAGTCGTCGGCCTCCACGTGGTGGGCGCGGATGGCGTCGGCCCTGTCCTTGCCCACGTAGGCGATGATGTCGGAGATGCGCACGACGCAGCCCTCGAGGGTCATGGGCACGAGGTGGGAGACGATGCGATCCCCCTCTCGGCCCGCCGCCTCCACGGCGCCGTCGAGGTCGTCGAAGGTGCCGAGGCCCGTGGGCGTGAAGCGCCTCCGCTCGTACTCGCCGTTATGGCAGAGGGCGCCGTCGAGGGTCTGCAGGGTGAGGTTGCGATGGTAGAGGGCGTCGAGCACGCGCACCGAATGCACGTTGTGGAAGAAGTGGCGGCCGGTGCGCTCGTCGAGGATCGCGTCGAGGAAGCGCTCCCCGGCGTGGCCGAAGGGCGTGTGGCCGATGTCGTGACCGAGGCCGATGGCCTCGATGAGCTCGAGGTTGAGCCCGAGCGCACGACCGATGTCCTTGGCCGTGCGGGCCACGAGCTGCACGTGGAGGCCGCGGCGCGTGACGTCGTCGTTGGAGGCGAAGGAGAAGACCTGCGTCTTTCCAGCGAGGCGGTTGTAGGCGGGGACGTTCAGGATCTTCTCGACGTCTCGCTGGTAGGCGGGGCGAAGCACGCTCGATCGGTCGCGCACGGGATCGCGGCGCAGGGCGTCGGCGTCCTTTGCCGCGTAGGGGCTCACGTAGTGGCTCTCGACGCGCCCGGCGACCTCGGCGGCGGCCGCGCTCGAGAGCCTATCGTCGGAGGCGACGCTCACGACCGCTCCCCTCCCGCAGGCTCGTCATCCACCACGAGGCACCCCATGTTCAGGCGATCGGTCCACTCGCCGATCGTGGCCTCGCGTCCGCAGCGCGTGAAGACGCCGGCGAAGCGCCCGCGGAAGAGGAAGAGCCCCTCCATCATGGATTCCTCGAGGCAGATGAGGGGATCTTCACCGCGCGGCAGCTCGCCTCCGAGATAGACGGGAGCCCTGAACTGCGGGGCGTAGCGCTGGATGACCGAATGGCCCTCGGCCGCGCGCAGGAGCACCTCCTGCCAGGCCTTCGGCGTCTCGTCGAGGCCGGCGACGACCCCCATGGCGTTGTAGCCGTCTTGCGGCTTCACGATCCAGCGGTCCTTCTCGACGAAGCGCGAGAGGTCCGTGGTCTCGGAGAGCACCTCGGTGTAGGGCACGTGCTCCTCGACGAAGCGACGCTCCGCCGGGGTGAGGAGATCGCGGAGGACGGGGCTTCGAAGCGCCGCGAAGACGGTCTTGGTCGCGCAGGGCCAGGTGCGAAAGCCCCCGACGACGCAGGCGAGGCCCTCGGCCTGGGCGCGCACGAGCGCCTCAGACCCCGCACAGGGCTTCTCGAGCATCTCGGAGAGCACGGCGCGGCGCCAGACGACGTCCAAGGCCCCGATCGCGTCGGCGATCCGGGGACCCTCGGGGCTCGAGGCGACCTCGAGCTCGCGGATCTCCGAGAACCGGCACGCGATCCCGCGCTCCGCGAAGTGCTCGACGAAGTGCGCCACCTCGTCGGCCGAGATGGATTCACCGTAGTCGACGACGCCGATCACCGGGCGCTCCGCCGGATGGCCGGAGGTGCCCCTCCCCTCCCACTCGTCGTAGGTGGCGAGAATCGCGTCCGCGCAGGCGCCGATGACGTCGAAGGTGCGCATGGAGCCGTGACGCTCTGCGAAGGCGCGATAGGTCGCCGAGCGCCGTATGGCGTTCGTGACCTCCACGGCGCTCGTCATGCCGGCCGAGCCGTCGGTGTTGAGCTCGCAGAACTGGAAGGCGCCGGTGCGCTCGTCGAGGAAGATGTCCACGCGGGCGAGCGGGATCTCCTCGGCGTAGCCGCAGGGAAGGACGCAGAGCTCCTCGACCTCGCGGGGCAGCGCGAAGGCCGCGCGCACCTTCGCGTCCGCTTGGAAGGCGCGGGTGACCTTGGCCATGATGGAGCCCATGGTCTCGGCGATCTCGGCCAGGTAGGCGGCGCCGGCGGACGTGAGGATCTTGGGCGTGAACGCCCAGGAGAGCGGCCGGCCGTGGTAGAGGGCGTGGGTGGTGGCGAGGTAGGAATCGCCTTCGCGGCGGCTCTCGACGTCACCCGCGAGCGAGGCGCAGAGCGCGTTGAACTCCTCCTCGAGGACGAGCCCGCCGCGCGTGGCCGGGCATTCCCGTTCCGGCCTCGGGGTTTCTCGATCCATGGCTTGCTAACCCTCCATGGGGATGTAGAGCTGACGTGTGGGCACGATGGTGAAGCCGAGGGCCTCGTGGAGCGCGAGCGAGACCTCGTTGGCACTCATCACCTGGCTGAACGGGGTCCACCCTTGGGCGAGGTGCTCATTCGCCTTGGCAGCCAGAAGCGCCGAACCGTAGCCGCGCCGGCGAGCGCGCGGGAAGACCTCGAGCATGCCGAGGGCTCCGTCCGGATGCTCGCCGATGAAACCCACGAGCTGGTTATCGAGGTCGAAGCCGCCGAGGATCCGCCCCTTGGCGAGGAGATGCGCGATCTCTGCCGCACTCGCCCCCTCGGGGAAGCTGTAGCTTCGGCGGATGGTGGTGGCCCAGCTCGCGCCCAGGCGGCGGATGTCGAGCTGCGCCTCGATCGGGAGCGGATCGGTGCCCTCCCAGACGGCGAGCTTGTAGGCGAGGCTCACCTCGTTCGTGGGGAAGACGCGTCGCACGACGCTCTCGAGCTCGGGTGAGAGGATGACGGCGAGGCTCGGGCGCGTCTGCCGGCCCATGGCGCGCTTGGCCTCGACGACGTCGTCGCCGAAGAAGTAGCGGGTGCCGTCGGCGAGGTCGACGCTGCAGAAGCCCTCGCCGGCGTAGCTCAGCTTCCCGAGACCGCGGCGAAGGATCTGCTCCATGGGCACGCTGTCGAGAGGTCCGGCGGCGAGCCGCTCGATCACGGCGTCCACGTCGGCTCCCATGGCGCGGCCGGTGGTGCGCGCGGAGACCGTGCGCGCGGGAGCGGCGCCCTTCGCGGAGGCGTTCGCTTCTCCGGTGCGCCTCATCGCGGCGCGGATGGACCGGGCGTCGAGCACCGTCGTGGCCTCGGCCACCTCGGCCTCCACCTCGACGAACTCGACTTCCACGTCGGTGATGTCCTCGTCGTCGGCTTCCCCGGCGTCCCCGCCCGCGTGGGAGGAGGGCGAGGGCCTGGCGGCGGCTGGCGTGGGCTCGGACGCATCCTCGCCCTCGGCGACGGCCTCCTCCACGAGCTCGGCCGCCTCGGCGTCCGCCGCATCGGGCTTTTCGGGAGCCTCGGGAGCCACCGGCCGACGACGTTCCATCTCACGCAAGAACGCGGGCAACGCGCGATCCTCGCGCTCGCGATCGGTGATGGCGGGCTTTCCGGCGAGCACGCGGGCGATGCGCGTGGCCATGAGCTCATGGCCCGCGGCGTTCGGATGGTCGGCGTCTTCGAAGAGCTCCGGGTCGGCGTCGAGGAGGTCGTCGCCGTCCACGAGCTCGAACTGCGGCCAGCGATCGGCGATGTGCTCGAGGATCATCGGCACCTCGCGCCAGCAGCTCTTGGCGCTGGAGGGTCGAGCGGATTCATCGTGGGGGGTCGGCGTCGCGATCCAGGTCGGCCGATCGCGCCAGAGCCGCCGGATGACGCCGAGGGCGGCGCGCACGTCGCGCTCCACGGAGCTCTCGTAGCACTCCTCGTGGCGATAGGTGCCGCCATAGGCCACCCATACGAGATCGGGGTCGACGACGCCCGCCAGAGGCGAGAGGGCGCTCGGCTGGAAGATCTGGGAGAGAAGTCCCTGGTTGATGACCTCGAGGTCGGCCGTGCGGCGAAGCGTCTGGGCCCAACCGAGGCCGGGGTCGTGGGCGCTTTGGCCCTGGGCGATCGATCCGCCGAGGACGAGGAGCGTCCTGCGCTCGGGCAGCGCCTCGAGGTCGGCGGAGGCGAGGATCGCGCGCACGGAGCACCCGGAATACGCGGGAAGCCAGATGCGAACGACGCGCGGCGCCTTCGCGCGCTTCTCGCCGGAGAGGTCGACGACCACGAACCCGGTCCCATGGGCATCGAGCACCTCGGGCACGTGTCGCCCATCGATGTCGAGGGAGAACCCGTCTTCCGCGAGCGCCGCCGTCTCGTCGCCCACGCGGGCGTTGCCGAGATCACGCGACACCTCGAGGGCGAGATGATCGGCGGTCGTCCTCACCTCGACGCAGACGCCCGCGCAGGACGTAGCCTGCGAGCGATAGAGCGCCGGGTGCCATGCCGCGACGCTGGAGAGGGCGCGGATCTGCTCGGTGGTGAAGCGGAGCGGACGCGTCCAGCCCTGCTCGCCCGCGACGGTCTCGTCGGAGAGGACGATCTGCCCCGAGAGGAAATCCCTCGCGCGCGCCCGAACGGTCCACGCCTCGCCCGCCGTCGCCTGCCAAAGTAGCGTTGCCATGGTCTACCTCCCTCGTCCCATAATCCCACGAAGGAGCCGGCAACTGGGGCGCGGAGGAGCTCCGAGCTGTAAATCAACCGGCTCGGCTCCGTCAGCGGCGCGAGGCTCCTACAATCGCCCGGTGGCCCTTCGCGGGCGAGCGCCCAGACGGTGCACGGGACTTCGAGAGGCAGGCGGCCATGGCTCCTTGGTATGAAAGCGCGCGGTTCTACCACATCTACCCGCTCGGGCTCTGCGGGTGCCCCCGGGAGAACACCTTCGAGGATGCGATGACGCAGCTTGCGCGCGGTGCCGCGGAGCGGGGCATCGAACCTCCGCCCGCCCCGTTCGATCGCCTCGCCACCTGGGCCGAGCACGCCGCCGAGCTCGGCTTCACGGCCATCTACATCGGCCCGCTCTTCGAGAGCTCGACGCACGGCTACGACACCGTGGACTACCGGCGCGTGGACAGTCGCCTCGGCACGAACGAGGAGTTCCGCGCCTGGGTGCGCCACTGCCACGAGCTCGGCATACGCGTGGTCGTGGACGGCGTCTTCAACCACACCGGCCGCGACTTCTTCGCCTTCCGCGACCTTCGCGAGAAGCGTTGGGATTCCTGGGCCAAGGAGTGGTATCGCGGGGTGAACTTCGACTGGCAGGGCCCCTTCGGCGACGGCTTCGGCTACGAGGGCTGGCGCGGGGTGGACATCCTGCCCGCGCTCGACCTCGCCAACCAGCAGGTGCGCGACTACCTCCTCGACGTCGCGCAGTTCTGGCTCGAGGACTTCGGGATCGACGGCATCCGCCTCGATTCCGCCGACGTCATGGACTTCGAGTTCCTGCGCCAACTCGTGGGGCGGATGAAGGCGCTCCGGGGCGATTTCTGGCTCATGGGCGAGGTCATCAACGGCAACTACGAACGCTGGCTGAACGAGGCGCACCTCGATTCCGTGACCAACTACGAGCTCTCGAAGGCCATCTGGAGCGCGCACAACTCCCATAACTACTTCGAGATGGGGCACAACGTGCTTCGGCTCTTCGGCCCGTGGGGCGCGTGCCAGGGCGCGCACCTCTACACCTTCTGCGACAACCAGGACGTCGACCGCATCGCATCGAAGCTGGATGACCAGGCCGATCTCACGCCCGTGACCGTGTTCCTCTTCACGATCCTCGGCATACCCTCCGTCTACTACGGAAGCGAGTTCGGCATCGAGGGGCGCAAGGGCCAAGGACCCGCGGCAGACGAGCCGCTTCGCCCGGCCCTCGACCTGGCGGCGCTCTCCGCGCCGCATCCCGAGATCCCGCCTTTGGTGAGGGCGCTCAACGCCGCGAAGGCCGCTCGGCCGGAGCTCTCCTGGGGCGCCTACCGGGAGCTGCTCCTCCAAAACGAGACCTACGCCTTCGCGCGCGTGCTCGAGGCGGGCCATCCGGAAAACGCCACGGGCGGTGAGAGGGCGTGCGTGACGGCGCTCAACAACGCCGATGGCGAGCGGGAGATCTCCGTGGGGCTTCCCGTGGACGCCGCCTCGGCCGCGGTCGTTGCGGGAGCGGCCGACGTCGAGCTCGACGGAGGTGCGCTTCGCATCCGCCTCGCCCCCCACGCGGGCGCGCTCATCGCACTCGACTGAGCCGAGGCGCGCGGCGGCTACACTAGGCTCTGAGCGCGTACGCCTGCGCGCATCGATATGACGGAGACGCCATGGCCCAGAACTATCAGGACTTCCGCTCGTGGATCCTCTCGCGAAGCATCGACGGCTGCACGATCCGTTCGGTCGATGACGACACCATCGTGCTCTCCACCGAGCACGCGGAGGCGAAGGTCACCTTCTACGAGGTGGGTGACGGGGCTCCGCGCATCGTCGAGTTCACCATCCTCCGCTCCTCCTGCGAGGATTGCGAACCCGTCTTCCATCTGCACTTCGAGCTCACCGATCTCAATCGCGCCGAGGAGCTCTTCGAGGAGATGCTCGAGGTGCTCCTCAAGCAGGGCACACGCGAAACCCAGACCGTGCTCCTCTGCTGCACGACGGGGCTCACCACGATGATGTTCGCGGAGAAGCTCTCCATAAGCGCCGCCTCGCTCTCGCTCGGCTACACCTTCGTGGCCAAGCCCCTCGAGGCCGCGATCGCCGAACACGGCTCCTACGCGGCGGTGATGCTCGCACCGCAGGTGGGCTATCTGCGCAAGCAGGTTGCCGAGGCCTTCCCCTCCACACCCGTCTTCGAGATCCCCGCCAAGATCTACGGGGCCTACGACGCCACGGGCGCGATCCGCCTTCTGCTCGACGCCCTCGACGCCACCACGCCCGACGCGCCGGATCTGCGAATCGTGCGCGACGTGCTGAATGACAAGGTCGTGCTCGTCGTCTACGTGAACCTCCACTCGGACAGGACGACCATCCGCTACCGGCTCTACGTGGGTGGCGAGGTGACGCGCTCCGGCCGCGTGGCCAAGCTCCGCGTGGACTTCCGCGACGTGAACGACCTGCTCGTGTCGCTGCGCTCATCGGGGCTCGACTTCTCGAAGGTGGATGCCGTGGGGGTCGTGGTGCCGGGCATCGTGGACGGCGCGCAGGTGACCTTCCCGCCCTCGTCCGACACCAGCTACGACTTCGGCGGCACGTTGAGCGCCGACTTCGGCGTGCGGGTCTTCGCGGAAAACGACGCCAACGCCGCGGCCGTGGGCTGCTACGCGTCGCAGAAGCTCTACGAGAACGTCTCGATCTTCGTGCAGCAGACGGGGCACGCAACCGGCGCCGCCGGCACCGTCATCGACGGCAAGCTCCTGAAGGGGCGTCGCGGGTTCGCCGGGGAGATCGGCGCGGTCCAGGAGATGTACGCGCTTCCGCGTGACGCTGATGAGATGCGCTGGAGCCCGGATGCCGTGCTCCACGGCGCCGCGGCGCATGTGATCGCGATGAGCTGCATCGTGGCCCCGGACGCGTTCTACATCGCATGCGACCTCGTGCCCGACATGGACGCGCTTCGCGCCGAGGTGGCCGAGCACCTGCCCGGCGGCTACGTGCCCGATCTCGTGGCCGTGAGCGATGTGCGCGAGCGCATCTTCGTCGGAATGCTCGCGCTCTGCCTCCAGCGCCTCGAAGCCGAGGCCATCATCACCGAGCCGCAGCTCGCCTAGGCGCCCGGAGCGGGTGCATCGTCCGCCGATGCGCCTCCCGCCGCGTCCTCGGCCGGCCGCATGAGCACGCTCACATCCGCCACCTCGGGAAACGTGCGCTCGAGGAGCGCCTCGGCCTCGCTCGCCACCTCGTGGGCCTCGCGAAGCGTCATCTCCGGATCGAGGAGCACGTGGAGGTCGACGTAGACCTCGCCCTCGGTGCCGCGGCTGCGCACCTCGTGGACGCCGGCGACGCCCGGCACGCCCTCGACCATCTCGGCCACCTCGCCGGCGTCGAGCCGCGAGACGTCGGAGAGGGTGCGATTCGCCTCGCGGAAGATGGAGATCGCCGAGGCGAGCACCGCGAGGGCGACGATGAGGGAGACGAGGGCGTCGGCCGCGGGATAGCCGAGTTGCACGAAGATGAGCGAGCAGATGACCGAGACCGAGACGTAGACGTCGGTCCACGTGTGCTTGGCGTCGGCGGTGAGCGATTCGGAGTGGAGCTCGCGGCCCCAGCGGCCCTCCCACCAGGCGACCCAGATGTTGAGGGCCATGGTGCCGAGCATGATGACGTAGCTCGCCCAATCCACCATGACATGGCTGCCGCCCTCGAGGAGCGTCTCGATCGCCTCGCGGGCGATGTCGCCGGCGGCGACGATGAGGATGACGCCGATGGCCACCGAGGCGTAGGTCTCGTATTTGGCGTGGCCGTAGGGGTGGCGATCGGAGGGCGGACGGCTCGCGATGGATACGCCGGCGAGGCCGATGAGCGTCGAGCCGGCGTCGAGGAAGCTCGCGATGCCGTCGTTGGTCATGGACATGGAGCACGTGACGTTGCCGTAGACGAACTTGAAGACGGCGACGACCACGTTCAGCGCGAAGCCGATCCAGAGGATCCGCGTGAGGGTCTTGGCGCGGCTCGCGGCGTCGATGCGCGCGGCGGGCGTCTGCGCACGGATCTCGGAACTCTCACGCGTGTCGGCCACGGCGCCTCCCACCTCATCGAAGCCACTGCCGTGGTATGTACCCCGCGCTCGCCGCGCTCTGGCCGAGCGCTTCCGGCTAGGGGGTGACGATCACCTTGATGGAATCGGAGCCCTGCTGGGTGAGGATCGCCTGCTCGAGCTCATCGATGCCGAAGCGATGCGTGATGAGCTTCGTCACGTCCACGAGCCCCGCGTCCAGGAGGTTCACGGCTCGCTGGTGCGTATCGGGGTTGATGCGCGAACCCGCGATCGTGAGCTCCTTGGCGTAGACGTCGAAGAGCGGAAGCTCGAGGGTCGCGTCCACGGCCGGTACGCTGAAGAGCACGACGCGACCGCAGGGGCCGGCGGCGTCGATGGCCTGACGGGCGACGCGGGGATTGCCCACGCATTCGATGACCACGTCGGCCCCGGGCGCGCCGCAGATCTCCGCCACCTCGGCGACGAGATCCTCGTGGATGGGGTCGATGACCGCGTCCGCGCCAAGGGCGAGGCCCACCTCCCGGCGAAGCTTCACCGGCTCGGAGAGGATGACCGTGGAGGCACCCGCCGCTTGGGCGAGCTGGCACATCATCTGGCCCAAGGTGCCGCCGCCGATGACGAGCACGTTCTCGCCCTCGCGAATGTTCGCCTGATCGATGCCGTGGATGGCGCAGGCCAGGGGCTCGGCCATGGCAGCCGCCTCGAAACCCACGTCCTTGGAGACGGGATAGCACTGGGTGTCGGGGCAGAGCGCGTATTCCGCGAAACCGCCGTTCACGTTCACGCCGAGGGCGAAGAGATGCTCGCAGCACTGCTTCCTACCCATGCGGCAGGGCCGGCAGCGACCGCAGTACATGTTGGGATCGAGCGTCACGTGATCCCCGGGCGCCACGACCTCCACCTCCGAGCCCACCTCGACGACGCGACCGGAGAACTCATGGCCGAGCACCACGGGCGGCGTCACGTCCGCGGACCCCTTTTCGCCGTGGTAGATGTGCACGTCGGTGCCGCAGACACCGCAGGCGCGAACCTCCACGAGCACCTCATGGGGTCCGATCTCGCCGAACTCCATCTCGCGGACCTCGAAGACGGGATCGGCCTCGGCTCCCAGGAAAAACGCTCCCTCGGCTCTCATGACTGTCTCCTTCTCGCACCCGCACTCCTTCGCATGCGGCTCCCCGAACCATACTCCTCGCGCGGAATCCCGGGACCGAGGGCGTCTCGGCGCTCCTCGGCGACGTCCGGTTCCATGTGCACCATGACGTCTGCCACCTCGGGATAGATCTCCTCGATGAGGCGCTCGACCTCGGTGGCCCGATCATGGGCCTCCATGAGCGTCATCTCCGGATCGAGCAGGATGTGGAGGTCCACGTAGACCTCACCCTCGCTCCCCCGGCTTCGCACCTCGTGCACCGAGCGAACTCCCGGCACGGTTTCCACGAGACGTGCCACGGCGACCGTGCTCAGACGCGAGGCATCGCCCAGCGTGCGCGACGCCTGGCGGAAGATCGAGATGGCCGAACCGAGCACCGCCACGGCCACGAGGAGCGATACCACGGCATCAGCGGCGGCGATGCCGAGCTGTACGAAGACGAGGGAGCAGATGACGGAGACGGAGACGTAGGCGTCTGAGCGCGTGTGCTTGGCATCGGCCTCGAGCACCTCGCTCTTGAGGCGCGCGCCCTGGCGCGATTCCCAGATGGAGACGCCGAGGTTCACGACGAGGGTGCCCACCATGACTGCGTAGCTCACCCAATCGACGAGAATGACGCTCTCACCGCCCACGAGCGACGAGATGGCCTTCGTGGCGATCTCGGCAGCGGCGATGAGCAGCGCCACGCCGATGACCGCCGAGGCGTAGGTCTCGTACTTCGCGTGGCCATAGGGATGCGAGGCGTCCGGCGGCTTCGCGGCGATGCGCACGCCGAGCAGCCCGACGAGGTTCGAGAATCCGTCGAAGAAGCTCGCGATGCCGTCGTTGGTCATGGCCATGGAGCCGGAAATCGTGCCCCAACCGAACTTCGCGAGCGCCACGAGCACGTTCAGGGCGAGGATGGTCCAGAGGATCCTCCGAACCTCCCGATAGCGAGATGCGTTGCCCCGTACGGCGTTTTCCATGTCTAGACCTCGACGGAAAGCGAAGAGCCCTCGCGCCCCGACGTCACCACGATGCGCGTGTCGATGGATTCCCTCAAGGCATCCACGTGGCTGATGATACCCACGAGCTTGTCCTCGGGCGTGAGGCTCGTGAGCATGCGGATGGCGTTTTGGAGCGCCTCGGAATCGAGCGAGCCGAAGCCCTCGTCGATGAAGAGCGTGTCGAGGCGGATTCCGCCGGCACGCGCCTGCACCTCATCGGAGAGCCCGAGGGCGAGCGAGAGCGAGGCCTCGAAGGACTCCCCTCCGGAGAGCGTGGCCGCATCGCGCTCCCTGCCCGTGCGACGATCGAGGACCGTGAGCTCGAGACCCGATTGATGCCGCCTGTCGGAGGCCTCCTTGCGCCGTCGGAGCTCGTAGCGCCCGTTGGCGATGATCTCGAGGCGCCGATTGGCCGCGGCGATAACGCGATCGAGGTAGGCCTGTTGGACGAACGTCTCGAAGGTGACCTTCGCGGCCGACGGGAGGTTGCCGGTGGCGGCGTTTGCGAGAACATCCACGACGCCGTGTTCCTCGAGCAGGCGGTCGTAGCGCCCGAGCCATGAGGAGAGCTCGCGTGCGGCTCTCTCGTTCGTGCTCTGCCGGGCGTGCACGCCGTCGCGCTCATCGGCGAGCTCGCGTCGACGCGCCTCGAGCTCTCCTCTCTGCGCCTCGATATCCTCGAGGCGCGCCTCGGGAAGCTCGGCGAGCAACTTCCGGCGCGCCTCACGATCGGCCGTTGCCGCCCCGTGGGCCGCCGTCGCCTCGTCGAAGGTTAAGCGCGCCCGCTCTCGCGCGGCGTTCAAGGTGTCCATCCGCTTCTTCGCCGCCTCGATCTGGGCGTTGGCCTCGGCAAGGCTTCGCACCGGGAGCCCTTGTTCGAGTGTTTCCGCGTGCGCCCTTGCCGAGGCGATGCGCTTGGCGAGTTCCTGGGAGTGCTTCACAAGCTCGTCTCTGGCCGCTTCGGCGCTCCGGATGCGCCGCTCGAGGGCGTCGGCGCCCTCGAGTGCCCGCTCCCGCTCGGCACATCGGGCGGCGAGCCGCCCGGCATCCCGCTCCTTGCGCGCGGCCTCTTCCGCAAGGCGTTCGAGCTCTCCGTTCATCGCCTCCGCGGTTCCCTTGGTTGCGAGGAACTCCGCACGGGCCTCGCGCGCGGCCTCGGCTCGGGCCGCCGCCTCGCCGGCACGCCTCGATGCCGCCGCGGCCGCCTCTCGATCGTGCTCGGAGCGCAGCCGGGCCGCTTCGACCTCCGCCTCGCTCGGGCACGTCTCGGAACGATGGGCACGGGCGGGATGCTCGCGGGAACCGCAGACGGGGCACGGTTCCCCGGGCTCGAGGCGCTCTGCGAGAACGCCCGCCTGCTCGTCGAGGAACCGCCGCTCGAACGACGTGAAGAGGTGAAGCGTCTCATCGGCCGCCGCGCGGGCTCGCGCATACGCCTCCGCGGCGCGCTTCTCCGCCGTCTCGGCCCCATCGACCCGCTCCTCGAGATCGGCGAGCTCCCGAAGCCGCCCGACCAGGGCATCGCGATTCTCGCCGAGGGCCGTGAGCTCGGATTGGACCCGGGCGCGCTCGCCGAGCGCGCCCTCCAGCTCCGCACCCCGAGCGCGGAGCTCCGCCACGTGGTTTCTCGACGCATCGAGCACGAATTCCAACGCCGAGGAGTTGGTCGAACCATCGGGAAGGACGACGCTGCTGCCAAGAGATCGCTCGAGGTCCAGGCGGGAATCGACGAGCCCGGTATCCGATGTGCGAGCTTCCCGCTCGAGCTCTGCCACCTCCGAACGCGCCTTCTCGAGTGCGCGCAGATCGTCGAGCGCCGCCGTGAGAGTCCGCGCGCGAAGCGCGAGCTCGGAGATCTCCGGCTCATGGCTCTCGGCCTTCGTGCGAGCGGCTTCGGCCCTGGCGCGCGCCGCCTCGAGCTCGGCGATGCGCTCCTCCAGCTGATCGAGCTCGGCGATGATCCGCTCCCTGCGCTTGGCCTCGTTGAGCGATGCGTCCACCGCACTCATCCGCGCGGTGAGGTGAGCGATCTCGCCATCGAGGCGCTTCTCCTCGGCGGTGTCCTGGCGCTTCTGGGCACGCAGCAACTCGAGCACCGCGTCACCCTTCACGGCGGCATGTTCCCGCAGCTCCTCGAAGGCGCCGCTGCGCTCCTCACCGGTGAGCTGCACGAGTCTCAGCGTGGAGGCGATGGCCGTCTTGGCCTCCGCATCCGAGCGATAGAGCGCCATCTGACGGTTCTTGAGCTCGCGTTGCACGGCCTCGAAGGGCGCCGTGCCGAAGAGCTCTCGGAAGATCTTTCGCCGATCGTCCGACGAGGCGGTGAGCAGGCGACGGAACTGCCCCTGGGGGATCATCGCGATCTGGCGGAACTGCTCCTTGTCGAATCCGAGCAGCTCGCGCACGGCTGCGTCCACCGCCGAGACACCCTCCACCTCCCTGCCGTCGGGCAGGCGCAACCGTGCCGTCGGATCGGCCGTGAGCATGCCCTCCCCGCGCTTCCTCGGACGCTCCTGCCTCGGGGTCCTCGTCACGCGATAGCACTCTCCCCGATAGCTGAACTCGAGTTCCACCTCGGTGGGCAGATCCGGGGATGCGAAATGGCTCCTGAGCGCCGCGGCCGGGCGATCGGCATCGGAGGTCTCGCCGAAGAGCGCGTAGGAGATGGCGTCGAAGATGGTCGTCTTGCCGGCTCCGGTGTCTCCCGTGATGAGATAGATGCCACGGTCTCCGAGCTCTGAGAACGGCACCTCGACGGTGGAGCCGTAGGGCCCGAAGGCGCTCATGGTGAGCTTGATCGGCCTCATGAGGCACTCCCCTCGAAATCGACGAGGCACTCGGCGAAGACCTCGTTCAAGAACTCGCGCTGCACACTCGAGACCTCACGCCCCGTCTGCTCCTCGAAGAAGCGCTCGAAGAGCTCGAGGGGGTCGTCCGCCGCCTCCTCCACCTGGACGTGGGCGAGATCGGCGATGCGCCGGGTGCTCGCGTTATCCACATCCATGGCCATGAGCCTGGGGAACGTCGCGCGAAGCCGCGCGAGGGCGTCGACCGGGGGCTCGTCATCGGTGAGGATGGCGTGGACGTAGTCCTCGCGATCGGCCGCTCCGAGCACCTCCTCGGCGAGAAGCTCGTCGAGCGGCCCGCGGATCTCGCGAAGATCGTGCGGCGGCCTGAGCGGCAGGAGCGACCACTCCACCTCGCCCTTCGGCCCCAGGTCCACGAGCACGGCCGATTTCTGCCCATGGGCCTCGGAGAGCGAGTACTTCAAGAGCGATCCGGCGTAGCGCGCGGTACCACGCCCCACCCGCTGGGGACGATGGAGGTGCCCCAGGGCCACGTAGTCGAAGTCGTCGAAGAGCGAGACATCCACGCCATCGAGACCGCCGATGCTCGTCTCGGAATCGCTTCGCTCGGGCTCCGCACCGCCGGCACGCACGAACTGATGCGCCACGAGGACGTTGCGCTCGCCAGGATCCACGCTCGCGGCCTCGAGCACCGCTCCCAGCGCCGCGGCGTAGTCCGAGCCGATCTCGGCCTCCTCGAAGAAGGGGCGCACGGTGCCCGGCCGCAGAAACGGCAGAAGCCAAAAGCGCACCTCGCCGTACGCGTCCTCGAGGATGACGCTCGTCATCGAGCCGGCGAAGGGCGGCGCCACATGCACGCCCTGACGCTCGAGGAGCACCGAACCATATCCCACGCGCTCGGCGGAATCGTGGTTGCCGGGGATGAGCAGCACCTCGAAGCCCCGCTCCGAGGCCTCGGTGAGAAGCCAATCCAGAAGCGCCACGGCCTCGGCGGAGGGAGCCGAGCGATCGTAGAGATCCCCCGCGAAGACGAGGGCCTCCACCTCGGCCTCCTCGGCATCGTCCAACAGCCGCTCCAACGTTTGGCATTGATCTTCGAGCATGGAATAGCCCGAGACCACCTTGCCGAGATGAAGATCGCCGATGTGCAGAAATCGCATCGCCCGCTCCCGTCGCCGAAACTCGAGCACCGAGGGCGCATGCCCTCGGCTGCGCCTAGTGAACCACAGGGCCGTCACAACAATTCGCCCCATTCGCGAGGCGGATTTGTTCAAAACGCACCGCTCGTCCCAAGGGCCGTTTGGAACCGGGCGACCCGTTCTTCGTCTCATCCTTAGCTCATCCTTAGTTGAGATCGCAACGTAGGGCATCGGAGGTGCCACGGTCCGCTAGAATGCGCGAGGTTGAACTTTCAACCAATCGAGAAAACCGCACGCGACGCTTCATCGCCACCCCGCGCCTCGCGCATCGTCAACCGGAAGGATCCTCCATGAACCCCATCGAGCAGGCCTGGTGCCGCACGTTCCAAACCGGCATGGGCGTTGCCATCCCCGTGCTCCCCTATCGCCGGCCCGAGGTGCTCGATTCGGTGAAGGACGTGCCGGAGATCCTGCGCAAGGAGGGTGCGAGGCGTCCGCTCATCGTCACCGACCCGGGCGTCTACCAGCTCGAGGGCACGAAGGAGCTCATCAGCGCCATCAACGCGACGGGCATCGGCTGCGCGATCTTCGCCGACGTGCGCGCCAATCCCACGACGGAGACCGTGGAGGAGGCCTACGAGTTCTACAAGGCGGAGGGCTGCGACGCCATCGTGGCCGTGGGCGGCGGTTCCTCCATCGACTGCGCCAAGGGCGTGGGCATCCGCGTCGCCCGCCCGCGCACGCCGCTCTCGAAGCTCGCGGGCATCCTGAAGGTGCTCCATCCCCTGCCGCTCCTCATCGCCATCCCCACGACCGCCGGCACCGGCAGCGAGGTGACGCTGGCCGCCGTCATCGTCGACGCGCGCACGCGCCACAAGTACGCCATCAACGACTTCCCGCTCATCCCCCGCTACGCCGTGCTCGATCCCGAGATGACGCGCACGCTGCCGCCCTCGCTCACGGCCACGACCGGCCTCGACGCCCTCACCCACGCCGTGGAGGCCTACATCGGCAATTCCACCACCGAGCAGACCCGATCCGATGCCCTCGAGGCCGTGCGCCTCATCTTCGAGAACCTCGAGGAGAGCTACGGGCATCCGGAGGACCTCGCGGCCAGACGTGCCATGCTCCAAGCCGCCTACCTCGCGGGATGCGCGTTCACCGTCTCCTACGTGGGCTACGTGCACGCCGTCGCGCACGCGCTCGGCGGCGCCTACGACATCCCCCACGGCTACGCTAACGCGGTGATCCTGCCGCTCATGCTCGAGATCTACGGAGAGGCCGCGGAGCCGAAGCTGGCCGATCTCGCCGTCGCCGCCGGGCTCGCCACCCCCTCCACGCCGGCCCACGAGGCGGCCCAGCGCTTCATCGCCAAGATCGTCGAGATGAAGGTGCGCTTCGGCATTCCCGATACCTTCCCCGAGATCCGTCGCGCCGACATCCCGCAGCTCTCGGAATGGGCCGCGGCCGAGGCCAATCCGCTCTACCCCGTGCCCGTGCTCATGGACGCCCGCAGCCTCGCCAACGTCTTCCGCGCGCTCATGGCGCCCGCCGAGGAGCTCGAGGAGGGCCCCGAGGACACCCCGGAGGCGCGCGCCCGGGAGATCACGGAGCTCGTGAGCCGCCAGAGGGCGTGGTTCGCCGAGGGCCGCACGCTCGAGCGGAGCTTCCGGATTCGCGCCCTCGACCAGCTCGAGCACGCCATCCTCGAACACGAGCAGGACATCTACGATGCCCTGGCGGCCGATCTCTCCAAGAGCCGCTTCGAGTCCTACATGTGCGAGGTCGGGCTCGTGCTCTCCGAGCTCCACTACCAGAAGCGCCATCTCCTCGGCTCCATGGCCGACAAGCTCGCCTGGACGCCGCTCGCCCAGACCGCCTCCGTCTCCTACACGACCCGCTCGCCCATGGGCACGACCCTCATCATGAGCCCGTGGAACTATCCCTTCCTCCTCACGATGGATCCGCTCGTGGACGCCATCGCGGCCGGGAACTGCTGCGTCGTGAAGCCGAGCGCCTACTCCCCCGCCACGAGCGCCATCATCCGCAAGCTCATCGCGGATGCCTTCGGCCCCGAGCACGTGACCTGCGTGACCGGAGGCCGCGAGCAGAACAAGGCGCTCCTCGACGAGCCCTTCGACCTCGTGTTCTTCACCGGGAGCCAGCCCGTGGGCCGCGAGGTGCTCCGCCACTGCGCCGAGCGCCTCACGCCTGCCATCCTCGAGCTCGGCGGCAAGAGCCCCTGCATCGTCGAGCAGACGGCCAACGTCGCCCTCGCCGCGCGCCGCATCGTCTGGGGCAAGTTCCTGAACTCCGGCCAGACCTGCGTGGCGCCTGACTACGTGCTCGTCGATCGCGCCATCGCCCAAGAGCTCGTCGACGAGATCGAGGGGGAGATCCACCGCCAGTTCGGCCAGAACCCGCTCGAGGACCCCGATCTCGTGGCCATCGTGAACGACAAGCACTACCGGCGCCTGCTCGGTCTCATCGACCCGCTCAAGGTCGCGGTCGGCGGCGAGGCCATCGCGTCCGAGCGCAAGATCTCCCCCACCGTCCTCACGAACGTCTCGTGGGACGACGCCTGCATGGGCGAGGAGATCTTCGGCCCGATCCTGCCGATCATCGCCTACGACGACCTCGACGCGGCCCTCGCCGAGGTGGACGAGCGCCCGCACCCGCTCGCGTTCTACTTCTTCAGCGAGGATCCGATCCTCTCCCACAAGGTCATGCGCGAGCACGCCTTCGGTGGCGGGTGCGTGAACGACGTCGTGATCCACCTCGCCACCTCGTCCATGCCCTTCGGCGGCGTGGGCGCGAGTGGCATGGGCTCCTACCACGGCAAACGCGGCTACGAGGCCTTCAGCCACGAGAAGAGCATCGTGAACAAGCTCACGTGGATGGATCTCCCGCTTCGCTACCAGCCCTATCGCGAGCTCTCGGAGAAGCTCGTGCGGCTCTTCGTGCGCTAGGGAGGCGACCCGCTCTCCACCGCTCACGCAGGGCTCGGCGCCTCCCCGGCGCGCCGCGAGTAGAGTGGGGCCAAGGCACGTCTGATCGATCGAAAGCCGAGGCACCGCCCATGAGCCCGCAGAAATCCGCCAGCTCCCTCACACCGGCCCGCCCATCCTCCGCCGTGAAACCCCGCCCCTCGGTGCCGGGGCTCGGACTCCGGCGCGTGAACGCGTGGATCGCCCTCATCACGGTGCTCGCACTCTGCTATCACTCGCTCATGATGGGCTGGTCCATGTGGACCGGCTGGTACAACCGCGACGTCGCCGTGAGCTCGGCGTGGATCATCGCCGGCTGCGTGGTCGTCCACGTGTTCCTCGTGCTCGTGCTGTTCTTCTTCTTTGCCGAAGGTGGCGCCCTCACCTACAAGAAGGACCCGAGATCGATCCTCATCCAGCGTGTGAGCGCGATCGCGATCATCATCCTTTTGCACTTCCACATCGAGGCGTTCGGCGCCGTCGCGACGGGAGAGAAGCTCGACCTGCTGATGTTTCTCTTCTACGTGGCAACCGAGCTCGCGTTCTTCGGATTCGTGATGATGCACGTGGCCGTCTCGCTCGGCCAGGGGCTCATGCTCGTGCACATGGTGAGCAATCCCGACACCCTAAAGGTCATCGACAAGGTCTGCTACTGGGCGTGCGGCATCCTCTTCGCGCTCTACGTGGGCGGCATGATCCACTTCTACCTCGGCGCACTCGTGCTCTAGTCGCGCCGCGCCATCAGCCCGGGAAAAAGGGCCGCGGTCCGAAGACCACGGCCCCTTTCGAGTCGCCCCTGCCAATCGGCTAGTTGTTGCCGTCGATGAGATGCATCTCGGCGTAGCCGTCGAGCGGGTTCTCCTCGGTCAGGGGATCGGTGAAGGTCTCCTCGTTCGCCGCGTCGGGATCGTCCTTCACGTCCTCGAAGACGGGAGCGCCCTCGGGATCGACGAAGAAGTCGTCCTCGTTCTCCTGCTTCACATCGTTCTTGGGATCGTCAGCCATGATGGCCCCCGTTTCTCGATCGGAACGCTCGTCTCGCTCTGTATATACGCGATTTGTTCCCCTCGGACGCCCGTTCTATCGCCCAGCGAGCCTGGAGAGCACGATAAGAGTGCAAGCGCCTCATTCGTGCTTCGCGTCGCGGTCGAGCCAGCGCAGGCACTCCCCCACCCAGTGCGCCGAATAGGGCTGGAGATCCTGCGGAGAGCCCTCGCTCGACCAGTCGCAGAGCGACGTGCCGTGCGGGCCCGTTTGGTACATGTGGAGCTCGCAGGGCACTTCCTTCTCCCAGAGCGCCTTCGCGAAGTCGAGCGTGTCCGTGGGCGGAAGCGCCTCGTCCTCGGCGGAGAGCCAGATGAAGACGCGCGGCATGTCCGAGCGCGCATGGAGCGCGAGATCGATCTCGGCCTCCTGCTCGACGGTGGGATTCTCCGTGCCGAAGATCGCGGACGGCATGAGCGCGGCCACCGCTGCGAGCCAGGGGGCGTTGCCGTGGCGCGAGCCAGTGGGGTCGCTCACTCCCACCATCGGATAGCCGAGCACGATGGCCGTGGGCTTCACCGCATCCGCCGTCGCCGAGGCTCGCTTCAGGAGCTCGGTATCGTCGAAGCGCTCCGCCAGGGTGCCCACCACGTGGCCGCCGGCGGAGAAGCCCATGCAGTAGACGCGATCTGAGTCGATCGCCCAGTCATCGGCGTGCTCGCGCACGATCGCCATGGCGCGCATGAGATCGATCGTCGGCTCGGGGTAGTGCGCACCGGCATCGACCACGGGCTCCGGATGTTCCGGCGTGGGGTCGGAGACGACGTAGTGCTTGTACATCACGACGAAGCATTGGTAGCCGTAGCCCATCCACCGCGCCGCCACCGGCTCGCCCTCCTTGTTCGAGAGCGAGAGGTAGGCGCCACCGGGGCAGATGAGCATGGCGGGGCGGATCTTCTTTGCCTTGCTCGAGACCATGGGATCGAGGAGATAGCAGCGAAGCGTCGCCGTACCATCCTCACGCAGCGGAATCTCCTCGTAGTGCATGGTGCGTCCTTCCGCGGGCAGCGGTGTTCATCGATTACTTCCCAGTGTAGAGCCGCTCAAGCCGAACAACACCCGCACGGCGTGCGTGCGGGCACGGACTGCACTTCCCGTAGCGACCTAACGTCCGAACTTCCCGTTCACGAGTCTCTGCAGCGTGCCTTGCTTCGCGGCTTGGGCGGCATCCGCCAGCGCGTAGTGCTTGAGCTTCCCCTCCGCCGCCTGCTGTCGCAGCTCATCGTTGAAGCCGAAAATGAAGTTCATGGCGATGAGGTAGATGATCTTCGTCGGCGCCATGCCGTAGAGCTGCTCGAGCAAGATGTGGCGTATGCGCTCATCGTCATCGGGAATGGCATCCATCAGAGCCTCGCTGTTGTACATCCTCGTTGCGATCTCGGTGATGAAGAGGCCTGATTTCATGTAGAGATCCGCAAAGGTGGCGTTCGGATCATCGAAGCACCCCGGATTCTCCTGCTCGAGGAGGTCGACCATCTCCCTCACAACCCATTTGGGCGTGAAGATCTGGTTGGTCTTCTGGGGTGGGATGTAATCGAAGATGTCCTCCACGAGCGTCTCGTCGAAGTAATTCTGCAGCTCATCGCGTTTGTCGAGGAACTGTTGGATGGAATCGTCGAAGACCGTCGCGTCGAAGAAATGGCCCTCCGTATGCGACACCTCGCCCGTCTCCGGGTCACGATAGTCTCCCCCGTCGCGTAGCAGGCGAAACTCATCTTCCGTGATTCCCGTGACTTCCCTGAACACATCGTCTTCGGTGTAGTCGTCGAAGTTGGCCAACGTGAGGTTGCGATCGCCATAGGCCATGATGAAGCTCGGTATCGTCCGCGAGAATCCCCGAAGATGGTCGCGGATCGCGTTCTCCACGTTCTGCTTCTTGGTCAACGTCTCCTCGCGCTCGATCGTCTCGACGATTGCGAGAGGCTGTTCCTCGAGAATCGTCTGGCTGACCTCCTCGAGGGCTGCGGCGAGATTGCGATCCGCCTCCTGCGTCGCCGCTTCAAAGGCCTTCCGAGCCTCCTGCAATTCAAGTTCCGTATCGGCGGCCTTCTTCGAGCTTTCGAACTCCGTGGCGGCTATGCGAACCTCGCGCTCGTAATCCTGCACCACGCTGCCATAGGACTTCGTGACCGCGTCCTCGAGCTTCCTCCGTAGACGCGCTTCTGCACGCGGCTTCAGATCGCTCGCCTCCAACGCCGTGTTGACGAAGGTATCGCTCAGGGCCTGGGCGACATCGTCGGCATGCCGCTCGATCTTCGCTTTGACCTCGTCGAGATCGTGCTCGGACGACGCGAGGCGGATGGGAATGCTCACGACCTTTTCAACGGACTCGTACTGTTTCTCGCTGAACAGGTCCTTGGCCTTCCTGCGAACCGTCTCGGGCGACGTGACGACGTCCCCATGGGCATCCACCACGATGTCCTCGATGCTCTCGATAACCGTGTGCTTCGGCCTCGGCTCCTTATAGGGTTGGAGGCTCTCCATGATCACCTTGTAAAGCGCCGGGGAGCTGAAGAGGTTCGAGATGTTCTGGAAGAGATAGTTGGACATGAAGCCCCGGCGCACGACCTCCTCGCACTTGATCTTGCGCGGCATCGACAGGACCTTGCTCGCGTCGAGGGGCACCATCTTCCCCGCATCGTCTTCTGCGATCACGGGGAAGAAGTTCAGCAGCCTCTTTACGTTTTGCCTGTGGTCTTCGGCGGTTCCGGCTCCACCCGCCGTTCCCGGCTTCAGGCTGTTCGCGTACTGTTCATACACGATGAGGGTGCGGGCGGGGTCGAAATCGAAGACGTACGCCCGCTCCTTGCGATAGAACTTCCCGTTCTTCTCGAACAAGCACGGGTTTTGCGCACGGAACGCCGCCTGCACGTAGGATTGGGCGCTCCTCATGTTGCACAGCATGAGCACGCCGCTCCACTCGGGAATGGTCACGCCCACCGTCAACTGCCCGACGGAGAGCGTGATGGTCTTGTCGTTCTCCGCGATGGCCCGCTTGACCCGCTCGTACGCCGTCCTGTTTTCGGTTTCCTCGTCGAGTTTGCCGTCGCCGGCCGCCACGACCACCTTGTAGTCCTTGAAAGCCGGGTGGGCGGCGAGCATCTTGGCCAGGGCTCTCACCGAGTCGACTCGGTCGAGAATCCAGAGGGTGTGGGAGAGCTCCGCACGGAGTTCCGGAGTGGAGAACGGATACTTCTCCTGCGTGGTCAAGGATTCGAGAAAGCGCTCCACGGACTCCTTGTGCCGGAATGCCCCGGTCTCCTGAACGGCGAAGAATTCGTTGAGATCGAAGGCTATGTCGGCGGACCTGCCCTCGGAGAGGTCGGCTCGCTTCGAGAGCTCGCCTTCGATCATGGCGGACATCTGGTAGGTGTACATCTCCATCGAGGGCATGTCCTCGTAGGGGTTCACCTCATCCCGTTCGTGGTCGAGCTTCGCCTGCTGCTCATCGAGATACGTCCAGTTGAAGATCTGGTCCTCATCGAAACGCGCGTCCGCCAGCGCCTTGAAGGGTGTCCCGGAAAGAAAGAGAGTGCGAGTTCGCTTGATCTGCCTGAGCGCGAGCTCGGTGAGCTCCGTGTCGACGCCCTCGTGCGATTCGTCGAGTACGAGCAGGTCGAATTTGACCTGCGTGAGCCATTTGAGCTTGTCGTAGTCACCGCCGAAATAGACCGATCCTTTGAGGCCTTGCAACGATTCGAAGGCGATCATTCGATGTGCGGTCGGCGAATCGGGCCGTTCCGCGCTCGTCCGATGCGCGTAGACGCTGCGCGACGTCACGCCGTTTTGGCCTTTGAGCACGTTGTTGTCCGTGACGAAGGCATAGCGCCCGCCATCTTGCCAACCGATGAACTTCACGAAGTCATCAAGCCATGAATGCGCGATGGCGGGACGGTTCGTGAGGACGAGCACGTTCCTCATGCCCATCGTGCGAACGAGGTCGTAGGCCGTCAGGGTCTTCCCGAAGCGCGGCTTGGCGTTCCAGAGGAATTCCGTGCCCCCGGCCTCGAAATACGCTCGCGTCTTCTCGACGGCATCAAGTTGCTCATCTCGCAAGACGTAATTGGATCCATCTTCGATGGCTTCTATTCCGCGTGCGGCGAAGGTGAGGAACGTGTCATGTGATTCGGGAGCGACGATATGGAACCATTCCGTGCCCGGGATGCGATCAACGCCCTCGTGCCGCTCGAGATAGTTGTGGAAGTCGGTATCCCGGAAGAGTTCGCCGGTACCGTCGGTGTACTGGGCCCTCTCGTGCCATTCGATCACGTAGTCGATGTCGACGGTATGGGTCTGTTGCCTCACGCGATCTTCGGGAGTCTGCTTCTCCGTGTAGCCGATCTTCGACCAGCCGTGGTGCTTCTCGATCTCCGGCGTGATGTAGGCGTAAACCCGAGGCTCTACCTCTACGAAGGATTTGATCTTGGGAGGCATGGTCACTCCATCGGCTTCACATGCGTCTCGATGAAGTCGATCTCGTCCTCAGACAGGCCGTACTTCTTGTAGAGCTGCGTGTCGATGTCGGAGACCGATTGCGACCAGTCGATGTCGGAGTCGGACGTGAAGTCCTGGAGGGGAA
>CANQFP010000002.1 GCA_947599965.1 uncultured Atopobiaceae bacterium | reverse complement strand
TAGGAGAGCTCGGGCTTGATGTCGAGCTTGCCGCCGATGGCCGCGGCCTGGGGCGGGATGCGGCCGCCCTTGGCGAGCGCGTCGAAGTTCTCGAGGGTGAAATAGCCTTGGATGTAGTAGCGCGCCTCCTTGGCCCAGGCCACGAGTTCGGCCGCCGTGGCGCCGAGGTCGGCCTGGTGCACGGCCTCGATGGCCAGGAGCTCGGCCGCCGCCGAGGGGCACTTGTTGTCGACGATGTGGAGCTCGAAGTCGGGGTAGTCCTGCTTGAGAAGCTGCGCCGCCTCCTCGGCGGAGTGGATCGAGGAGGAGAGGCCGGCGGTGAAGCCGAGGTAGACCGTGGGCACGCCCTTCTTGGCGGCCTCCTCGAAGAACTCGAGGTAGCGGCCCGGCGTGACAGCCGACGTCGAGACGTCGGCGCCCTTGCGCATGGCTTCGTAGAAGTCGTGGGCGCTCATCGATTCCCAGAGGTCGTCGATGTGCTCCTGGCCGTCCACCACGTAGGGGAAGCCGATGATGGTGATGTCGAGGGCGTGGGCCACGAGCGGGTCGAAGTCGCCGCAGCTGTCCACGATGATGTTCACCTTGCGAAGGTTGTGGTAGACGGGCTGCGTGTAGTTCGACTCGTGGACGCCGGAGCGCTGCTCCTCGTCCTCGACCATCTCCTTGGGGGCATCGGGGGCGAGGCCCTCGGGATTGAGGGTGTCGTCTTCGCTCTCGGCGATGTGTGCCGTGTCGACGTTCTCGTCGGCCATGGGCTCCTCCTTCACGGGACGCGGGGCCCGCGCCCCGCTCATGCTCGCGGTTTGCGGTCCCCGTTCCCGGTTTCATCTCAACGGGCGCGAGCTGCGCTCGCGGCCTCGACGTGCTGTGAGGCGGATTCTAGGCCTCGGGGCTCTCCTCCTCCGGCTTCAGGATGCCGTACCCGCCATCCTTACGATGGTAGATCACGTGCACGTTGCCGGTCTGCATGTCGCGGAAGACGTAGAAGTCGTGGCCGAGCAGGTCCGCCTGCACGAGCGCGTCCTCCTCGGTGAGGCGCGTGTACTCGATGTACTTCGTGCGGACGAGACGGTCGTCGTCCTCCTCTTCCTCCTCCTCGCCCTTCTCGACGATCTCGCCCAGCTCGCTGCCGGGCACCACGGGCGGCAGATCCTCGCCGTGGGAGCGATGGCGCTTGTCGATGACCTTGGTCTTGTACTTGCGAAGCTGGCGCGACACCATGCGCGCGGCCTCGTCGATGGCGGCCTCGATGTCGTCCTTGGTGGCCGTCACGCGCACGACCGTGCCGCGCACGCGCACGGTGACCTCGCAGATCGCCCGCTCCTTGGTGCCCTTGTAGCTGGCCACCCTGAGCACGACGTCGGCCGACATCGGTTGGATGTCGAAGACCTTGAGCGCGTCTCCGATCTTGGAGATGACGCGATCATGCAGGGAATCCGTCACGCGGATCTTGCGTCCGGTCACCTTGATGTCCATGGAAACCTCCGGTTTCGTGGGTGGATGGGCAGGGCCTCTTGCAACGAAGATTCGTACCCCACCGAGCGCCCTTGAGCCCGCGGAGCCTTGCAGACGAGCCGGGGCGCGGAGCGGACGGCGAGCATGACCGCCTCGAGCCGAACGCGCTCGGGCGGCCCGATCAGAGTGGGACGATGTCGCCGGGGTTCGCGGTGTCCTCGGTCTCGGTGCCCTCGGTGGCCTCGGGGTTCTCCGTGCCCTCCGTGCCCTCCGTGCCCTCGGGGGTCTCCTGCGGCAGATCCTCGCCGGTCACGGCGTTGCCGCCGGCCTCGCCGGAGGTCGTGGCGTCGGGCTGGGTCTGCTCGCCCAGGTAGACGCCCGTCACCTGGGATTCGGCCGTGAGCCTCGGCAGCGTGCCCACCCACTTCGAGAGGATGATCGTGAGCACGCCGTTGTCGCGGACGTCGTTCATCGCCGTCTGGACGGCATCGGTGAGCACGGTGTTCTGGGCCGAGACGCCCACGCCCACGGCGGTGGGCACGTCGAGGGTGCCGCAGAAGCTGATGCCGCCGAGCTCGTTCGCGAGGAACGCGCCAGGATAGACGGGGCAGAGCACGAAGGAGACCGTGCCCGCGGTGAGCGCGGCCATGGCCTCGTCGATGTTGGCGTAGCCCGTCTCCTGCATCTGGAGGTTCGAGCTCGCCAGGAGCTGCTGGCTCGCGGAACCCGTCTGGAGGCCCACGGTCTGGCCCTCGAGCTCGGAGCCCGAGATCACCGTCGGCTCCTCGCCGAGCCTGAAGAAGCCGATGGCCTGCTCCATGTAGTCCGAGGCCACCACGAGCCCGCCCGTCTGGGCCGTGGACACGCCCATCACCACGTCCACCGGCGTGAGCGCCATGGTCGCGTCGTTGGAAAGCGGCACGTACTTCACGGCGAGTCCGAGCTCGGAGGCGAGCGCCGCGGCCACGTCGACGTCGATGCCGCTGTAGCCCGTGGAGGTCTCGAGCACCGAGGGCGCCCCCTCGGAGGTGATGAGCCCGACCGTGAGCACGCCGTCCTCGATGATGTCGGGGGCCTGGAGCTTGGGCTCGCGCGCGGCGAGGCGCGCGGCCTGCGCGTCGGCCACCGAGGTGGTGTCGAGAGGGTTGAAGTTCCGGATGACATCGCACCCCGCGAGCACGACGGCGCCGACGACGAGCGCGCATGCGAGCGCGAGCAGGCGCAGGCCGTGCCGGAGCCTTCGGCTCCTCTCGCGAGGCGAAGCGGGAGCGTGGGCGATGGTGGAGTTCATGGCCATGGGCTTCCTCTCGGTTGCCGATCGATCGCCGGGCCAAGGCGCCAACCGACGCCCGGCAAGCGTCCCTTCCCAGCTGACCTGGTCTTCGACCCCACACTCGCGCACCGGGACCGTCGCTTCGGGCGCCGCGGCGCCCCCACGGTAGTCCTCTCTCCCCGAGGAACGGCGTCCCTCTCACGTTAGGGAGGTGCGACTTACGTCTAGAACGAGCCGTGATCGCCCGGGTGCGCGCACCCGGGTTTACGTGGGTCCGTTGGGCCTCGTCTGCCATGGACTGAGGCGGGGGCGGAAAGCCCGCGTCCCGCCCGCAACCACAGACCTGGCAAGGGACATCTGGAGTATACCAACGCAACCTCGGGGCTCCCGCCTCGTCCGAGCCTCGCAACGCGGAGCTCACCAAACTCGCGTGACCGAGGCGGCGAGGGCGACGCGAGCACCCCGGGCGGCCAGCGCGCGGGCGGCTTCCCTCAGCGAGGAACCCGTGGTCACCACGTCGTCGATGAGGAGAAGCCGGGCTCCGAAGACGTCGCCCGTGGCCTCGAAGGAACCGCGCACGTTCTCGGCGCGCTCCTCGCCGGTGAGTTCGCGCTGATCGCCCGAGCTGTAGTGGATGAGCGCGTCCGCCACGGGAAGATCGATCCTCGCCGAGAGCTCGCGGGCCACGCCTTGCATGGGATCGAAGCCGCGCCGCGCGAGCGCCTCCTCGGTGGAGGGGATGAAGGCGATCGCGTCGAGGGTGACGATCTCGCCGTCCTCTTCGAAGGCGGAGTGGAGGGCGAGGTGGATGGCCTCGGCGAGAAGCGGCGCGAGCCGGCGCTCGTGCTCGTCCTTGTAGACCGTCACGAGACGCGCCGCGGCCCCCTCGTGGGCGAACGCGCTCACGATGCGCGGAAGCTCGGGCGAGGGCCCGGTGCAATCCGTGCAGACGAGCCAGCCGAAGGGGGCGCCGCAGAAGGGGCACGCCCAGCGCCGATCGATCGTGGGCAGACGCTTCGCGCAGTCCTCGCAGAGAAGCGTCCCCGGGGTATCGCACCCCACGCACCGCTCGGGCCAGAGTAGATCGAGCGCTCCCGTGGCGAGGCGCGCGAGGGCGGGCGGCAGCTTGGAGGCAGCGGGCATGGAGGCCCTTCGACGTGAGGAGGGGCCCCTACCCTAGCGATCTTCGGCACCCCGTGCACGGGAGCGGTGCGTCTATCCGGGGGTTCGCAAACAAGCTGGCAAAACGCATTGAAGAAAGTGGATGTGAGAGGCTCGCCCTAGGCGCGATCGAAGAGCGCGCGGGCGTTCGCCCATGCGGAGCCGAACGCATCTCGCCTCGCCTCGCCGAGAACCTCCGCGCGCACATCCGCCAGAAGATTCGCCGTCGCCAGGGTGAGCGCCGGCTCCGAGGGACGCCCGCGCAGGGGCTCGGGGGCCATGTAGGGGCAATCGGTCTCCGTGAGGAGCGCCTCCGCCGGGCACGCCGCGGCCGCATCGCGTATCGCCTCGGAGCGCTTGAAGGTGAGCGCTCCGCCGAAGGCGACCTTGCAGCCGAGCTCGATCCAGCCCTCCAGGGGCTCGGGGCCGAGCGTGTAGCAGTGGAGATCTATTCCCTGTGCGGCCACGTCCGCCGAGCGCACGATCTCGAGGGCCTCCGCGTGCGCCTCGTAGCTCGCGTCTCCCACGGCGTCGCGCACGTGGAGCTCGAGCGGGAGGCCGAGCTCGCGGGCGAGCGCGAGCTGCAGCTCGAAGGCCTCGCGCTGGACCTCGCGGTCTACGTCCGCGTGGTAGTCGAGCCCGCACTCGCCGAGCGCCACGCACCGCGGGCTCGAGAGGAGCTCGCGAAGCGCGGGGAGGGCGTCTTCGATCCCCGAAGCGTGATACGGGTGGACTCCCGCGGAGAGCGAGACGCGGAGCGCCTCGTCGGGAAACGCCGGGCGCAGACCGGCGGCGAGCGCGGCCTCGATCTCGGCGTGCGCCTCCGCTTCGGTCTCGGAAAGCCACTCGAGGAAGGCCCCCGGGTCGCGCCCGTCGTCGCTCGCGTCCACGATGCAGACCGTCCAGACGACGCCCGCGAGCCAGGCGCGCGCGAGCGCGATGGCGGCCGCCTCGCGCATCTCCGCCCAGCTCGCGCCCTCGTGCGCGAGCATGGAGAGGTGGCCGTGGGTGTCCACCACCGGAGCGAGCGGCGCGGGCAGCGCAACCGGACGATGCTTGGCGTCGAAGAAGAGGGTGCGGGCCTCGAGGGCCTCCTCGATCCAGGGCTTCACGAGATCTCCTTTCCCGAGCGGGGGCCGAGCTCGCACGCGCCGCCCGCCTCGGCGTCGAGGGCGCCGAGGAGCTCGAGGAACTCCTCGGGGGCGAGGGCCTCCGCCCGCGTGCGCTCGTCGAGGCCGAGCCTCGCGATGGCACCCGCCACCGCTTCTCGGGCAATCCCGGCGGCGCGGAGGTTGTTGGCCAGGGTCTTGCGCCGCATGGCGAAGGCGGCATCGGCCAGAGCCGAGGCGCGCGCGAGGGTCTTCCGGTCGGCGCGCTCGACCCGCGCGAGGGAGATGACCGCGGAGCTCACGCGGGGTTCCGGCCAGAAGCAGGTGCTCGCCACCTCGAAGCGCCCGACCACGCGCGCGAGCAGGGCGAGCTTCACCGTGTAGGCGCCGTAGTCTTTGGTGGAGGGGCGCGCCGCGATGCGATCCGCCACCTCGCTTTGGACCATCACGCAGGCGCGCTCGAGCGTGTCGAGGAGCTCGAAGGAGCGAAGGATCACGGTGGCTGCCACGGAATAGGGCAGGTTGGCCACGAGCAGCCCCGGGCCTCGGGGATCCGCGCCGTGCGCGCCCAACCCCAGCTCGTCGAGGGCACCCGCGAGCATCGAGGGCTCGATTTCGAGCGCGTCGCCGAGGACGACGGCCAGCTTTCCCGAGGCCGCCTCCCCCGAGCTCGCCCGGCAGATCTCCGCGAACGCGGGCTCGAGCTCCACGGCGACGACCGCGCGAGCCCGCTCCACCAGCTCGCGCGTGAGCACGCCCAAGCCGGGGCCCACCTCGAGGACGACGTCGCCTGCCCCCACGCCCGAGCGCTCCACGATCTTCTTGAGCACGCCCTCGCAGACGAGGAAGTTCTGCCCGCGGCTCTTGCGCGGATTCACGCCGTAGGCCTCGAGCAGCGCCCGCACCGTGGCGGGCGAGGTGAGGTTGAGCCTCTCTTCGGGCCCCTCGGCCACGGGCCCTAGCGCCCCTCGCCCTTGGCCTGCGCGAGACGCGGGAAGAGCGCGGCCCCCTTCACCACGGGAGCGCTCGCCTTGAGACCACCCCACGCGCAGACGCCCGCGAGGTCGCTCGTGCCGAGTTCGTCCTCGGCGGCCAGGCGACGCAGCACCTCGGCCGAGGTGGTGGGCATGAAGGGTTCGAGCAGGTGCGCGGAGATGCGAATGGCCTCGAGCACGGTGGCGATGACGTTCGCGAGCTCGCCGGTGCGCGCGGGATCCTTCGCGAGCGCCCACGGCTCACTCGCCTCGATGTAGCCGTTGGCGGCGTGCACGAGCTCCATCACCGCGGTGGCCGCCTCGTCGTAGGCGAAGTCGCCCATGAGGAGCCCGTAGCGCTCGACGAGGCCCATCGGCGAGCCGTCCTCGCGCCTATGCTCGGCGCCCGCACCCGCGCGACCCTCGACGATGGCCTTGAGCTCGCTTTCCCCCTCGGCCCAGCCGGCCTCGACGGGAGGCGTCGTGCCGTCGAAGTACTTCGCGCTCATGGAGACGGCGCGACTCACGAGGTTTCCCCAGGAGTTCGCGAGCTCGGCGTCGTAGACCTGCTCCATGCGACCCCAGCTGATGGAGCCGTCGGTGCCGGGGCGCACGTCGGTCATGAAGTAGTAGCGGTAGCCGTCCACGCCGAGGAGATCGCAGACGCTCTCGGGCGAGATGGCGTTGCCGAGGCTCTTCGACATCTTCACGTCGCCGCCGGCGTCGTCCTTCACCATGAGGAAGCCGTGAGCGAAGACCTCCTCCGGCACCTCGAGGCCGGCGGCCATGAGCATGGCCGGCCAGATGACGCAGTGGAAGCGGATGATGTCCTTCCCCACGATGTGCACCTGCGCGGGCCAGCGGCGCTGGAACTCGGCCTCGGCCTCGGGCGTGCCCTGCCCGTAGCCGACGGCCGTGATGTAGTTGATGAGGGCGTCGAACCACACGTACGTCACGTGCTTCTCGTCGAAGGGCAGCGGGATGCCCCAGTCGAAGCTCGTGCGGGAGATCGAGAGATCCTTCAGGCCGCCCTCGACGAAGCTCATCACCTCGTTGCGGCGGATCTCCGGCTCCACGAAGTGCGGATGCTCGCGATAGAGCTTGAGCAGCGGCTCCTGGAACTCGGAGAGCTTGAAGAACCAGCTCTCCTCCTGCACGCGCTTGAGCGGACGGCCGCAATCGGGGCAGAGCGGCGCGTCGGCGGGGGCCTTCTTGGCCTCCTCGACGATGGCCTGATGGTGCTTGTCCACGCTCGTGGACTTCATCTCGTTCGCATGGCGCACCTGCGTGTCGGTGAAGTACGTCTCCTCGGGCTGGCAGTACCAGCCGTCGTAGGTGCCCTTGTAGATCGAGCCGTTCGCCTTGAGGACGTCCCAGAGGTGCTGGACGCTCTTGGTCTGGCGATCCTCGGTGGTGCGGATGAAGTCGTCGTTCGTGATGTTCAGATAGCCCCAGAGATCGCGGAACGCCCCCACGAGCGAATCGCACCACTCCTGCGGCGTCATGCCGTGCTCGGCGGCCGCCTGCGCCACCTTCTCGCCGTGCTCGTCGAGGCCGGTGAGGAAGAGGACGTCGTGGCCGGTGAGGCGGCGGAAGCGCGCCTGCACGTCGGCCATGACGGTGGAGTAGGCCGTGCCGAGGTGGGGCGCGGCGTTCACGTAGTAGATGGGCGTCGTGATGAAATAGCTGGGGCGATCCATTGACCCGTCCTCGCGTCGATGTGCCTTGCATGGTCTCGCGATCATTCTAGTCGCCGAACGTCACGACAATTCCGTGTGAGCTCTGCGATAGTGGAGAGCCTGAAGAATTCGAGGAAGGTGCGCCATGGAGCGAGCGGAACGTCACGAGCCGGAAGACGCGGGCTTCGTCGAGCTCGGCTTCGCGACGGTGGACACCGATCGCGCGCGACGCACGGGCGCGGGCGAGGTCGTCTTCGGCGCCGGCAAGACGGCATCTGAGATCGCCGAGATCTGCCGGACGCTCCTCGAAAGCGGCCAGCCGCGCGTGCTCGTCACGCGTCTCGACCCCGAGAAGGCCGAGGCCGCTTCCGCGCTCCTCGAGGACGGCGCCGGGGGCGCGCCCATGCCCTTCGCCTACCACGAGCGCGCCGGGCTCGCCATCGTGGGCGAGCCGCCCGCGGAGCCGAACGGAAACGGCGTCGTCTGCGTCGTCTCCGCCGGCACCTCGGATGAGGGCGTCGCCGAGGAGGCGGCGCTCACGGCGGAGTTCCTCGGCAATGAGGTGGCGCGCCTCTACGACGTGGGCGTCGCGGGGATCCACCGCCTCCTCGCCCACGAGGATCGCCTCGCCTCCTGCCAGGTGGCCATCGTGGTCGCCGGCATGGAGGGGGCGCTCGCGAGCGTCGTCGCGGGGCTCATCGGCGCCCCCGTCATCGCGGTGCCCACGAGCGTGGGCTACGGCTCCGCCTTCGAGGGCATCACGGCGCTCCTCGCGATGATGAGCTCCTGCGCGAGCGGGGTCTCGGTCGTCGGCATCGACAACGGCTTCGGGGCCGGCTACCAGGCCTCCGCCATCAACCACCTCCCGGGAAAGGCGAGGCACTGAGATGAACAAGGTTCTCTGGCTCGATTGCTCGGCCGGCGTGGCCGGCGACATGCTCGTGGGCGCGCTCCTCGACGCGGGCGGCGATCGCATGGCCATGGAGCGGGCGCTCGCAAGCCTTCCCGTCGAGGGCTTCTCCATCTGCGTGAGCCACGTCGAGCAGGCGAGCGTGCGCTGCACCGATTTCGACGTGGTGCTCGAGCCCGGCATCGAAACCCACGACCACGACATGGCCTACCTCTACGGAACCGAGGAGGAGGCGGCCGAAGCCGCGGGCGCGCACGAGCACGACCACCACGACCACGAGCATGTCCACGGCCACCACGCCCATCGCACCCTCGCCGAGGTCCTCGAGATCCTCGAGGGGGCGGGGCTCACCGCGGGCGCACGCGCGCTCGCCGAGCGCACCTTCGAGATCCTCGCCGACGCCGAGGCGAAGGCCCACGGCGCCACCCGCGAGACGGTGCGCTTCCACGAGGTGGGAGCCATCGATTCCATCGTCGACGTGGTCGCGGCCTCCGTGCTCGTCGACGCCCTCGCGCCCGGCGCCGTCTACCTCACGAACCTCACCGAGGGCACGGGGTCGGTGCGCACGGCCCACGGCGTCCTGCCCGTGCCCGTGCCCGCCGTCGCCGCCATCGCCGCCTCGCACGGCCTGCCGCTCGCCATCTCCGAGCGCGAGGGCGAGCTCGTGACCCCCACGGGCGCGGCGCTGCTCGCGGCGCTCGAGCCGCGCTTCGAGATGCCGAGCGGCCTTCGCCTCATCGCGAGCGGCTACGGGGCGGGCAAGCGCGCCTACCCCTGGGCGAACTACGTGCGAGCGAGCATCGGCGAGATCGACGCCGCGGACGAGGGACGGATCCTCAAGCTCGAATGCGACGTGGACGACATGACCGGCGAGGCCATGGGCGCCGTCATAGACCGACTCCTCGCCGCGGGCGCGCGCGAGGCCCATTGGATCCCGCTCGGAACGAAGAAGGGGCGCCCCTCCTGGCAGCTCCAGGTGATCTGCATGCCGGCCGATCGCGAGGCCCTCGAGCTCGTCATCTTCCGCGACACCACCACCATCGGCATCCGCCGCTGCCCCATGGAACGCACCGTGCTCCCGCGCGAGGCCGTGAGCCTCGAGGTGACGCTTCCCGACGGATCGCGCGCGGAGGTCGCGGCCAAGCGCGTGACGCTTCCCGACGAGACGACCCGCACCATGCCCGAGGCGGACGCCGTGGCCGAGCTCTCGGCCAAGCGCTCGCTCTCCTACCAGGCCGTGTGGCAGGCCGCCCTCGCCGCCTGCGCCGCGGACGGCGGGAGCCGAGGCGAGGTCTAGAGCTCCATCTCCTCGTAGGGGCGATCGAGCCGGAAGTAGCGGTTGTCGGGGTCGAGGGCGCCGTTCAAGAAGGGATCGCGCTCGAAGAGCCCGGGGTAGCGCTTCCCCATGATCGCGAGCTCGCGCGCGGAGCGCTCCCGCTCGGCGGCGCTATCGCTCTCGCGCTGGCGCGTGCCGAACTCCCGGTGCCAAAGCCGCGCGTAGGGCACGAAGAGGGTCTCCTTGCCGAGCGCGCGGGCGCGCAGGCAGAAATCGCCGTCGTTGAAGCCCACCGCGAGCGTCTCGTCATAGCCTCCGAGCTCGTCGAAGAGCGCCTTCGACATCACCTGGCAGGCTCCCGTGACCATGGGATAGGCAACCGGGCGCTTGAGGGTCATGAGGTAGCCGTCGTCACCCTCCGCAGGCGAGGAGCCCACGGCGCCCGGCCAGAGGTTCTGCTGCATGTGGCCGAAGCCGCCCGAGGGCACGGCCACCATGCCGGCGTGCTGCACGAGGCCGTCGGAGAAGGTGAGGAGCGCGCCGGTCACGCCCACCTCCTCGCGAAGGAGCGGCCCCACGAGCTCGTCCAGCCACTCGCCGTCGAGCACCTTCGTGTCGTTGTTGAGGAGGCAGAGGTAGGTGCCACGGGCCTTCGACGCGCCGCGATTGACGACGGCCGAGTAGTTGAACTCCCGGCCGGTCCAGCTCACGACGCGCACGCGCGGGTCGGCCTCCTGGAGTTCGGCGTAGAGGGCGAGGATGTCCGCATCGGTGGAGCCGTTCTCCACGATGACCACCTCGAAGGCGGGCCACACGGTCTCCTCGAGGATCGATTCCACGCAGGGGCGCAGGTAGTCGGCGTGGTTTCGGTTCGGGATGATGATGGAGACGAGCGGGCAGGGCTCCGGGCGGTCGTAGCGCACGCGCAGGAAGCCGCCCGGCTCACGCTCGGGATCGTCGTCGATGTTCGTCTCCACGTAGGCCACGTCGGCCGCGATTCCGCGACGCTCGAGATGGCGCGCGAGCGCGTCCACCGAGGCGGCCTGGGCGAAGGGTCGGCGGCGCGGCGCGTGGGAGAGCACGCCCTCGAGCTGGGTGACGCCCTCGACGCCGCCCTGCTCGAGCGCGGCGAGCGCGAGCTCGTAGGCGCTTCGGGCATCGGAGGCGGCAACCTCGGGCGAGATGGCGAGGGGAAGCCCGAGGCCGTTTCCCCAGTAGAGCTCCTCCACCGAGAAACGCGGCTTCAGCCGCGCGCCGCAGAGCACGGGGGAGCCGCTCTCGAGCGAGCACACGTCCTCATCGCCGTAGACGAGCCGGGTGCCCCCCGTCGCGGCGGCGCAGGCGATGCGCTCGAGCGCGCCCGGCTCCAAGACGTCGCCGCACCCGACGATGACGCGCCACGTGCCGTTCTCGAGCCCGGCTGCGCCGAGCGGGCGCTCGGCCGGGGCCCAGACGACGTCGAAATCCTGGAAGCTCTGCTCGGAAAGGGAGCTGATGGTGCGGATGAGCGCGGTGTTCACGGGTGCCGGCTTGAGGAAGCTTAAGGGGCCGGGCGCCGCCTCGATGTCGGCAAGGCGCGTGGGGCCGTGGCCGAGCTCGGCTTCGGGATCCTCCGCGATGACGACCGTGAGGTGCGGCAGGGCGAGCTCGGCGTCCTCCGCGGCGCCGGCGGCGAGCTCGGGATCGGCCGCATCGGCCTCGGCGCTCACGAGAGCGCCCTCGAGATCCGAGCCGTCGGCGAGCTCGCGGGCCGCCTCGGCGTCGCCCTCCTCGGCCGTTCCCACGAGGGCCTCGATCTCGCGCTCCTGCGAGAGCGCCTCGGCGAAGCCCCGTTCCCTCGCCCAGGCGTCGTAGCCGGGGTCCGTCTCGGGCGAGGCGCTCACCATGGCGAACCACGAGAGCCTCGGGCGAAGCATCCAGTCGGCCATGCCGCGGAAGACGCCCCGGCCGAGCACGCGGCTCCACACCCAGAGGCATCCCGTGCCCGCATCGGCGGGCACGATGGCGGCCACGGTGAGCTCGCGGGCGAGGCGGTCGCCCTCGATCTCGACCATCGAATCCTCGAGGATCGCCACCTCGCGATGGCCGCGGCGCCCATACGGGTCGAGCATGGCGATGGTGAGCCGCTCGCGCTCGAGGCGCGCGGCCTCGCTCGCGCTTCCCGCGGCGAGCACCACGCGATAGCGCACGACGATGGAATCCCCCGCCGGATAGACGCCGCTATCCCAGACGCGGCTCTCGTCCTCCCCCAGCGTCCGCGCCGTGACGTCGTGGAACGCGAGGAGGAGATCGGCGTCGAGCGGCGGCGTGTCGAGCCTTCCGACGCGACGCTCCCCCATCTGCGTCCACCACTCGTTCTCGTCCTCGTCGATGAGGACGACGTCGGCGACGACGGCGAAGGCGGGGGTGGCGATGAGCCAGAGGAGCTCGCCCTCCGACGACACGACGACGTCGTGCTCGGCGAGGAGCGCGGCGACGCCCTCCCTCACCACGACGACGGGGATCGGATTGCCCCAGACACAGGCCTCCACGCGGGGCTCGCACGTCACGTCGCGCACGCGGACGACGGCGAAGTCGTACTCGTCCAGAAAGCCCTCGAGCACGCGTTCGCAGATCATCGCTGCCTCCTCAGGGTTCGCTCACTCATTGACGGTTGTCGATGGTCGGCGCGCTCAGGCGAGCCCACGCGCCGATTTCCACGCTCGAAGGCTCAGGTGGTGCCGGTCCTTCTCCGAGAGGATCGGGCCGCCCTCGGCCTCGATGGCCTCGAGCTCGGGCCAGGTGATGGCGAGATCGGGGTCGTCCCAGGCGATGCCGCCCTCGTCGCCCGGATGGTAGACGTCGTCGCACTGGTAGACGAAGGTCGCCGTCGGCGAGAGCACGAGGAAGCCGTGGGCCATGCCGCGCGGCACGAAGAACTGCCGCCCGTTCTCGGCGGAGAGCGTCACGCCCTCCCACCGGCCGAAGGTGGGGCTCTCGGGGCGCAGGTCCACCGCCACGTCGAAGACCTCGCCCTCCACGACCCGCACGAGCTTGGCCTGGGGATGGTCGATCTGGAAGTGGAGGCCGCGGAGCACGCCGCGCACCGAGGTGGATTGGTTCAGCTGGACGAAATCGCAGTCGATGCCGCCCGACTCGAAATCGGGGCGCTTGTAGGTCTCCTGGAAGCTGCCGCGGTCGTCCTCGAAGATGCGGCGATCGACGATGACGAGCCCGGGGATGGGCGTGTAGACGAACGTGAAGTTGCCCGAGGTGAGCGCCGGATGCACCGCGGACGCCCCGTCGCTCGCGTGCATCCCCGCGTGGCTTCCCTGCTCCATGGCGAGGCTCCTCCCAGCCGCATGCTCGGCGTTCTCCCCCATGGTAGCGGAGCTCGACGCGCCCACCGGGCGATCGCGCGGGCGTGGCACAATCGAAGGCGTGGTGGTCTTCGAGCGGAAGGCGGTGATGAGGCGTTGCGCGCACTCGCCGTGGTCCCCGCCTACAACGAGGAGGACGTGATCCTCGCCACGCTGGCCGAACTCTCCGCCACCTGCCCCGACCTCGAGATATGCGTCGTGAACGACGGTTCGGCCGACGCCACCGCCGAGCTCTGCGAGAAGGCCGGCTACCACTGCCTCTCCCTGCCGGTGAACTGCGGGCTCGCCTGCGCCTTCGCCACGGGGGTCCGCTACGCGCGCACGCTCGGCGCGGACGCCGTCTGCCAGTTCGACGCCGACGGCCAGCACCGAGCCCGCTACCTGCCGGCCATGGTGGCGGCCATGGAGAAGACCGACGCCGACGTGGTCATCGCGAGCAGGCGGATCGGCCCGCACCCCCAAGGGCTCGAAGGCGCCCGCGCCTTCGGCTCCGCCCTCATCTCCGCGCTCATCCGCCTCACGACGGGTGCGCGCATCACCGACCCCACGAGCGGCTACCGGCTCTTCAGCGCGCGGCTCTTCGACGCCTTCGCCGACGGCTTCGACGTGGGCCCCGAGCCCGATGCGCTCGCATGGCTCATCCGCAAGGGGGCGAAGGTCGTGGAGATCCCCTGCGAGATGGCGCCACGCCAAGGCGGGCGCTCGTATCTCTCGGGGCTCTCATCGGCCGCCTACATGGTGCGGACGTGCTTGAATATCCTCGTGTTCCAGTGGATTCGGCGATAGGGCTCGCCTCGGCGCGCGAGCTCGGAAGGAGCGACGGAGAGCATGTCGGGCCCCCTGCGCATCTGGCTCATCATCGGCGCCCTCGTGCTCTTCGCCATCGTCTGCGTGCAGGTGCGTCGCGAGCGGATCCGCGTGGCGGATTCGGCCTTCTGGGTGGCGTTTTCCCTCGTCATCCTCTTCTTCGCCATCTTCCCGCAGGTGGCCTACTGGCTGGCCTCCCTCGTCGGCGTGCAGTCGCCGTCGAACCTCGTCTTCGCGGTGATCATCGGCATCCTCATCCTCATCGACCTGCAGTCGAGCTCGAAGATATCGCGCCTCACGGCCAAGCTCGAGGAGCTCTCGAGCAAGATCGCGCTGGATGAGGAAGACGAGTGATGGAGGGGCCACAGGTTCGGCCAAGCGTCAGCGAGGCGTTTCGGGGTGCCCGAGATGCGGGGGATTTTGCGGCCGTAGCGTACTTCGCTACTCGAGGCCGCAAAATCGCGCGCAGATCGGGTGCATCCGGGACGCCGCAGCATCAAGCTTGATAGAACGCTCGATTGTGCGGAGTCTCGTCCACCTCGACACGTGAGATCGGGAGGCCCCGTGCCGCGAGCTCGTCGAAGAGATGCTTGGCGAGGTTCTCCGCCGTCGTGCGGAAGGGCAGCTCGAGCACGGAGAATCCCTCGCCGGCAAGCGCCTCGAGCGTCGCGGGTTTGAGCGTGCCCTCCTCCACGAGGAGCCGATGGTCGAGCTCGGCGCAGGCCTCGGCCACGAGCCGCTTCGCTCGGGAGAAGTCCATCACCATGGCCCGCTCGGTGCCCTCGGCGCCGAGCTCCCCCACCGTGAGCGTCGCCTCCACGCGCCAGCGGTGGCCGTGCAGGTTCTCGCATTTCCCGTGGTAATCGGCAAGGAAGTGCGACGAATCGAAGTGCCCTTCGACGATGAGGCCCCACATGGCGGCTCCTAGACGATCTGATAGTGGCAGTGGGCCGGCAGGAAGTTCGGGTTGTAGAAGCGGTCGCCCTTGGAGAGGTAGTCGGTCCAGCGACCCATGAAGATGCCCTCCTCGAGGCGCAGCCGCTCGCAGACCTTCGGGTCCTCCGGCGCGTCGGGGCGCCCGTAGCGCGCGTGGGGCATGACGCGGCCGTGGCGCGCGGCCGTCTCGATGCGCAGGCGCGCCTGGGGCGCCATCACGATGTCGCGCTGCTCCTCCCTGAGCTTCAGGCAGAAGTCCACGTCGGCGAGGCCGAGGGTGAACGCCTCGTCGAACCCGCCCACGAGCTCGAAGTCCGCGCGCTTCACCGCGAGGCAGGCACCGGTGACGGCCGAGACGCCGTGGGGCAGGTGGATGAGGCCGTAGACGCCGGGAAGCGTGTCGGGGAAGAGGTGGCTCGTGAAGCGGGGAGCGCTCTTGGGGATGCAGATGCCCGAGTGGTGGATGAGGCCGTCGGCGTAGAGGATCTTGGCGCCGGTCGCGGCCACGCCCTCGCGCTCGAGCGGCCCGAGGAGGTTCACCAGCCAATCGCCGTCAAGCGGCGTGCAGAGGGCGTCGAAGAAGACGAGGATCTCGCCCGAGGTCTCGCGCGCGGCGGCGTTTCGCGCCTCGCTCCAGCCGCGACCGGCCACGTCCAGCGGGAGGATCTCCACGTTCGGGCCGGTCGTGGCCTCGAGCACCTGGAGGCAGGCGGCGAGCCTATCGGGGGCGGCCTCGTGGGCGACGATGAGCGAGACCGTGCGCTCGGGGTCGGCGTGGTAGCGCACGAGGTTCGCGCCCACCTCGCCGAGGCGCTCCACCGTCGCGGGCAGCCCCTCGCGCTCCACGTGCTCGCGCACGCAGGCGAGCTCGGCCACCTCCCATTCCGAGCGCGGCGGCCGCGTGGAGACCTCATCGCGCCCGTGCAGGCGCGTGTGGTAGAGCACCGAGCGCACGTGGAAGACGTTGCGGGCCCGCTCGGTGACCTTCAGGCAAAGCGCGTGGCCGTAGGCGGCGTCCATCTCGGCTCCGGGCAGCTCGCCCGCCGCGTCCATCTCCGCCAGGAGATCGCGGCGCACGCAGAGGAAGTGGCGGATGTAGTCCCTCGCCATGAGGTACTCGTGGTCGTAGTCCGGCTTGAAGAAGCCCTGGGAGTAGCGGCCGCCGCTGAACATGTCCTCGTCGCAGTAGAAGAGGTCGGTCTCGGGGCGCTGCGCGAGGCCCTGGGCGTAGCGGAAGAGGCAATCGGGGGTGAGCAGGTCGTCGTGGTCGAGGAGCCCGACGAACTCGCCCGTCGCCTCGCGGATTCCGGTGTTCGTGTTCTCCGCGATTCCGCCGTTCTCCTCGAGGTTCACGACCTTCACGCGAGGATCGGCGGCGCGCTCGGCAACGGCCTTCGCCAGCCGCTCGTCCTCGGGCGTCGCGTTCACGAAGATGAGCTCCCAGCGGGGATAGGTCTGGGCGAAGACCGAGTCCGCCATCTCCTCGAAGACATCGGGCTTCGTGTGGAAGAGCGGCACGACGATGGAGAAGACGGGTCGGATGGGCAGCTCCGTGCCCCGCTGGATGGCGAGGGTGCGGTCGCTCGCGCGGCCGTGCCCGAGGAACCACTCGTGGTAGGCGGGGCTCGTGCCCGAGGAGTAGACGGTGCGCGACCACTCGTCGCGAAGCGCCAGCGCCCGACCGGGCTCCACGCAGCAGAAGCCGTCGCGCACCTGGCGCTCGGAGAACTGGGCCCAGACGATGAAGTGTCCGAGGGCGCGGGGCACCTTCGCCGAATACTGGATGCGCCAGAGGGAGGCGCCGTCGGAGGTGGGCTCGTGCTCGGTGTCGAGGACGATGAAGGGCTCTTCGAGCGCCGGCTGGCCGAGGCCGTCCAACACCGAGATGTCCACCGTGCCGAGCGGGCAGCCCTTGGGCACGTAGGCCTCCACGGTGCCGTGGATGACGTCGATGCCGTCGGCCGTGCCGAAGAGCCGCTCGACGTCCACCCACGCGGTGTCGACGCAGGGAATGCGATCGCAGTTGCGCGCGTCTTCGAGGCCGATCTGCCGCCGCGCGCCCTGCCACGTGGAAAGCGAGCTCACGCGAGCATCCACGCGGTACGTCTGCGCCTCGAGGACCGTCCCGAAGACGTCCTGGCAAAAGACGCTCACCACCTGCTCCTGGCGAAGCTGGGGCACGACGAGCACGTAGGCGCCCCGCTTCGGCGTGGCCACCACCTGCGCGGGCAGCTCCTGGCCGCCTCCGCCGGTGGAGCGCGCGTGCATGGAGCCGCCCTTGGGGACCTCGCACGTGAGCGAGACGTAGATCTTGCCGCCGCCCCGCTGGGACTGTCCGAAGCGAATGGCCATGGGGACCTCCTTCGAGGAGCCGATGCGCATCCCGGGCACCGAGCACACGCGCGAGGCCGGGCTAATCCTCCACCGTCGAGAGTGACGGATGCCACCCCAAGACGTAGTAGAAGTTGTGGTAGGCGAAACGATGGTCGAGGAAGGGGTCTCCGAGGGCGAAGACCTCCGGCCACCGCTCCGCCATCAATCCTATCTCGCAGTTGAGGCGCGTGACCTTGGAGAGGTCCTCGTGGTCGAGGCCGCGGCTGAGCGATTCGTAGTGCCAGAGCACGGCCTTCGGCTCCATCACCACGGCGAGGCCCCGTTCGCGGATCTTGAGGCAGAAGTCGATGTCGTTGTAGGCGATGGGCAGGTTCTCGTCGAAGCCGCCCACCGCGTCGAACGTGGCGCGCCCGACGGCGAGGCAGGCCCCGGTCACGGTGCTCAACTGGTGGGTGTGGAAGCGCGAAAGCCCGAGATAGGCGTCGTAGTTCGGCGAGACGAGGTATTCCACGTGGGCGGGGCCGTCGGCTTGGAGGAGCACGCCCCCGTGCTGGAGGAGCGTATCGGGGTAGAGCAGGCGCGCGCCCGTGGCTCCCACGTCCTCCCTCGAAAGCGGCCCCGCGAGAAGCTCCAGCCATCTCGGCTCGATGACCTCGGTGTCGTTGTTCAAGAAGACGAGGATCGAGCCCTTCGCCGCGCGAGCGCCGAGGTTGCAGATGGCGGAGAAGTTGAACGGGCCCTCGTAGCGCACGACCGAGACGCGCGGATCGGCCTCGAGCTCCTCGTAGTAGGCGAAGGTCGCGGGCTCGGTGGAGTTGTTCTCGACGATGACGATCTCGTAGGGCTCCCAGGTGCTGAGCTCGCGGATGGAATCGAGGCAGCGCCCGAGGACGGGAGCCGAATCCTTCGAGGGAATGACGATGGAGACGAGCGGCCGCTCGCCGTCGCCCTCCGCGCCACGCTTCGCCGACGCATAGGAGACGACGCGCCCGCTCGGAGCCTCGGGATGCGGCTCGACGCTTGCCGCGAGGCCGATGCGCTCGAAGTGGGCCTCGAGCACCTCCTCCGAGAGCCGCTCCTCCTCGCTCTCCTTCGGCGGAGCCGTGGCGAAGCCCACCCAGGCTTCCGAGAAATCGCTCGCGGCGAGCTTGTGGTAGAGGATCTCGGGCACGTGAACCGGCTCCACGCCCGCCTCGAGGCCCGCGAGGGCGAGCTCGAGATCGAGGGCGCGCCCCGTGGCGCCACGCGCGGCCAGGGCCGCCGGATCGAGCAGCTCGCGTTTGACGAGCGCCGGGCGCCCCGTGGCGCTCAGGCTGTAGAGGAGATCGCGATCGAAGGCGGTCTTGAGGGTGCCCTGGAGCTGCCAGGAACGTCCCGCGTCGCCTTCGGCGCGGAAATCCTGGTCGGCGTAGGCGAAGGCCGCCCCGTCGTGCTCGCGGAGCGCCTGGGCGAGCTCGAGCAGCGCCTCGGGCTCCAGGGTGTCTCCGACGTCGATGAGGCCGACGAGCTCGCCCGATGAGCGTCGAAGCGCGTCGGCGGCGCTCATCGCGAGCGGCTTCGGCGCGGAGGCCGGGCTCTCGTCGCCCGCCTCGGGCCAGCCCCTCCCCCGCCAGCGCGAACCGCCGGCGGGGGCGACGTTGCCGAAGCCCACGAGCTCCCAGCGCTCGTGGAGTTGTGCGCTCAGGGAGGCGAGGGTCTCCTCGAGGCCGACGGGGTCGAAGGGCGCGAGGTCGATGAGGAGCGAGACGCTCGGCGGCTCGCCCGCGAGCTCGGCCCTCGCCTTGCGCGCGGCGCGCTCGAGGGGGGTCTTGTTCGCGTTGTGCACATACCAGTCGTGGTAGCCGATGCCATCCGGCCGCCCGGCTCTGAGGCCGTCGTCGTTTGCCCTGAGCCCGGCGAGCGTCGGCGCGTCGACGGTGACGAAGCCGTCCGCCACGAGGTGGGAACCCGGGCGCACCCAGTAGGTGAAGGAGCGCAGATGCGCGGGGATCTGCTGGGAATAGCGGATGGTGCGAAGCCAGCTGCCGTCTTCGAGCCGCGAGGTGGCGTCGCGCATCACGACCATGGCGGGCGCCTCCACGCGACGCCCGAAGACGTCGAGGAGGCGCGTGCGGAGCGGCTGGGCGAGGCTCGCCTCGTCGGAGGCGATGAGCTCGACGGTGCCGTGGATGAGCTCCGTGCCCCGGGCGTCGGTGTAGAGGCGCTCGAGGTCCACGAACGTGGCTCCGTCCACGGGCGCATCGTCGAGGCCCACGTAGCGCTCGAGCTCGGAGGGGTGGTTCTGCCAGTTGGCCGTGCTTTGGAAGAAGGCCGTGCTCGGTCGCACGAAGACGGCGCGATCCGCCACCTTCGCACCCGAGGCGTCGCGAACCACGAGGCTCACGCGGATGGTGGCGAGCAGGGCCGGCACGACGAGGACGGGATGGGGGAACCCCCAGGGCACGACCACCTTCGCGGGCACGGGGTGGCCGCCCGTCGTGCGCGCGGACGCGCTCAACTCCCACGAGGGATCGAGATCGGCGAGGAGCGGCAGGTAGGTCTTGCCGTTTCTCGTGCCGAGCCGCCCGAGGACGATGTCGATGGTCTCGTTCACGGACTCGCCTCCCCTCATCGCGCGCTCATCTGGTAGTGGCAGTGCTCGCGCGCGAGGTTCGGGCTGTAATACGGATCACCCTCGCTGTAGAGGACGCCCCAGCGATGCCGGAAGCGGCCCTCGTCGCCCTTGATGGCGACGCAGAGCTCGGGATCTCTCGGCGAGGGCGCCTGGCCCCAATAGGCAAACGGCATGAGGCGGCCGTTTCGCGCCTCGCCGAAGAAGGTGAGCTCCGCGGCGGGCACCTCCACGGAAAGCCGGCCCGCCTCGCGAAGGCGGAGGCAGAGGTCGGCGTCGTCGTAGCCCGTCGCAAAGCCCTCGTCGAAGCCGCCCACCTCGTCGAACGCGCTTCGCCTGACGAGCATCGCCGAGCCCGAGACGCCGATCACGCCCCGGCGAAGGCGCGGCATGACGGCGTAGTAGTCCTGCTGGAAGTGGTGGATGGGCACGAGGTGGTTCACGAAGCGCGGCAAGCTCAAGGGCGCGCAGAGGCCGAGGGAGCGCACGAGATCGTCCGGGTAGTAGAGCGCGGCACCCGAGACCGCCACCTCGCTTCGCACGAGCGGCCCGAGCAGGCTTCGGATGAGGTCGGCGGAGCGCACCGCGCACGCGTCGTCGAGGAAGAGCAGGTAATCGCCCGTGGTCGCGCGGGCTCCGGCATTGCGCTCGCGAGCGATGCCGCACGCTCGCTCCACGGCCACCTCGCGCACGGAGCCGAGGGCGCCCAAGACCTCGCCGAGGGGCTCGAAGGGGTTGACGACGACGATCTCCGGGTTCGGATGGTCCGGCGTCTCGAGGAGCGAGCGCACGCAGGCGAGCACGCGATCATCCGCCGAGCGCCTGCTCACGATCACCGAGACCCGCTCATCGCCCGAGAGCTCATAGGCCACGTCGTAGAAGTTCTGGCGCAGGCCGGGCCTCACCTCGGCTTCGATCCCCGCGTGGTGAAGGGCGATCTCGAGGGCGCGGCGCCCCGCGTCGTCGGTCCAGGTCTTCGCCGCGTCGTTGGTGGCCGAGGAGGCCGCGTGGGAGCGCCAGTGGTAGAGGAACTTCCGCACGTGCCACACGCGAGCGCCTGAGAGGGCCACGAGCAGCGTGAGCGCGTAGTCCTGCGCGCCATCCACCTCGGGCCCGGGCAGCCCCGGCCCCGCCGCGACGGCGTCGATCGCCTTCCTGGAAACGCAGAGCAAATGCGTCACGTAGTTCTGGTTGAAGAGCAGGTCGAGGTCGAAATCGGGCTTGAAGTAGCCCGAGCAGAAGCGACCATCGATGAGGTAGTCCTCGTCGCAGTAGAGGAGCGCGACGTCGGGATGCCCGACCACGACTTTCGCGTATTCGTAGAGCGCGTTCGGCTCGAGCACGTCGTCGTGGTCGAAGAAGGCCACGTAATCGCCGTGCGCGATGTCGAGGCCGGCGCGGGTGTTGAGCGCGATGCCGCGATTGCCCTCGAGCGTGAGCACGCGAATGCGATCGTCCTCGGCGGAGCGTTGCTCGAGATAGCCGCTGAGCTCGGCGTTTTCCGGCGAGGCGTTCACGAGGATGAGCTCGAAGCGGGAGTAGGTCTGCCCGAGGACGGAATCGACGGCCTCCTCGAGGAAGGGAAGCGGCGTTTCGAAGACGGGCGTGATGACGGAGAAGAGCGGCCCCGCGAGCGGCGTGCGCGACTGCACGCGGAGCTCGCGATCGCTCGCCCGTCCGTGCGCGAGGAACCAGGCGTGGAAATCCGCCGCGTTGCTGTCTTGGCGGGCGATCTCCCACCACTCGCGGCGAAGCTTCGCCGAGAGCCAGGGTTCCACGACGGTGAAGCCCTCGCGCTCGCCCCACATCACCCGGGCGAGGTAGGTCTCGAGCTCGCGGGGGATGCGGAAGGAGATCTGGCAGCGGGCGATGACGCCCAGCCCGGGGGCCTCCTCGAGCTCGCTCGAAAGGACGATCGCGGGCGCCACCTCGATTGGCCGGCCGGCGAGGTCGAGCAGGTAGAGCTCGGGATCGCCCGGCCGCTCACCCTCGGGAAAGAGCGCCACGACGTCCGCGTGGACGACGTCGGTGCCATCCTCGAAGTCGATCATCTGCGTGGGTTCGAGCCAGACGGCGTCGGGCGTGGGGCGAAGGTCGACGTAGCGGATGTCCGCAAGGCCGGTGGCGATGAGCTGCGAGGCGGGCGGCTCGAGCGCGGGCCCCTCCCGGCTCACGATGTAGGACGGTCCCTCGAACCCGTGCCCCTCGGCGCCGTGGACGCGCAGCTCCACGCGATAGTCGAGGTCCATGAGGGGGCAGGAGAGCACGAACACGCCCGGCTTGGGCGCCTTGAAGACGGAGACGGGCACGGGAGCGCCCGTGGGCGCAGCCGCCACGGCCAAGAGCTCGGCACCCTCCTCCAACTCGGCTTCGAGGGCCACGTAGACCCGGCCGAAGCCGCGGTCCTCGAACTCGAAGCGAAGCGCCATGGAAGCCCTCTCCCTCGCCGACGAGACACCCGCCCATCCACGCGCAAAGGATACCAGCCCGGCTTTACGGCAATTCGGCCTCTCCGCGGGCGTAGGCCGCGTCGAGGGCGGCGAGGGTCGAATCCCATGAGCAGGCGGTGGCGACGTGCTCGGCGAGGGCGCGGGAGCGCACGGCTCGATCGACGCCGTCCACGCGCAACAGCCGATCCAGCGCCTCGGCGAGCCCGAGCGCCGTCCGGCGATCGAGGAGCTCGCCCCACGAGGGATCGGCGAGCACCTCGTCCGTGCCGCCGACCGGCGTCGCCGCGATCGGCACGCCCCAGGCGCCGGCTTCGAGAAGGACCGTCGCGAACCCCTCGGAAGCACTCGGGAGCGCGAGCGCCGTGGCCTCGGAGAGGAGCGCGGAGAGCTCGCCGTGGGAAAGGGTGCCGAGAAGCGCGAGGTTCTCGGGTGTGCGCTCGCGAAGGCGCGCCTCGAGCGGACCCTCGCCGGCGATGGCGAAGCGCACCTCGGGCAGCATGCGCGCCGCCTCGAACACGAGGTGGGCACCCTTGGCCTCCGTGAGACGCCCGGCGAAGACGACGAGCGGATCGTCCTCTCCGAGCCCGAGCTCCCGCCGAAACGCGCGCCCTGCGGCCTCCGCGCGAAACGCCGCCGCATCGATGGCATTCGGCACGACGAGCTCGGTCTCGATGCCGAAGGTCTCGAGCCAACGCGCGCTCGCGGCGGAAATCCCCGCGAAGCTCGGCGAGCCGGCGGCGATGCGACCCGTGACCGCGTGCTCGTAGCCCTTGAGCACGACGTCGGCGAAGGCGTGGTCGAGGGTGAGGTAGTCGGAGCCGTGGTCGAGCACGAGCGTCGGCACGCCGTGCTCGGCGCCGAAGGCGGCCCCCGTGAGCGAGAGCGGATAGAAGCGCGTGTTCACGAGCACGCGATCGGGACCCCACGCACCGAGCTCGCGCAGGGCGGCGTGGGTGGCACCGGTCATCCGCATGACGGGAAGCCGACCACCGAGAAGCGTGTGGGACGGCAGTCGCGTGATTCGAAAGCCCTCGGGCGCGTCCACATCGCCCTCGGCGTCGCTCGAGAGGGCGCAGGTGAAGAGGCGCACCTCGCCGCCCCGCCTCGAGAGTGCCGTCGCGAGCTCCTTCGAGAACCGCTCGACTCCACCGAGATGCGGCTCGTAGAGGGCCGAGAAGATGGCGTAGCGCACGATCGGTGCCTCGGAGTCTTCCGCCTAGGCGCGGGCGGCGCCGCGGTGGCCGTACATCTCTTCGTAGTAGGTCTGGTAGGCGCCGCTCGTCACGCGCTCCACCCATTCGGCGTGCGCGAGGTACCAGTCGATGGTCCGCACGATCCCCTCCTCGAAGGGGGTCTCGGGGCTCCAGCCGAGCTCGGCCGTGATCTTGGCGGGATCGATGCCGTAGCGCCGGTCGTGGCCCTTGCGATCCTCCACGAAGCGAATGAGGGAATCGTCTATTGCCGGATCGTCCAGGCGCTCGGAGACGAGCCGGATGATCGTCTTCACGATCTCGATGTTGGAGCGCTCGTTGTGGCCGCCGACGTTGTAGACCTCGCCGATGCGGCCTTCGTGCAGCACGAGGTCGATGGCCGTGCAGTGGTCCTCGACGTAGAGCCAGTCGCGCACGTTCAGGCCGTCGCCGTAGACGGGCAGCGGCTCGTGGCGGCAGGCGTTGCGGATCATGAGCGGGATGAGCTTCTCGGGGAATTGATACGGCCCGTAGTTGTTGGAGCAGCGGGTGATGAGCACCGGCAGGCCGAAGGTGTCGCCGTAGGCGCGCACGAAGAAGTCGGCCGAGGCCTTGGACGCCGAGTAGGGCGAATGGGGCGAGAGCGGGGTCGTCTCCCGGAAGTAGGCGCTCGGATCGTCGAGCGGAAGCGAACCGTAGACCTCATCGGTGGATACCTGCAGGTAGCGATGCTCGCCGAAGCCGCCGTCCGGCTCCTCCCAGGCGCTCTTCACCACATTCAGGAGGTTCACCGTGCCGCCGACGTTGGTGGATTCGAAGATACCGGGATCCTCGATCGAGCGATCCACGTGGCTCTCGGCGGCGAAGTTCACGACGTAGCGCGGGTTCTCGGCGGCGATGATCTCGGCCATGGCGCGGGCGTCGCGGATGTCGGCCTGGTAGAGGCGATAGCGCGGATCGTCCTCCACGCTCGCGAGATTCTCGAGGTTGCCCGCATAGGTGAGCGCGTCGACGTTCACCACGCGGACGTCTCGCCCGGAGGCGAGCAGGGAGAGCACGAAGTTGGAACCGATGAAGCCGGCGCCTCCGGTGACGAGATAGCTCTCCACGGCCGGACCCCCTCTCGATCGTTGCCATCCTGAGCCGCACGTCTGCGGCGCGGCCTCGCCTAGACGCCGAGGCCCTCTTCCTCGATGAAGGAGCTGAGCGCCTCGTCCCAGGGACGCATCCCGTCGCCGATGGTCTCGCGCAGGCGACGATGGTCGAGCACCGACCACGCCGGGCGCGGCGCGGGCGCTCCCCACTCCTCGGTGGAGACGCCGATGACCTCGCACGGCACGCCCTCGAGCTCGAAGATCCGCCTCGCGAAGGCGTCCCAAGTGGTGGTGCCCGCGCCCGTGACGTGCCAGATGCCGGCGGCATCGTCCGCCACCTCATCCGCCCACGCCATGATCTCGAGGATCTCCCAGGCGAGGTCGTTGGCGTTGGTGGGGCTTCCGTGCTGGTCGTCCACCACACGCACGCTCTCGTGCTCCCGCCCGAGCCGGCTCATCGTGTAGACGAAGTTCCTCCCGCGACTGCCGTAGAGCCAGGCGGTGCGCACGATGACGGAATCCGGCGCGAGCGCGAGCACGCGCCGCTCTCCCTCGAGCTTCGTAGTGCCGTAGACCGTCTTGGGATCGGGCACCGCGTCCTCGGCCTGGGGTGCTGGGTCGTCTCCCGCGAGCACGTAGTCGGTGGAGACGTGCAGGAGCCGAGCGCCCGTGGCCCGGCAGGCGCGGGCGAGGTTCGCGGGGCCGTCGGCGTTCAGACGCTCGGCGAAGGCGGGATCGCCCTCGCAACCGTCGACGTTCGTGGCGGCGGCGCAGTTGATCACCCAATCGAGCGCGTGTTCGGCGAGAAACGCGTCCACCCGGGCTCGATCGCAGATGTCGAGGGCGAGCGTATCCGACGCTTCGTCGGCCTCGAGATCGGTGCGCAGGAACTCCACATCCGCCCAGCGCGCGTTCACAGGCGCGATATCGGCGCGCCCCGTGCGAAGCAGCTTCGCGAGCTCCTCGCCGAGCTGGCCCTTGGCACCGGTGATGAGCAGCCTCATGGAGCCTCCGACGTCGCGTGGATGGGATGATCCCATGGTATCAGGGCCCGCTGCGAAGCCGCGTCCATCCTCGCTTACGTCACAATGGCGACGGGACGAGGAGGGGCATGGCGCCGGATGTTGAGAGCCAAAGCACGCTGAGCCGGTTGGCTTGGGGGCCGCTCGGCTCGGCTGCGGTCGGCCTCGCGGGCTGGCTCGTCGCCTGGCTCGTCTGGCCGGCGTCCTGGCGCTTCCAGCTCTTCTGCGTGGTGGCCGGCGCTTCCGTGTGGACCTTCCTCTGGCTGCGCGATCGACTGCTCGGGAGCCCCGAGGCCGCGCTTTGGTTCTTCCTCGTGCCGATGGGCGTCTGCCTCGTCGCCTTCACGCCGCCCATCGCGTCGGTTTCCTGGGACGGCCAGACCCACTTCTCGTCGGCGCTCGTGCTCTCCCAAGGCGCAAACGCCACCTACACCGGCGCCGATCGGCTCATGAACTACCGCGATGCGATCTACGAGGTGGGGCTCATCCCCTACGGCACCTCGGATGACGATTGGCACCCCAACTGGCGGCTCTCGCTTTCCGAGGAGGGGCTCGCCCGGCAGGTGGAGGTGCTCGAGGAGGCCGAGGCGTCGGGCGAGAGCGTGACCCTCGAGGGCCTCACGCGCCTCGGCGACGACGAGGAGATCGTGAACATGGGCGGCATGGGCCTCGTCGCCCGGCTTCCCATGGCGGCAGGGCTCGCGCTCGGCCGCGCGGTCGGCGCGCCGCTTCTCTGGACCTACGCGCTCGGACGCGTTGCGAACTACGCGCTCTGGTGCGTGCTCTGCTGGCTCGCCATGCGGAGACTCGTTTCGGGCAAATGGCTGTTCCTCGCGATTTGCCTGCTGCCCACGCAGCTCTTCATCGCGGCGAACTGGAGCTACGACCCGTGGACCGTGGGCTTTGCCTCCATCGCCACGACGAGCCTCATCGGCGCGCTCCAGCGCCCCGGCGAGACGATCGGCCTTGCGGGTGCGCTCTGGATGATCGTGCCCTTCTACCTCGCAACTTCGGTGAAGGCGATCCTCTTTCCCTGGGGGCTCGCCTTCCTCTGCCTGCCCGCGGGGAAGTTCACGGGCCGGCGCACCGCCTGGCTCTGGCGGATCGCGTGGCTGGGCATGATCGCGTTCATGGTGTGGGGCTTCCTCGCGCCCTTCGTCGCCTCGAGCGGCGCCTCGAACGTGGACACCCAGTCCACGACGAACGTGCACCCCGCCGAGCAGCTCTCGCTCATGCTGCGGGAGCCGTGGCGCTACGCGCTCGGTCTCGCGAACACCACCGCGAGCTATCTGAACCCCGTGCGCATCTTCATCGAGTTGCCGGTGAACCTCTGCTATCTTCCCTGGCCCGTCCTCGCACCGCTCATCGCCGCCGCCGAACTCGCGCTTCTCGCGTGGGCCACCATGGCCGACCGCTCTCCCGCCGACGCTTGGGCGCGCACCCCCGGAGGCCGCCGGCTGCGCGTCCTCGCCATCGTGGGCTTCGTCGTCGCCTGCGGGGCGCTCCTCACCGCGCTCTACGTGAGCTACAACGAGGTGGGTGTCACATTCATCAACGGCATGCAGGTGCGCTATTACCTGATGTTCCTGCCGCTCATCCTCGGTCTCATGCTCGACGGCGACGCCGGGCGGCCGCTCGCATGGCTCGCGCGCCATCTCGGGAAACGGTGCGCGACCGTGCTGGGGTTTGCCGGCGAGGATGCCGAGGGCGGCTCCGCCGACGCCGAGACGGCCCTTCCGCCCTTCGACGAGACCCGACCCTTCGAGCTCGAGGTCAACGAGCGAGGACGCCGCTTCCTCCTCGACGCGGAGGGCGTGCTGCTCCTCGCCTTCGTGGTGAGCGGCTTCGTGGTGTGGTTCGTGGCCTGGGGGCTCTAGGCGCCTAGCCGCGGACGCGGGTCTCCCAGGACTTCACCGTCTCCTTGCGCAAGAACGCCTTGAACGGCTCGAGATCGCCCGTCTCGTCGAAGGCCTCGAGCTCGCCGAAGTACTCGTTGCGATCCTCCTTGTAGATGCAGATGGGCGCGTGGCCGCCCCAGAGGAGGATGTAGTTCGAGAGCTCGCGGGCCACGCGGCCCGTGCCCTCGGAGAACGGATGGATGGAGACGAGCCGGTTGTGGAAGTAGGCCGCCACGGTGAGGGCGCGGGAGGGCGTGAGCTTGTCGAGCTCCTCGTCCACCTCGGCGAGGAGCTCGCGGGTGAGCTGCGGGCAATCCTCGGGCAACGCGCCCACCTCCTTGGTCTCGCGGACGAAGTAGTCCGAGCGCTTGTAGGTGCCCGGGAACTCGCCGTCGGCGAGCTGGCGACGCGAGAAGGTGCCGCCGGCCACGAGCCGATGGGTCTTCAGGAGGAGCTCCTCGTCGAAGCGCTCGCCGCGCGCGAGGTTGCGGAGGATGAGATCGAAGGCCACCTGCTGGTTCGCCAGCGAGGTGAGGCTGCGGACGTCGCCCGTGTAGGCCGTGACCGTGCCGCGCTCGAAGATCTCGCGAGCCTCCTCGAAGTGCACGTCCGAACGCTCGAGCTTCGTCGAGTGGTAGCCGAACTCAAGCGCGAACTCGTCGATCTCGGTGGCGCGGATCTCGGGATCGAGCCCCTGCCACCAGAGGCACACGTCCTCATAGGTCTTGGGTGAGCGCTTGGTCATGATCGGCTCCTTCGTCGGGGGCGTCGAAGACTAGTTGCAATCTCAACTCGTCTCATCGACACCGCTTCCCTCATACTGTGGCACAGTTTTCGCCCCTCACGGCTGAGAGACCCGTCACCGAAGGAGAGTCATGGCCCAAGAAGAGACGAAGGTCCCGAACCCCACGAGCCCACTCGACGCCTACGTCCCCGATCCCGTGCCGGCGACGGCCAAATGCAACCTCATCGTGGACTCGCCGTGCGAGCTGCCGCTCTCCTTCTGCAAGAAGCACGGGCTCTTCGTCATGCCCTACACCTACACGCTGAACGACGAAGTGGTGCAGGACGACATGTACGCCTCCATCACGCCGCGTGAGTTCTACGACGCCATGCGCAAGGGCGCGACGCCGCACACCGCCTACGCCGACCCCATGACGCTCGAGCGCGTCTACACCGAGGCGCTCTCGGCGGGGCTGCCGGTCGTCTACCTCTGCTTCTCCTCGGGCCTCTCCAACGGCTATGAGGCGGCGGCCATGGCGGCCGAGCGACTCAAGGCCGAGCGCGGTGCCGACACGCCGCTCTACGTGGTGGATCTCAAGGAGGAATCGACTCCGCAGTACCTCGCCTGCTGGGAGGCCGTGCGCCAGCGCGATCGCGGGCTCACCGCCGAGGAGATGGTCTCCTGGGCCGAGGAGGTGCACTACTACATCTACACGTTGTTCATGTGCGACGACCTCGACGCCCTCGCCCGCGGAGGGCGCATCCCCCAGGGCGTGGCCTTCGTGGGCACGAAGCTCAACGTGAAGCCGCTGCTCTCCATCGACCTCGACGGCAAGCTCACCCTGGCCGGCGTCGCCCGCGGGCGCAAGAAGGGCATCCAGCGCCTCGCCGACTACTACCGCGAGCACCACGATCGTCGCACGCCGCTCGCCGCCGTCGGCAACGCCGACTGCCCCCGCGACCTCGAGCGCCTGAAGGAGCTGCTCCGCGAGGCGGCGGGCTTCGACATCCCGTTCCTCGAGAGCTCGATCGGCCCCACCATCGGTTGCCACGTGGGCCCGGGGATGATCAGCTGCTGCTTCTGGGGGCCCGATCGCCGCGACAACGACCTTTCGACGGTGCCCGACCGCATCGCCATGGAGGTCACGAGCGACGACCACACCGCCTACGCGACGAACAGCTAGCGCCGCCGGGCCGCCCGGCCGCCCGGCCTCCTGCGAAGCGCTCCCCTACTCCACGGACTTCAGGCTCTCCACCATGTCGATGCGGGCGAGCTTCGGCCGCATCGCGAGGAGCACGAGGACGGTGAAGCCCATGGTGAGGAGGAACGAGTAGACGTAGCTCGGCCAATGGACGCTGCGGCCGAACATGGCCGCGTCCACCTCGGCCGTCACCACGACGTAGGCCTCGAAGAAGTAGCCGAGCACGAGGCCCACGAGCGCCCCGCCGATGACGATGAGCAGGATCTCGCGGAAGACGTAGGCGTCGACCTCGCGCCGCGTGAAGCCGAGCACCTTGAGGCTCGCGATCTCGCGCACGCGCTCGGAGATGTTGATGTTCGCGAGGTTGTAGAGGACGACGAAGGCGAGCGCGGCCGCCGAGACGATGAGCACGATCATCACGAGGTCCACGGAGCGAAGCATCGTGGAATAGGTTTCGATCATGTCGTCCTCGAAGACCACCGTGTCCACGTCGTCCATGGCCTGGAGGTGCTTGGCGATCTCGGTTCTCTTCTCGGGGTCGTCATCCATGGTGGTGTAGATCGTGTCGTAGGAGGGCTCGTCGCCGAACACCTCGTCGAAGGCCTCGGGGCCGAGGTAGAGATAGCCCTGGATGTAGTTCTCCGTGACGCCGGTGAGCGTCACCTCGTGGCCGAGGTCGGTGACGTTGCCCACGGCGTTCGGCTCAAAGACGCGGATCGCGTCTCCCGGCCCGACGCCGAGCATGGTCGCGAGCTTCTCCGTGAGGATCGCCGAATCCGGCTCGAAGGGCACCTCCGCATGGCCGATGCGCTCGCGGAGCGTGCGGATCTCGCAGAACTCGTCGATGTTCTCGGGGCAGATGAGCTGGACCGCGTGGTCGTCGCCCTTGCCCGAGGCGTCGCGAACGACGACGTTCTCGGTGTCGGCGATCACGCACCGGCCGGCGGCGCCGGTCTCGTCGAGGTAGTCGACGACGTCAGCCACCTCGCCCGTGGTCGCGTCGTTCGCGAGCCCGATCATGACGTCGTGGCCGACGAGCTCGCCGTATTGGATGTCGATGATGTCGGAGATGGCGTCGCGCACGCCGAAGCCCGTGACGAGGAGCCCCGTGCAGCCGGCGATGCCGATGACGGTCATGAGGAAGCGCCGTTTGTAGCGGAAGATGTTTCGGAGCGTGACCTTCCAGGAGAACGTGATCTTTCGCCAGAGCGGCCCGATGCGCTCGAGGAGGATGCGCTTGCCCACCTTCGGCGCCTTCGGCTGCAGGAGCGCGGCCGGCGTCTCGCGCAACGACGACACGCAGGCCACGAGCGTGGCGGTGAGGGTGCAGCCGAGGCCGAGGAGGAAGGAGGAGACGGCCGGGCCCGGCTCGATCGGGAGCGGGAACGGGCGGTGCGGGATGGTGTAGACGATGCCGTAGGCCTCGGGGATCACCCACGGGAGGAGCTGCGACATGAAGGCGATGCCGATGACGGCGCCGATCCCGGAGGCGATGGCGGCGTAGGCGAGGTACTTCGCCGAGATGGTCGCCGTGGAATAGCCGAGGGCCTTGTAGGTGCCGATGAGTGAGCGCTCGTCGTCGACCATGCGGGTCATGGTCGTGAGGGCCACGAGGGCCGCCACGATGAAGAAGAAGAGCGGGAAGACGCTCGCGATGGCGTCGATTCGCTCGGAATCGTTCGCGTAGCTCTGGGCACCGTAGTTCTTCGTGCGATCGAGGACGAAGACGTCGGGGCGCTCGATATCGTCGATCTCGGCCTGGGCGTCGTCGAGCTCCTTCTCGGCGTCGTCGAGCTTCTCGAGCGCGTCCTGCCGCTCGCGCTCGTAGGCGGCCTTGCCCTCGTAGTACTCGTCCCAGCCCTCATCCAACTGGCGCTGCGCGTCGGCGAGCTGCGCGCGACCGGAGGCGATCTCGGAGGCGGCGGAGGCGAGCTCGGCCTCGGCGCTTCCGAGCTGCGCCCATCCGTCGTCGAGCTGCCTGCGTGAGGCGGCGAGCTCGGCTTGGCCGGCGGCGAGCTCTGCCTCGGCGGACTCGAGTTGGCGCCTGCCCTCGGCGAGCCGGGCCTTCGCGGCCTCCACCTGGGGTCGCGCGGCATCCAGCTCGGCCTCGGCGGCGTCCAGCTGGGCCCTCTGGGCCTCGAGCTCGGGGATGGCGGCGTCGAGCGCGGCTTGGGCCTGCCGGGCGGCGGCGAGTTGCTCCTCGGCTCCGGGCACGCCCGCCGCCGCGGCTGCGGAGAGCTGCTCGATCACGGCCGGCAGGGCCGCCTGGATCTCCTCGGGCGTGGAAGCGCCGGGCGTGAGCGCAGAGAACTGCGCCACGAGGTCGGAGACGGCGCCGTCATAGGCGGCAAGCCCGTCTTGGTAGGCGGTCTCGGCGGCGTCGAACCGCTCGATCTCGGGAGCCGCCTGGGCCTCCGCGTCGGCGAGCTGCGTGCGCGCATCGGCGACCTGCCGCTCGGCGGAGGCGATCTCGGCTTGTCCGCTCGCGTAGGCGGCCTCGCCGTCTTGGAGTCGCTTTCTCGAGGAGGCGATCTCCGCGAGGCCAGCCTCGTAGTCGGCCTGGCCGGAGGCGAGCTCGGCTTCGGAATCGTCCACGGTCGCCTGGTTTCGCCGAAGTTCGGCGAGGCCGTCTTCCAGCTCGCGCTCGGCATCGTCGAGCTCGGCCAGGGCTTCCGCCTTCTCCTCCTCGAAATCCGCCCGATGCTCGTCCAAGGTCTCCTGGGCCTCGGCGCGCACCTCCTCGCGCCGCTCGTTCGCGAAGGAATCGAGCTCGATCTCGAGCTCCTCCTCCACCTTCTGCACCTCGGCCTCGTAGGGCTCGGTTGCCGTGATCTCGTCCGTCGCGTCGCCCACGCGCATGAAGCATTCGGTGTAGGGGCTCTCGGGGTCGAAGGCGTCCTCGGGCACGAAGACGGCCTGCTCGAGGATGCCCGAGCCGAGCGTCGTCGTCGCGAGCGAGGAGGAGAGGCTGTAGTAGGTGGAGCTCACGGTGCCCACGACGTCGAAATCCCGCACGTCGAGCACGTCGTCCAAGGAGGTGGCCCCGTAGAGCACGTCGACCGTGTCGGAGCGACCGAGGTGCTCGGCGCGCTCCTCGAGCACCACGCACTCGTTCGGGGCGCTCGGCCAGCGCCCGGTCCTCAGGATGAGGCGGTTCAGGTAGCCGTCGTCCTCGGAGAACACGCGCACGCCGTCCGAGCTCGACCTCTTCGCCGCCTCCACGTCGAAGCTCGTCACGCGGGCGGCCACCTGGTTCTCCCCGATGGCCGCCATCACGTCCACCGAGCGCGAGGGCATGACCGCCGTGATCCCCGGGGTCTCGGCCACCCGCTCCACCGTGTTCTCGGAGATGCCGAGGGTCGAGACGAGCTGGAGGTCGTAGAGCTCGGTGCCGTCGTAGTAGATGTCGGCCGACTTGCGCATGCCCGTGCCCGTCATGCGGAGCCCGGCGAAGAACCCGCAGCCGATGGCCACGATGGCCACGATGGCGAGGAACCGCCCGAGCGAGCGGCTCACCGAGCGGAGGAACTCGATGACGAAGGGGTTATGACGTGCGCGGGGCGCCACGCCCTACCACTCCACGGTGAGGGCATCCGCGGGATGCCCGTTCGTCTCCACACTCTTGGCGCGCCCCTCGTGGACGTGGATCACACGGTCCGCGATCTGCGTGAACGCAAGGTTGTGCGTGACGATGGCCACCGTGCGCCCCATGGTTTGGCAGGTCTCCTGCAGAAGCTTCAAGATCTGCTTGCCCGTCTTGTAGTCGAGGGCGCCGGTGGGCTCGTCGCAGAGCATGAGCTTGGGGTTCTTGGCGAGCGCGCGGGCGATGGCCACGCGCTGCTGTTCGCCGCCCGAGAGCTGGGCCGGGAAGTTGTCCATGCGATGGGCGAGCCCGACCTTCTCCATGACCTCCTCAGCCGGCAGCGGATCGTCGCAGATCTGGCTCGCAAGCTCGACGTTCTCGAGTGCCGTGAGGTTGGCCACGAGGTTGTAGAACTGGAAGACGAAGCCGATGTCGTGGCGCCGATAGAGCGTGAGCTCGCGCTCGTCCATGGCACTCACCATGCGATCGCCGAGCTTGATCGTGCCGGCGCTCACCTGATCCATCCCGCCGAGCATGTTGAGGACGGTGGTCTTACCGGCGCCGGAGGGCCCCACGATGACGCAGAGCTCGCCCTCCTCGATGTCGAAATCCATGCCGTTCACGGCGTTTACCTCGACGTCGCCCATGGTGTAGATCTTGCGCACGTCACGAAACTCGATGAACGCCACAGACGCACCTCCCCGTCGCGCGCCGCCGCTCACATCGAAACCCTCTCGGGGCCCGATCTTCCCTCTCGCGTAAAGCGTAGTGCACCCGCTCCGAGGGCTCCACAACCCACCATGAATCCGCGATGAATTCACCACGAAGAATCCACGGTTTTCGCCGCTCACCGCCCAAAACCGTCCGATGTCGGAAAAACGGTTCCCACTCACCCGACCTCCACATTTTCTTGGCACGTTTTCGGGGCTCGAAGTAGTGGAATCTCGTCACAAGGATTGCGCACGCCTTGTTTCAGTGCGCTCCGAGAACAGGAACCATCATGAAGAAGTCCAACCCCCTCGCCTCCATGAGCACGAAGAAGGACGCCCGGCATATGCAGGGCTCCCCCGAGCCGACTCGCCGCGTCCACCTCTCCTACGCGGGCCAGGTGAACAGCGGCCAGTTCGTCTACACCGCCACGGAGGAGGCGGAGAAGTTAGGCCTCACCGGCTGGATCAGCCGCACGTACCACGGCATCGCCGATCTCGTGGTGCAAGGTCCCGCCTCCAAGGTGAGCCGCTACGAGAAGACCATGACCGACAACGAGGCCTCCGGCGTGCTCTACAACCTCGCCGACCTCGAGGAGCTCAAGCCCGTCTCGAACGAGAGCTCCTTCGCCCGCCAAGATTTTTAGGCGAGGCACGCGCGCTTCCCATATCATGGAGAGCGACGAATGACGCCCCGGGGCTTCGTCTCCGGGGCGATTTCGTATCCGTGAGGCGGCCCGCCCCCAAGGTGCGGGCGGAAGAAGGAGGACGTCCGTGGCCACTCCGCGCGTGTCCGTCGTCGTGCCCGCCTTCAACGCCGAGGTCTTCCTCGAGGAATGCCTCGATTCGCTTGCGGGGCAGACGCTCACCGACATCGAGGTCATCTGCGTCGACGACGGCTCCACCGATCGAACGCCCGCCATCTTCGAGCGCTACGCCGAAGCCGATCCGCGCTTCCGCATCATCTCGAAACCCAACTCCGGCTACGGCGATTCGCTCAACATCGGCATCTCCGAGGCTCGCGGCGAGTGGGTGACGATCCTCGAATCCGACGACTTCATCGAGCCCGACGCCTACGAGGTGATGGTGGCCGCCGGCGAGGCCCACGGCGTGGACCTCGTGAAGGCCGATTTCTTCCTCGCCTGGACCCTCGGCTCCTATCATCGGCGTTTCCGCTGGACCGACGCGAGCCTCTCGGGGCTCGTCTGGCCCGAGTGCGACCGCGAGGTCTTCTTCCGCAAGCCGAGCATCTGGAGCGCGCTCTACCGGCGCTCCTTCCTCAGCCACGGCGACATCGCCTGCCTGCCCACGCCAGGCGCCTCCTACCAAGACGCGGGCTTCTCCTTCCGCGCCTTCGCGAAGGCCGAGCGCGTCTTTTGCGTGAACCGCGCCTTCGTGCACTATCGCCAGGACAACGAGGCGTCCTCGGTGAACTCGCCCGCCAAGGCGCTTTGCGTCTGCGACGAGTACGCCGGCATGCTCTCCTGGCTCGACGAGCATCCCGAGCTCGGCGAATGGCTTCGTCGCACCACGAGTCGGATGCGATACGACACCTACCTCTGGAACTACGAGCGCCTCGCGCCGGAGCTTCGCCACGCGTTCCTCGAGCGCATGGTGGCCGATTTCAAGGCCGAGGACGAGGCCGGCATCTCCGACCCCGTGCTCTTCGCCTCGGGCGCCTGGCGCTACCGCACCTTCATCGAGGAGGAGCCCGAGCTCTTCGAGATCATGCACGAGCGCGCCACCTCGGGCGACCCCGGCAAGATGAAGACCTTCCGGGCCTACTACGAGCGCGGCGGCGTGCCCTACGTCACCCGCGCGCTCGCCCGCTCCGTGACCGACCGCATCACCCGGTAACTCGAAGGGAGTCGCCGTGCCGCGCCTGTCAGTCATCGTCCCCGTCTACAAGGTGGAGGACTACCTTCCCCAGTGCCTCCACTCGCTCCTCACCCAAGCCGAGGAGGGCGACCTCGAGATCGTCTGCGTGAACGACGGCTCGCCCGATCTCTCCCGCGCGATCCTCGGGCTCTTCGACGAGGTCTCCGACCGCATCGTCGTCGTTGACAAGGAGAACGGCGGCCTCTCCTCGGCACGTAACGCCGGCATCGAGGTGGCGACGGGCGACTACGTGACCTTCGTGGATTCCGACGACTTCGTGGAACCGTCCTACGCGCAGTGCATCGAGGAAGCCCTCGCGCCGGGCGACGTGGACGTGCTCGTCTTCGGCGCTCGCGTGTGGCCGGAGAGCGCCTCCTACTGGTGGCTCGACCGGGTGCTCTCGCCGAGGACCTGCCACTACCCCGGCTTCTGCGAGGCGCTCCTCGCAGACGAGGGCACGCGCCCCTTCGCCTGGCGCCTCGCGGTGCGCCGCGAGCTCCTCTTCGAGAGCGGCCTGCGCTTCGACGAGGACCTCGTCTTCGGCGAGGATCAGGCCTTCATGCTCGGGCTCTACCCTCGCGCGAGGGGGATCTCCGTCATCTCCGCCAAGCCCTACGTCTACCGCGCCGATCGCGCCGGCTCGCTCATGGAGGGCCGCTTCAAGGATCTCGCGCTGCGCTCGCACGACCACGTGCGCATCGTGGAGCACGTGCTTCGCGACTGGTTGGCCGCGGGCTTCATCGAGCGCTGGGGTCGCGAGATCTTCTTCTGGGCGATCGACTTCACCGTGGCCGACATCCTGAAGCTCGAGAACCCGGCGCGCAGCCAGATGCTCGTCTACCTCGCCTGCGTGCTCGAGACCTTCTTCTCCGAGGAGGACCTCGATCGCTGGTGCGCCGAGAAGGGCACCGTCGCCGCCTTCGCGCGTGCCGTGCTCGTCGATCGCACGCTCTCCTCGGGCCCCGGGCGCAAGGGCCTCTTCTACTACCACACCATCACCCACGAGGGCATCCGTCCCTTCGTCGAGGGCCCGGTGAACCGCGTGCTCAGAAGCGCACCCGCCCAGGCGATCGCCGACACGGCGGCGAAGATCTCACCCGCACTCGACGCCGAGGCGGTGGCCGCGCACGAGGCCCTCGCAAGCGAGGCCGAGCGCGCCGACGCCCTCATGGCCGCCCTCGCCTACCTCGCCGAGCGCCGAGACGCCCTCGGGCTCGAGCCGATCGACGCCCTCGTCTTCGAGGAGGAGATCGAGCTCGCCTCCGCCGTTGAGAGCGCCGACGCCGCGGGCGAGCCGCCGACCTCGGAGGACGAGTAGGCCATGGGCTTCTTCGATCGCTTCGCTTCCGCGAGCTCGGGCGGAGGATCCGATGCGCCGCGCGCTCCCCTCATCGACGTGAACGCGCTCCCGCTCCCCGACGCCACCGGCCTGAACCGCCTCCACGGCGTCTTCACCGGGCGCTGCCAGGGCGTCGGCTTTCGCTACACGGCGCAGGCCATCGCCGACCAGCTCCACCTCACGGGCTGGGTGAAGAACCACATGGACGGCTCCGTGGAGCTCGAGGTGCAAGGCTCCGCCTCGGGCATCCGCCGCTTCATGACGAAGCTCTTCGCCGCCTACGAACGCTATCGCTTCGTCTTCCAGCTCTCCCAGGCGAGCGCCATGGAGCCGATACCCGGCGAGGAGAAGTTCAAGGTCATGTACTAGCGGCGCTTCCGCTACCGTTCACGGCTCAACCGCGAAACGAGGCCCGCGAAACGAGGCCCGCGCCCCTCTTCGGGACGCGGGCCTCTTCGTATAGAAACTGGCAGGTAGATCCACTAGATGACAGCGAGGCGCTTCGGGGTGCCTCAGATAGACGGGATCTCGGGCGCGTAGCGTACTGACGCTACTCGAGCGCCCGAGATCGCGGCTAGATGAGGTGCATCCGGGGTGCCGCAGCGTCGATGGGCGACGATTCCCTACTATTGAGATACATCCGATGCAAAAGCCTGGCGGCCCCAATCATCGGGATTCTTGGGTGAGAAGGTCTGGATCTTGTCGGCCGTGGCGAGCTCCTCGGTGATGGTCACGGAGTTCAGGGTCGGATCCTCGTAGGTGTTCCAGAAGTAGGTCTTGACGCCGCTCGCGTAGCCGCCGGTGTAGATGGTGTACTCGTAGGAGCCGTCCGCCATGGCGCCCATGCCCTTGACCATGGCCACGTTGCTCAGCGTATGGAAGAGCCGCATGATGTTCTCGTTGGCGTTCTTGCCGGGATCGTCCTCGCCGAAGACCGGACTCATGGCGTTGATGTAGGCCGCGCGCACGAAGCGGGCGACGGCGCCGCAGTCGCCGGGAAGGCCGAGCATCTGGGGACCGACGCCGTAGGGGGCGAGCTCGCCGCGGGTCCAGGTGACGGGTTTGTGCCATGCGTGGTCGACGTTGATGTAGTTGCGAAGGTTCTGCACGTGCCAGTCGAACGTGGGCTGGTTCGTGAGGACGTCGAAGTCGTTGTGGTAGACCTTGAAGCCGTTCGCCTCGGTCTGCTCGATGACGATGGAGCGCTCCTTGTCCGTGACGATCCAGTGCATCGGGGTCGGGTCCATGCCGCCGATCTTCACGGCGACGAGGTTCATGTTCTTCGTGACTTCCTCGACCTCGTCCACGGTGGTGAACTGGGTGAGGATCCAGAGCGGGAGCTCGTAGGTGGCGACGTTGGTCTTGCCGTCGACGGGGCCGTCGGAGTACTTCGCGTAGCCGGCGAAGGAGAGGCCGCCGACCGCGAGCCCGTCCTCGTTGGCGCAGTCGAAGAAGAGCGGTGGGATCTCGTCGGTGGGCATGACGACGGCGGAGCCGACGATGGCGCCCTTGGTGGTCATGTCGCCCGAGAAGGCGCTCTTCCACGGGTGGTTGCGCGGAACGATGCAGACCTGCTCGCCGAAGCCGCACCCCCAGTCGAGGTTACGGCCGAAATAGAAGTTCCCCTGCTTATCGACGAAACGGACGGCGGTGCACATAAGCCCCTCCTTGGAAGAACGTGGGTGGAATGCCCGGTGGTTGATCTCCTCAACGAGTGAGTACCCCGCCGCGCCGGCTTTATCCACGGCTTCGAGGATGTGAAGCGAACGAGTCGAATCCCGGGCTCGGGCGCTGGGACCCGCGGCGCTTGATCCTCAGTTCTCGGCCTCGGAGGCGCTCGTGTTCGCGATCGCACTCTCACGCGCGGCGCTGATGGCGTCGACGATGACGTTCATGAACTGCTTGGCACCGTAGTCCACGGTCACGTGCGTGCCGTCGGCCTCGAACCAGTCGCTGTGATCGGCGGTGATGCCGTACCAATCGATGAGGTAGACGTTGGGCCGCTCCTCGGAGAGCTGCGTGATGATCTCGTTGTTCGGAGCGCCCTCGAGCGCCGCATCGCGGTTCGTGAGCACGAAGATCGGCACGTCCTCGGGCACGAGGTCGAGCACCGCCTCGTATTCGCGCCTGAACTCGTCCGATGAGACGAGCGTGTTCGTGCCGAGGACGAGGACCACGCAATCGCCGTTCCACCCGTTGTCGATCCAGCTCCTGAGCACCTCCTCGCCCTCGCTCACCGAGCGCCCCACGGCGGAGTCGATGTTGCCGTGGATGAAATAGGCCTCGAACTCCGACCTCGCCGTCTCGGCCACCGAATCGCCCACGAGGAGCACGTTCCACGTCCACGGGTTCTCCGGAAGGTCGGCGAGGCGCTCCTCGGCGGAGTCGTAGGTCTCGGCGGAACCCGAGCCCTGTCCGCCACCGTCGGCGAGCGCGGCCGCGGGATCCACCACGCCGGCCTCGGAGCCCTCCTGGGAGACGGCGACGGTCGGCGGCACCACCACCCAGCAGATGACGGCCGACACGAGAAGTACGGCGCCCGCACCCGCGTAGCCCGGGTGCGTGGCGGCGAGGAGCGCCGGCGTCGTGCGCCTGTCGCGGAGCTCGTGCCAGGCGCGCCCGATCGCACCATGGCGGATGGGCGTCTCGATGAAGCGGTAGGAGAACTCGGTCACGGCGAGGATCACGACCACCTGCGCGATGATCGAGACGAGCGACGGCTCCTCGAAGCTCGTCGGCGGGTTCATGAGCAGAAGCAGCGGATAGTGCCAGAGGTAGAGGCCATAGGAGCGCTTTCCGAGCCAGACCAGGGGCGCGCAGGAGAACGCCCGGGCGAGGAGGCCACGCTCGTTGCAGAGCCCCACGATGGCGATGCCCGTGAGGACGGAGACGAGCACGAAGCCGCCGCGATAGAGGAAGGGCTCGTAGGCGCTCACCGTGAAGACCATCACGAGCACGACGACGAGCGAGCCCGCGGCCGCGAGCTCGAACGGGAGGGCGGCCTCGCGCGCGAAGCGGCGGGAGCGGACCTTCGCCGCCGGCAGCATGATGGCGAACCACGCGCCGATGAGCAGGGAGAACGCGCGTGTGTCCGTGCCGTAGTAGACGCGGGAGGGGTCGGCGTCGGGTTGGTAGAGGATGGCCATCTCGAGCGCGGAGGCGATGGCGAGGACGCCGAGGACGCTCGCCACCGTGCGCTTCGAGGAGCGCAGCTTGAAGAGCACGATGAGCACGAGCGGCTGCACGATGTAGAACTGCTCCTCGATGGCGAGCGACCAGAGGTGCGTCACGGGGCTCGGCGAGCCGGCGTTCTCGAAGTAGCTCACGTTCGAGAAGATCTGCCACCAGTTGTTATAGAAGAAGAGGCTCGGCAGGAAGTCGTTCCTGAGCTTCGTGAGCATCACGGGGCTGAAGATCGCACAGAGCGGCACGAGGCAGAGCAGCAGGAAGCCGATGGCCGGCATGATGCGCCGGATGCGCTTCATCCAAAAGAGCTTGAGGTCGAGGTGGTGCGTGCGACGCCATTCGTCGACGATGAGCGATGTGATGAGGTAGCCCGAGAGCACGAAGAACATCGTCACGCCGAGAAGGCCGCAGGGAGCCCATGCGGTCTTCAGGTGGTAGAGGACGACGGTCGCGACCGCGAAGGCGCGAAGGCCGTCCAGGGCGGGCACGTAGGGCATGCGCGATGCCTGCCGCGAGCGCGCGGGCGACGCGACGCGGGGAGCGGGCGCGGGGCGCGGCGGCCGGCTTCGGCGCGATGGCCGAGGCGAGCGCGGAAGCTCGATCGAGGCGCCTCTCCCCCGCCGATAGGCCATGGCCCCTCACACCCCCGCTCTCCTCGTGAAACACTCCCCCGATGCGATGGCGTCCCGTGCGCCCCGAGGGGTACAAGGGGATTGTAATCACGCCGCTCACCCGCCACGTTTGTCGAAAGCCGGTGGATCCATGACCGCAGCAGCCCCCGTTCTCGCCGAGCGCGCCCCCCACGCCACGAGCCGCTCCCTCCCCGTCTTCGAAAGCGCCCAGGACGTCATCGACCAAGCGCGGGCCATGCGTCGCTGGTTCGAGCGCGGCGATACGCTCGACCCCGCCTTTCGCATCGCGGCGCTGAGGCGCCTCAAGGCCCAACTCAAGGTGAACGAGACGCGTGTCTTGGACGCGCTCCACACCGATCTCGGCAAGGCGCCCTTCGAGGGCTACGAATCGGAGCTCGCCCTCGTCTACGACGAGATCAACACCTGCGTTGCCAACCTCGCCGCGTGGTCGAAGCCGAGGCGCGTGCCCACGCCGCTCTACCACTTCCCGTCGAGCTCGAGGATCTACCCGCAGCCCTACGGCGTGGCCCTCGTGCTCTCACCCTGGAACTACCCCCTCCAGCTCGCGCTCGTGCCGCTCGTCGACGCCATCGCCGCCGGCAACTGCGTGGCGCTCAAGCCCTCGCGCACCTCGGCCGCCACGGGCACCCTCCTCTGCGAGCTCCTCGGCGAGATCTTCGATCCGGGGTTCGTGTGCGGGTTCCCGGGCTCGGCGAACATGAACGACTGGCTCCTCGAACCCCACTTCGACTTCGTCTTCTTCACCGGCAGCGCCAACGTCGGGCGCACGATCATGGGCGCCGCGGCGAAGCACCTCACGCCCGTCGTGCTCGAGCTCGGCGGCAAGAGCCCCTGCTTCGTCGACCGCTCGGCGAACCTCAAGGTCGCGGCCAAGCGCATCGCCTGGGCCAAGGGCCTGAACTCCGGGCAGACCTGCGTGGCGCCCGACCACCTGCTCGTCCACAGCGACGTGGCCGATGAGCTCGTCCATCTTTTGGAGGAGACGTTCAAGCGCTACTACGGCGACGCGCTCACCTGCCCTTGGTGGCCGCACATGATCTCCGACCACCACTGGCATCGCGTGATGGATCTCATCACCGAGCGACCGGCGGGCTCAGCCGTGACGTTCGGCGGCCACGGCGACGAGGCGAGCTTGAAGATCGAGCCCACCTGCGTGACCGGCGTCTCCTACGACGACCCGCTCATGGGCCAGGAGATCTTCGGCCCCGTGCTCCCGGTGATCACCTGGACGAGCCTCTCCGAGATCCTCGAGCGGCAGCAGTCCCTGCCGCATCCGCTCGCCTGCTACGTCTTCGCCGAGGATCGCTCGGTCTCCGATCGCATCATCCGCGAGCTGCCCTACGGCGGCGGCTGCGTGAACGACTGCGTGACGCACATCGCCAACAACGCCCTCGGCTTCGGCGGGCTCGGCAACTCCGGCCTCGGCGAATACCACGGCAAGCACGGCTTCGACACCTTCACGCACTACAAGAGCGTGCTCACCAAGGGGACGTGGCTCGAGGTGCCGATCAGAAATCCGCCCTTCGAGGGCAAGTTCGGCCTGCTGAAGGCCCTCATGCCGCACTAGATACGACAGCCGGGGGAGGCTCATGGGAGAGAAGACGACGCAGATGGGGAACCCCGGCGCAGGCTCCGCGCCGGCGCGCGGATCGGCGCATCGGTTCAGCGCTGCCACGGTCACCCTCGCGGTGCTCGTGCTCGTCACGTTCTTCACGAACCTCTACATGCAGGGCCTGAACTCGGGCATCCCCTACTACTACGACACCGTCGGCGCCTCGGCCGCCATAGGCGGCACGTTCGTCGCCGTCTTCACGCTCTCGAGCATGGTCATGCGCCTCATCGGCGGCCAGCTCACCGACCTCTTCCCGCACTACCAGGTGCTCCTGGTGAGCCTCGGGATCATGTTCATCGGCGTCGCGCTGCCCGCGATCTGGGACACCTTCGCCGTCTCCATGGCCTCGCGCGTGCTCCAGGGCGGCGCCTTCGCCGTGGCGACGAACGTGATGACCGTGGCCGTCATCGGCTCCTCGCCGAAGAAGACCATGGGAAAGCGCCTCGGCATCAAGGGCGCGGGCACCTCGCTCGGCACGATGTTCGGCGCGCTCATCTCCACGGGGCTCATCGACGGCATCGGCTACCGGGCGTTCTACGTGTTCTACGCGCTTCTCATGGTTGCGGCCGTGGGCGCGATCCTCTGGCTCCGGCGCGAGCAGCGCAAGCGGGCGACCGAGGGCGAGCGGGCCCTCGGCGCGGGCCGGAGCGAGAACACCGCGCGGGCCGCATCGGGCGCGAGCGCGCCACGCCAAAGCGCCTTCGAGCGCTTCATCGCGCCCTTCCTCATGCCCGAGGCCGCGCCGTTCATGATCATCTCGCTCGCGCGACGCCTGCCCAAGGGCTTCTGCGTCACCTTCATCCTCATCTTCGCGAAGTACGCCGGCATCGACGTGGGCGCCGCGTTCTTCGTGGCCGTGGGCGCGACGACGCTCGCCTGCCGGCTCCTCGGCGGCAGGCTCTTCGACAGCGACAGCACGTGGTTGCTCCTGCCGCTGCAATCGGTGGAGATCGTGGGATTCGTGATCTTCGCCCTCGCGCCGAACCTCCCCACGCTCATCATCGCCGCCATCGGCTACGGCTTCACCGTGGGCACCACCTCGCCGCTCATGAAGGCCCTCATGGCCAAGAAGACGCCGCGGGAGCATTGGGGCGCCGTGAACGGCGAGCTCTTCTTCTTCGCCGACATCGGCAAGGCGGGCTCGGCCTTCTTCGGCGGCGTCATCATCGACGCGATCTCCAAGGCCATGATCCCCGCCATCGCGCTCGCCTTCACCATCGCGGCAAGCGCCATCACCGCCCTCGCGCTCCTCATCGGCCGCAAGGTGTGGGCGCCTTCGAAGATCGAACGCGCCTGAACGCCTGTTCCATCGCCCACCCCCGCCATCGGCAACAAAAAAGGGACCCGCCGAAGCGGGTCCCCGGAGAGGGCTGAGGAGGCTGCTCGGGCAGCCTGGGCGCGCCTTACGCGGCGAGGAGCTCGTAGCGCCGTCCGTCGGAATCGATGACGACCGGGGTGAGCTCACCGCGCACGAGTTCGCTCGTGAGCAGCGCATCGCGCCCGAAGCCATCGGTCACGGCCTTGGAGCCGAGACCGTTCAGACGAGCGCCGAAGCCGCCGGGAAGCACGAACGTGCGAGCCTGCTCCTCGGAGCCGAGCGGCTGCCAAGAGCCGTCGACGAGGTAGAGGTCGGTGGTGTTGTGCGTGTCCTCGCCGTGCCAATCGAGCTTCCAACCGCGCAGGGGGAGAACCGCAGTCGCGGACTCGAGGTTCTTCTTGGTGTCCATGTCGGTCTCCTTTCTTTCGTCTCGGAACGCGTGGGTGTCTTTCGTTTCGGTTGCATGGTGTGCGTTCCTCGGTCGGAGACTCTATACCCTCGATAGGACTTATTCAATATGGAGAAACTGTGTGCTACTGATCTATCCCGTATTTCTATGGATTCTTGAAAGTAACTGTTCGAATTAGTCCTATCTATTCGGATCTTCGGATTGCAACCTCGGCCGCCGCGGGGCTCGCACCATCCGCGAATCGGAAAGGTCGCAGACGACGTCGTAGGCAAGGTTTGGAAACCTCTCGAGAGGTCTCCGAGAAAACCGCTGAACTGCGGGTGCCTGGTGTCGTCTCGCGACCTTTACCACCCTTGTTCCACGATCGGGCGCGCGCTATTCACGGCGACGCCTCCCCACCAATCCCCCACATCTCGCTCACCTCGCGGCCACATCGACCGATCGCCGCAGCGTAGCGGGCCCGCGGAGGGCTCGGACCTAGAATTGGCGCGAGCGCTCGCCCGAGCGCTTTCGATCCCCTCCGACTCTAAGGAGTTCCCATGCCCTTCATCGACGTCAAGACCTCCCAGGAACTGCCGGCCACGGCCGAGGATCGCCTCTCCTCCGAGCTCTGCGCCATCGCGCGGGACTGCCTCGGCAAGGGCGAGGCGTGGGTCATGTGCGGCTTCGAGGGCAACGCGCACCTGCACTTCCGCAGCAGCGACGCCGGCGTGTGCTACGTGGAGGTGAAGGCCTACGGGACCCTCTCCGCAGACGGCACGAACGAGATGACGAAGCGCATCACGGCACTCCTCTCGAGCGAGTTCGGCGTATCGCCCGACCGCATCTACGTCTCCTACTTCCCCACGCCCGACTGGGGCTGGAACGGCTCGAACTTCTAGGCCGCGCGCGGGCGCTACGCCAAGGCATGTAAGCTGCTCGGTTGAGACGTCGACGTTGGCGGTTCCGCCTGCCGCCGAGGCTGAGGTCGTGGACCTCTCCGAGGAGTAACCCGAAAGGCGCCCATCGGCGCCTGGCACGACGTTTCGGAGGGCTCGCTTTCGCGGGCCCTCCCCTCTTTGCCGCTCATACCTCCCCGCCTCCCACGATAGCGGCTCCTAGCTGCCCGTTTAGATTCTCCGTACTACACTCGGGCCCATGAGGTTGGGGGAGGACATCCACGTTGCGTGGAAGGTGTTTCGTCGAGACGTCCGGCGTCTCGTCACCAACCCCATCGCCCTCATCGTCGTCCTCGGCTGCTGCCTCATGCCCTCGCTCTACGCCTGGACGACGATCATCGCCAACTGGGACCCCTACGGAAACACCGGCGGGCTCAAGGTCGCCGTGGCCAACGAGGACAAGGGCGCGGAAAACGAGCTCGTGGGCACGATCGACGTGGGCGACATGCTCGTGGACGAGCTCAAGAAGACCCCGTCCTTCGACTGGCAGTTCACCGACGAGACCGAGGCGATGCGACTCGTCGAATCCGGCGAGTGCTACGCGGCCTTCGTCGTGCCCGAGGACTTCAGCGAGGACTTCCTGAGCGTACTCACCGGCACCTTCACCAAACCCCGGCTCGACTACTACGTGAACGAGAAGGTGAGCGACACCGCCCCGGAGTTCACCGACGAGGGCGCCACCGTCATCGAGGACGAGATCAACCAGGAGTTCGTGACGGTCGTGAGCCAGACCGTGATGAAGCTCGCCCAGAAGACGGGCGGCGAGGTGGAGCAGGGCACGGTGCGCGCCGAGGGCTCGCTCACGCAGGGCGTTTCCCAAGCTCGAAGCGTGATCTCCTCCACGCGGCGGACGCTCGCCGACCTCTTAGACGGTTTCAGCTCGGCCGAAGGCCAGGTGGAAACCGCGAGCACCGCCTTCGACGACCTCCTCGCCGAGGTGCCCGATCTGGCAGGCGACGTGGAAGCCGCCAAGGGCGACCTCGAGGCCCTCCGCGATGCCATCGGCACCTACGGCACGCAGCTCACCGGCGCCCTCTCGCAGGTGGGCCTCGACCTCGGGCAAGCCGCATCGGCCGCCGAGGGAGCCGCCGCCAAGGCCGAGGCGGCCATCACCAAGGCCGAGGGCGCGGCGAGCGCCGCCCTGGCGGGAGCTCGGCGTCTCGTGAGCCAAAACGAGCAGATCCTCGAGACGCTCTCGGGCCTCCTCGCGAACCACCCCGAGCTTGAATCGGTGATCTCCGACCTCGAGGCCGAGAACGCCGAGCTCGGCCAGACCGTGAGCGCCCTCGAGAACCTCGATTCGGCGCTCACGGGCGTGGTGGAGGAGCTGGAGAGCGCTGCGAACACGGTGGATCGCGCCGCCGAGACGGCCGCGAGCGAGCTCGACGCCGACGCCGCCACCCTCCAGGACGAGACCCTTCCCGCCCTCACGAAGAGCCTCGACGCCTTCGCGGACGCCCTCGGCACCCTCCACGGCGCGGTGCTCTCCTTGGAGCCCATCCTGCGAGACACCGTCTCCACGCTCGGGCTTTTGGACTCCACCCTCGCCCAGGCCCAGACGGCGGCCTCCGCCACGGACTCCTCCCTCGCCGCCATCGAAGACGTGCTCGCGAACGCCTCGGCCGATCTCGGAGCACTCGCCACGTCCTCCTCCATGGAGGAACTCGCCACCTACCTCGGCCTCAACCCGGAGGAGGTGGGCTCCTTCCTCGGCGCTCCGGTGAAGATCAAGACCGTCACGGAATATCCGGTGAAGAACTACGGGAGCTCCGTCGCGCCCTTCTACACGAACCTCGCGCTCTGGGTCTCGGGGTTCGTGCTCACGACCGTGCTCAAGGTCGGCGTGGACCGGGAGGCCATCCAAGATCTCGAACCCCTCAACACCACCCAGGCCTACCTCGCGCGCTGGTTCCTCTTCATGATCCTCGGCCTGCTCCAGGGCTTCATCGTCTGCATGGGCGACCTCGTGATCGGCATCCAGTGCCTCCACCCCGCAGCCTACGTCTTCGCGGGGCTCGTGACGGTGTTCGTGGACGTGAACATCCTCTACGCGCTCGTCTTCACGATGCGCCATCTCGGACGTGCCATCGGCGTCATCCTCATCATCGTGCAGATCCCGAGCTCCTCGGGCGAGTTCCCCGTGCAGATGATGCCGCCCTTCTTCCAGGCCATCCATCCGTTTCTGCCCTTCACCTACAGCATCGAGGCCATGCGCGAGGCCATCGGCGGCTTCTACGGGGATCGCTACTGGATGTGCCTCTTGGCGATGGTGCCGTTCGTCGTCATCGCGCTCCTCATCGGCCTCGTAGCCGGGCGCTACGCCTTCAACCTGAACGCACTCTTCGACGAGGAGCTCTCCGAGACCGATCTGCTCATCGCCGAGGATCCCGGCGCCCAGATGCAGCACTTCCGCATTCGCCACGTCCTGCGCGCGCTCCTCGACGTCAAGGGCTATCGCATGTGGATCGAGGCGCGCGTGGAGCAGTTCCACCGCACCTACCCGCTGCTCCTGAAGATCGGCTGGATCGCCATCTGTGCCCTGCCCCTCTCCGCGCTCGCGCTCGCCTTCGCCGCCTCGGCCGACGCGGAGACGAAGGTCGTGCTGCTCACGCTCATGGTGCTCGGCATCGTCGCCGTGGCCGTCTACCTCATCGTCGTGGAGTTCATGGAGCACAACCTCGAGAGCCAGCTCGCACTCTCGGAGATGGATCCCGACGAGGTGCGCCGAAGCGTCGCCACCGACGGGGCGAGCACGGCTGACGATGGCTCGAGCGCCGAGTCCACGAGCGTGCTCCCCGTCATCGCGCCAAAGAGCGCGGGCGATGAGCCGGCCGAGGGAGAAGACGACGAGACGGACGAGGAGGACGGCCATGCGTAACGTCTGGCGCCTCTTCGTGGAGGATCTCACCTCGCTCAAGGCCAATGTCATCGCCGGCATCGTGGCGATGGGGCTCCTCCTCGTGGCCTCGCTCTACGCTTGGTTCAGCCTGCTCGCGTTCTGGGACCCCTACGCCCAGACGGACGAGCTCGATGTTGCCGTGGCCAACGCCGACGAGGGCTACGAGAGCGAGCTCTTCCCCACGACCGTGAACACGGGCGACGCCATCGTGGATGCCCTTCGCAAAGACGAGGAGTTCCACTGGGTCTTCACCACGCCCGAGGAGGCTGTGGAGGGCGTGGATTCCGGCGCGTACTTCGCCGCGCTCGTGATCCCGGAGGATTTCAGCCGAAACCTCCTCGAGATCTTCTCCGACCCGAACGCTGCCATCGACGGCGCCACCATCGACTACTACGTGAACCAGAAGACGAACGCGGTGGCCCCCGAGCTCACCACCGAAGGCGCCTTCGACCTCCAGCACGAGGTGGACGCGCAGTTCGCGAAGGTGGTGGCCGACGTGGCCCTCGGCACCGCCTCCAACCTCATGAGCTTCATGGACGGCGACGGCATCAGCTCCTACGGAGCGCGCCTGCTCACCACCCTCGACGAGGCGCTCGCCGATCTGGACGCCGCCACGGAGGGCACGAGCGCCTTCGCCGATCTCGCCGGCTCCTGCTCGACCCTCCTCGAGGCCACGGGAGACGTGCTGGGAGAGCTCGGAACCCTCGACGACACCGTGCAACCGCTCCTGGATGAGGCCCAGAGCGGGCTCGACGAGGGGGCGAGCGCGCTCGGGAGCGTGGAGGAGCTGCTCGGCTCGGCGCTGGCGGACACCTCGAGCGCCCTCGACGCCCTCGCCCAGGCGGCGGACGGCGTGCTCGACGCGGCGGAAGACGCCGTGCCCGCCAACCAGCAGGTCTTGAACGATGCCTCGGCGGACGCCGCGGAACTCGCCGCCGCCTACGCGCAGCTCCGCGATGCCATCTCCGCGATCGATTCCACGAGCCCGGCGATCGCCGCCATCGACCAGGCCATCGCCGTGCTCGGCACGCTCTCCGGCGACCTCTCGCAGGCCTCGGAGGACCTCGGCCGAGGAGCCGCCGAGGTGGAGGGCGAGCGGGCCAAGGTGGAAGCCGACATCGCCTCGGCGCGCGAGGCCATCGACGAGCTTCGGAGCTCCACCGCCGGCACCATCGCCTCCGACGCCCGAGCGCTCCAACAGCGGCTCCAAGCGCTCAGATCGGGGGCCGTCGCCCTCGGCGAGCGCGCCGCGTCAGAGGTCGAGGGGCTCTCCTCCACGGCCACCACGCTCTCCGGCGACCTCTCGCAGGTGGAGGCCTCCCTCGACGACATGGCCTCGACCCTCTCCTCCACGCGCGAGCGGCTCGCAGAGGCGCGCGACCGGCTCGCCCAGGCCATCGCCTCGGGCGATCTCGAGCAGATCCGCACGATCATCGGCTCCGACCCCGCCGGGCTGGCGGGCTTCCTCTCCTCGCCCACCGAGCTCGTGCGCCACGAGGTCTATCCCATGGCCAACAACGGCAGCGCCATGGCGCCCTTCTACCTCTCGCTCGCCATCTGGATAGGCTGCATCTTCGAGGTGGCGCTCATCCGCACGAGCGTGTCCGACGCCAGGCGCGCCAAGGTGGAGGCGGCCACCGGCACGCCCCTCACCGCCAACGAGTGCTACCTCGGGCGCTACCTCACCTTCGCGCTCATCTCCATCTGCCAGACGACGATCCTCATGCTCGGCGCCATCCTCTTCCTGCGCATCCAATGCGACCACCCGTTCCTGCTCATCGCGAGCGGCTGGGTGGCGGCGCTCGTCTTCTCGAACATCATCTACACGCTCGTGCTCTCCTTCGGGCGCGTGGGCGAGGCGCTCGCCGTCGTGGGGCTCGTGGCGCAGATCGCCGGCGCGGGCGGGGTCTTCCCGGTGCAGGTCTCGGGACCCGTCTTCGTGGCCATCTACCCGTGGCTGCCGTTCTCCCACTCCATGCTCGCCTTCGAGAGCTGCATCGCCGGCATCTACCAAGACCAGCTGCTCATCGCCCTCGCGGAACTCGCGGCGCTCATCATCCCGTTCCTGCTCCTCGGGCTCGCGCTCAGAAAGCCCATCATCAAGCTGAACGACTATGTGGATGAGCGCCTCGAGGCCTCCAAGCTCATCTTCAAGGAGTGAGGCACGCCCGCTCGCCGTAGCGATGCGGCCATGCAGCCCCATCCGCCGTATGCGATGCCGAGGACGCCCATGTGCCGTATGGGCTTGGAGCCGAAAGGCCGCATCGGCCGTATCGATGTGGCGGTGCGCCGCATCGGCCGTATCGAACGCACGTGCAATCGGCTCGTTCGAGGACGATGGGATACGGCGAATACGGCCCCGTGCCATGGGATACGGCAGATCGTCTCATTTGGCAGAGGTCATGCGGCGAATACGGCTGGCAGGCAAGGCGCGGTCATGCGACGCCCCTAGAGGCCGGCCGCCGCCCGCATGGCGCCGCGCACCCAGTTGCCGCTGTCGGTGAGCTCCCACGTCTCCCATCCGGAAAGCTTCTTGCACCAGGGCTGGATGGCGCTCGCCGATTCGTTCTTCAAGCAGAGGCTCCAATTCATCCAGCTCACGTTGCGCCGGTTGGCGAGATCGAGCCACTGCTGCGCCTCCCCGAAGTTGAGGCCGCCGTTGCCGCTCGCGTCGCACGTGCCGAACTCGCTGATGAAGATCGGAAGGCCGGCGTCGAGGGCCGCGTTCATGCGATCGCGAAGCCACTGGGTGTGGGTGTTCGCGTAGAAGTGCAGCGCGTAGAGGGTGTTCTCGCCGCTCGGGCCCCAGATGCGATCCGCCGCCGCGCTGTCCACGCGCTGGGACCACTCGGGCGTTCCCACGATCACGATGGCATCGGGGTCGTTCGCGCGAATCACGGGGATGATGCGCTCGGCGTAGCCCTTGATGGTGTACCAGTCGACGCCGCCGTTGGGCTCGTTGCAGATCTCGTAGAGCACGTTTCCGTGGTCCTTGAACTCGCGGCTCATCTGATCGAAGAACTCGCGCGCGTCCCCTTCGCGCGCGGTGGGGTTGCCGTTCTCGAGGATGTGCCAGTCGATGATGACGTACATCCCGAGATCGGTCGCCGCGTTCACGCCACGCCGGACGATGCCCTTGAGCTCCTCTTTGTTGCCGCCGTTGCAGTAGCCCATGTAGCTCTCGGTGTACATGGCGAGGCGCACGCAGTTCGCACCCCAGTCGTCGCGAAGCGTCTGGAAGGCGTCGCGGTTGACGTAGTCCTTGAAGGGCACGCCCTCCTCCGTGAAGGAGAGGCCGTGGGTGGACATGCCGCGGAGCTGGAACTTCCGGCCGTACTCGTCGACGATGTCCGTGCCGCGCACGGAAAGCGCGCCGTGGGTGTCGTAGGGCGTGCTCGGCTTCGGCGCCGCCTCGAAGGGGCCGGTCGCGTACCAGGCGACACCCTCCTGCTTCCAGGCGCCTGCGGGCGTGCCGCTCCCGCCTTGGGGAAGCGTTTGGTACTCGTTCTCGTCGAGGGTCCAGAGGTGCGTGCCCACGCCCTTGTTGAGGGTGTTCCAGAGGCGATAGACCGGATAGGCGGTCGTCGGATTCCCGGGATCGGCCTTGATGACGTGGAACTTCACGCCCTCGTAACGCCAGCCGTTTTCCGTGGAGAGCACATCGCGCTCATGGGCATCGGTCGTGTAGAGGTGATCATGCGTCGCCGTGTTGTAGAGGCGATAGACCTCGTCGCCCGTGGCGGGCGTGCGGAAGGCGATGCCCTCGTAGCGCCAGCCATGGGAGGATTGGTAGTTCTTCTCGTTCTCGTCGGCGGTGAGGAGATGCTCGCCGGTGCTCCGGTTGTAGATGCGATAGACGGGCACGCTCGCGTCGAGCGCCTCGTCGGCGCGCGCGGCTCGGGCACCGAACGCAAGGCAGGCCACGAGCAGTCCGAGCACGAGCGTTACCAGCGCCAACGGGCGGTGCGAGGCGGGGCGGGCGGAACCAGTGGCGGGGCGATTCGTTTGCGTCATCGATGCTTCCTCTCCGTCGAAACGTGACGATGATAGGCGAGCCGGCTCCCTTGTTTGGGTAGAACTTGTGTGCCGGGGCGCTCCCTCGGCGGTTTCGTCCTGCCGTTTGGAGGAGGCACGTATGGCCAAGCCCGTGGGTCGCCCGAATCGCGTCGTCGTCTGCCTCGGGGGCAACGCCCTCGGCTCCACGCCCGAAGAGCTGCAGCACTGCATCGCCGAGACCACGCCGGCGCTGCTTCGCCTCATCGACCTCGGCAACGAGATCATCATCACCCACGGCAACGGCCCGCAGGTCGGCTGGATGCAGAAGGCCTTCGCCATCGCCCACATGGCCGATCCGCAGATCCCCGACCTGCCGCTTCCCGATTGCGGCGCCGTCACGCAGGGCTACATCGGCTACTACCTCCAGCAGGGCCTCGAGAACGAGATCCGCCGAGAGGGCAAGCCGTGGCACGTGGCGACGGTCATCACGCAGATCGAGGTGGATGGGAACGACCCGTCGTTCCAGAACCCCGTGAAGCCCATCGGCGAGTTCTACACCGAGGATCAGGCCGACATGGCGAAGCTCCTCGACCCGTCGCTCGTCTTCATGGAGGATTCGGGCCGCGGCTATCGGCGCGCCGTCGCGAGCCCCATGCCGCTTCGCATCATCGAGACACCGTCGATTTTGAACCTGCTGGACAGCGGCTACATCGTGCTCGCCTGCGGAGGCGGCGGCATCCCCGTCGTGGAAGACGAGAACGGCCTCATCCACGGCGTGGACGCGGTGCTCGACAAGGACCTCGGCGGCGAGATCTTGGCCGAGGAGTGCGACGCGGACGTGCTCTTCCTACTCACCCAGGTGAACCACGTGTCGATCAACTTCGGCAAGCCCGATCAGATCGACCTCTCCGATCTCAGCGTGGCCGACGCCAAGCGCTACCTCGCGGAGGGCCAGTTCGGCAAGGGCTCCATGGAGCCGAAGGTGGAGGCTGCCGTGCGCTTCGCGGAGAGCAAGCCGGGGCGCGTGGCCATCATCGGCGCGCTCGAGCGGGCGCCGGAGATCATGCGCGGCGAGAGCGGCACGCACGTTCACCAGTAGGTTTCACGTCGGACGGCGTGGGCGGGCCTGCCACGTGAGCGCTAACGGGAGCGGGCCATGAGCTCCTTGGCCTGCTTGCCGCTCAGCCGATCCACCGCCATCTCGATGATCGCCACGCGCGAAAGCGCGCTCGCGATCTCCTCCGCGGAGTCGATGCCGGGCGAGTACTTCCCCGCGAGCTCGGCGAGCGCCTCCTCGACCTCGCACGTTTCAGCCGTGCCGACTTCGCCGGGAAGGATCACGCGGGCCCGGCCGAAGGCGATGACGCTTCTGTAGCAGGTGGTGAAGCGCTCGGGCACGATCCGATCCTCGCCCACGACGCAGAACGAAACCCGCGGTTCGTGCTCGATGCAGTGGAGCTTGTGGCCGCTGCGAGCGCAATGGAAGAGCAGGCGGAGCCCCTCCTCGCCATCCAGCACGACGTAGGAGAGCGGGACGGCGTAGGGTTCCCCGTCTTCGTCGACGAGGGCCATGACGCCATGGGTGTGGCGTCTCAAGATCTCGAGTGCCTCGGCGAGCTCGAGGGCCTGGCGAGCGCGGCGCATCGGTCGTTCCATGGGCGTGCCTTTCCGTATCCGACGTCCACTCTATCGACAAAGGCAACCCGAGAACCGACCGGGGGCCGGCCCCTAGGGGCTTCGCATGACCGCGCGGCGGCAGGTCGCTCGGCGAGGGGAGCCGTTGGAGTAGGCTAGCAGCGTAGCCCACGTCGGCATCTCCAGGAAGGATCGCCATGAGCGCTTCACCCGTCGATTGCACGTCCACCAAGGCCTGGGAGGCGCTCGCCGCCCACTACGCCGAGCTCAAGGAAGAGGGCATCAGCCTCAAGGATTGGTTCGACGCCGATCCCCAACGCGTGGACAACCTCACCTTCGACGTGGGCGATCTGCGCATCGATCTCTCGAAGAACCTCGTGAAGCCCGAGACGGTGCGCCTGCTCCTCGACCTCGGTCGCGAGTGCAAGGTCGCCGAGCATCGCGATGCGATGTTTGCCGGCGAGCACATCAACACCACCGAGGATCGCGCCGTCCTCCACACCGCGCTTCGCCGCCCCGCCGAGGAGGCCGGCTCGCTCATCGTCGACGACCAGGACGTGGTGGCCGACGTGCACGCCGAGCTCGCCAAGGTCTACGCCTTCGCCGAGAAGGTGCGCTCGGGTGAGTGGAAGGGCGTCACCGGCAAGCCCATCGAAACCGTCGTGAACATCGGCATCGGCGGCTCCGACCTCGGCCCGGCCATGGTCTACGAGGCGCTCAAGCCCTACAAGCAGGAGGGCCTCTCGGCGCGCTTCGTCTCCAACATCGACCCGAACGACATCGCGGAGAAGACCCGCGATCTCGACCCCGAGACCACGCTCTTCATCATCGTCTCGAAGACCTTCACCACGCTCGAGACCCTCACGAACTCCCGCGAGGCGCGCACCTGGCTCCTCGACGGCCTCAAGGAGCGCGGCGCCATCGACGGTTCCGAGGCGAAGGACAAGGAGGCCGTGGCCAAGCACTTCGTCGCCGTCTCCACGGCGCTCGACCTCGTGGCCGACTTCGGCATCGATCCCGCCAACACCTTCGGCTTCTGGAGCTGGGTCGGCGGCCGCTACTCCGTCGACTCCGCCGTCGGCACGATCCTCGCCGTCGTCCTCGGCCCCGAGAACTTCGACGGCTTCCTCGCCGGCATGCATGCCATGGACGCCTACTTCGCCGAGGCGCCTGACGAGGAGAACGCGATCATGCTCATGGGCCTCATGAACGTGTGGTATCGCGACTTCTTCGGCTGCCAGTCGCACGCCGTGCTCCCCTACGACCAATACCTCGCGCGCTTCCCCGCCTACCTCCAGCAGCTCACCATGGAATCCAACGGCAAGTCGGTGCGCTGGGACGGCTCGGTGGTGGACTGCGCGACCGGCGAGATCTTCTGGGGCGAGCCGGGCACCAACGGCCAGCACGCCTTCTACCAGCTGCTCCACCAGGGCACGACCATCGTGCCGGCGGATTTCATCGCCTTCTGCAATACGCCGAACCCCGCCAAGGACGGCACGCAGGACGTCCACGAGCTCTTCCTCGGCAACTTCCTCGCCCAGACGAAGGCCCTCGCCTTCGGCAAGACGGCCGACGAGGTGCGCGCCGAGGGCACGCCGGAGCAGATCGTGACGGCTCGCATCTTCACCGGCAATCGCCCGTCGACCTCGATCTTCGGCGTCGCGCTCACCCCCTTCTCGATGGGCGAGCTCATCGCGCTCTACGAGCACATCACCTTCGTCGAGGGCGTGGTCTGGGGGATCAACTCCTTCGACCAGTGGGGCGTCGAGCTGGGCAAGCAGCTGGCGAAGCAGATCACGCCGGCGCTCTCCGAGAGCGACGAGGCCCTGGCCGAGCAGGATCCCTCAACGCAATCCCTCATCGCGTTCTATCGCGAAAACCGCGTGTTCTAGCGACGCGGCACATCAGATCGCACGCGAACGCGGGGCGCTTTTGCGTCCCGCGTCTTCTCGTTTCAGGCTTGATGGACGAACTGGCGGGCGAAGCTCCTAGAACGCCCACCACCACGCGCGCGCCTTGTCCTCCTCGCTCATGGGGAGCTCGACGATCTCGGGCATCTCCACGTGAGCGCCGCGAATGAAGAGGCGGCCGATGGTGGGGCCCTGCTTGGAGCGGGGGCTCGTCGGCGAGCCGGGGTTCATGAGGAGCGTGCCGTTCTCGGCGTACTCGAGCACGGGACGATGCGTGTGGCCGAAGACGCAGACGTCCGCCGTCTTCGGACGCACCTGCTCACGATGGTGGACCACCTGGAAGCGCACGCCGCCGAGGGAGAAGCGCGCCTCCCGCGCGATGTTCGGACCGTATTCGTAGGGGTAGTCGTTGTTGCCGAGGCAAAGGCGCACCGGCGCGATGCCCTCGAGCGTGGTGAGATCGGAGCGGGAACAGATGTCGCCGGCGTGGACGATGTAGTCGCAGCCGCGCAGCTCCTCCAGCAACTCGTCCGAGAGGTAGCCGTGGGTGTCGCTGACGACGTCCACCCTGAGGCGGCCCGTTCCGAGCATCGAATTCCCCTACGCCTAGAGGCCGAGGGCGCGCTTCAACTGCACGACGCGGCGCCTCGAGACCGAAACCTTCTTGCCGTTGATGCCGTTCAAGCCGAGCTTCAAGATGCCACTCGACACGACCTCGACGTCTTCCACGTGGGCGAGGTTCACGATGTAGCCGCGGTGGACGCGGAAGAACCCGTGGGAGCCGAGGCGGTTCTCCAGCTGGGCGAGGGAGATCGTGGAGAGGTAGCGATCGGTGTCGGTGTAGATGCAGGAGTAGTCGTCCTTGGCCTCGATGTAGCGGATCTGATCCACCGGCACGAGCACCTTACGGCCGCTCTTCTCAACCGGGATGCGCTCCTGCGGCGGGCGCGACTGGCGGCGGGGTGTGGCGTGGGCGATGACCTTGTCCAGCGCGGCGTTCAGGCGATCGGTCTCCACGGGCTTCACGAGGTAGTCGATGGCCTCGACCTCGAAGGCCTTGAGCGCGTACTCGCCGTAGGCCGTGACGAAGACGATGGCGGGCGGATTCTTGAGCTTGTGAAGCGCCTCGGCGAGCGACATGCCGTCGGTCTTGGGCATGCGAATGTCGAGGAAGAGGACGTCGGGGCGACCGTCCATGAGCTTCTGCACGGCCTCGCGGGCGCCGGAGGCCTCGACGATGGATTCCACGCGGCCCGATTGCTCGAGGAGATACTTCAACTCGGAGCGTGCCGGAGCCTCGTCATCGACGATCATCGCGCTCAGCATGGATGACCTCTCTCCCTTAAGGAAATCGTCAGCGTACCCCTCGCGATTCACGATTCCTGAAAGCACTCTTACAATACCCCGTCACGCGCAAGCTAACCAGTCACGCAATCCATTTGTTGCAAAGACAACGCCGCTTGGAGCGCGGGGGGTGCGGCGGGTGACGCTAGGAACGAGCCGTGCGAAGCGCGCCGTTCAGGCGCAGCGTGACCACGGTTCCCTCGTCCGGGCGCGAGACGATGTCGATGTCGGAGCCGGGCCCGAACTGGCGGACGATGCGCTCGCGGACGTTGCGAAGCGCCGTGCCCGTGCCCTCGCGGGGATCCTCCTCGAGCCGGGGCGTGTCGAGCGACCACTCGGAGCGCAGGCGCCCGAGCTCGGCCGACGTCATGCCCACGCCGTCATCGGCGACGGAGATGAGGAGGTCGTCGCCCTCGGTGGTGGCGTAGATGTCGATGTGGAGCGTGCCCTCCTCGCGCATGGCGTGCCGCACGGCGTTCTCCACGATGGGCTGCACGATGAAGGCCGGCACGGGCACCTCTTCGAGGCCCGCGGCCACCTCCTCCTGCTCGCTGATGCGGTCGCGGCCGAAGCGCGCGTACTCGAAGATGAGGTAGCGGCGGGTCTGCTCGAGCTCGCGCGAAAACGGGATGAGGCTGTCGGAGTTCTCGAGGGTCCGGCGATAGAAGAGCGCGAACTCGCGGAGCAGCTCGCGGGCACGGGGCGGGTCGGTGCGGATGAGCGCGGCGATGGTGTTGATGGTGTTGAAGAGGAAGTGCGGGTTGATCTGCGCCTGGAGGGCGCGGACCTCGGCCTCGGTGGCGAGGTGGGATTGGCGGTCGAGCTCGGAGAGGGCGAGCTGGGTGGAGAGGAGCTCGGCGAAGCCCTGGGCCACGGCGCGCTCGGTGCGATCGATGTCGTGGTAGTTCGTGTAGTAGAACTTGATGACGCCGATGGTCTCCCCGCGCACGCGCAGCGGGCAGACGATGCCCGCCGGCAGGAACGAGACCTCGCGAAGCCGCTCGGCCGTGTCCATCGTGCCGAGGTCCTCCATCTGCGCGGGCGTGATGGAGGAGAACGTCTGGGTCGTGCCGCCGGAGAGGACGTCCATCGTGGCCTGGGTGCGCACGGGGCTCCCCGGCGGGAACTCCGGCTCCAGCTCGCCGACGTAGGCGAGCACGTGCTCGCGGTCGGTTATGGCCACGGCGGCGGCGCGGGTCTCGTGCCAGAGCTCCTCGCAGACCGAGCGGCACCCCACCGGCGTGAGGCCGTCGCGGATGAAGGCGAGCGTGCTCGAGGCGGTTCTCAAGGTGCGCTCGGTCGAGACGCTCTTGATGCGGTCGGGGGCGCGAAACGACTGCACGCCGCCGAAGATGGCGACCACCATGAGCACCGAGTCGAGGACGGCGAGGGACCAATGCCCGGTGGAGATGCTCCAGGAGAAGGCCGCTCCGAGGCCGACGACGGCGCAGATGAGCAGGGCGATGACGTAGATGTCGAGGGATTCCCAGAACCGGCGAAGCCCGTTCACGAGGCGTCCTCGGTTTCGGCGCCGGCCTCGGGCACCTCGGCACCCTCGTCGAAGAACGTCTGGGCCGGCCCCTCCCCCGAGACGGCGCTCGCCACGCCCTCGACCGCCTCGTCGACGGCGCTCATGACCTCGAGATCCACATCCTTCCCGGCGATCGCCTCATCGGGCTCGGCCATGGCCCAGAGGGCCTCGGCCGCCTCACCGCCGCCCACGATGTAGGCCGTGGCCTCGGGCGTCACCTGCTCGCGGATGGCCCTGGGGATGCCGCTCGCGAGGAGCTCGAGGCCGAGATCACGGCGATCCCAAAGCGCCTCCATGAGCGCCGGCCACCACGTTTGGAAGGCGAGGTAGCGGCTCTTGGAGGCCTCGGCGCTCGCGCGGGCGTCGCTGATGCCGTGGCGCCAGATGTCGAGGTAGGCGGCGTGCTCGTTCGTGGCGATGGCACGACGGAAGGCCGTCTTGCGAGCGTTCTCGTCCACGGCCGGGCTCACCCACGTGCCGGGATAGGGCATGAGCGAGGAGGGCGTCACGCGGTTGAAGCCGATGATGGATGCGGCGAACTGGAGCTTCGCGCGCTCGTAGATCCAGCGGTAGACGTTCTGCGCGAACCTGCGGGAGGGCACGGTCGTGCGCGGCGGGCGATGCTCCACGCGCCAGCGATTGTCGAACCAGACGTCCAGCCCGTAGAAGCGCATGTTGATGAGGTAGTCGGTGTCCTCGCCGCGCGTGATGTAGGGGTCGAAGGCCACCCTCGTGAACGCCTCCGCGTGGAGCGCCATGCAACCGCCGCAGACGTGGTTCGAGCGACTGATGCGCGGCGCCGTCATGGCCTGGCGCATCCACTCGTTGAACTCGGCGGCCTTGTTCCAATCGCGATCGCACCAGGCGTCGTCGGCCGCGGCGTAGCAGGAGCCGTGCTCGTTCAGGAAGTAGCCGCTCTTGGCGACGATGGGTTCGCCTTGCCGCGTGAGGTTGCCGAGCCCGTAGACGGCGTCCAAGAGGAACGTGTCGTCGAGCGCGAGCTCGTCATCGTCCATGAAGACGCAGACGTCATGGCCGAGGACGGCCGCCACGAGGAGCCCGAGGTTGCGAATGGCGCCGTAGCCGCGGAGCGAGACGCAGTCTCCGGGAAGCGTGGGGGCTGCGAGGGCGACGGCCTCGCGCAGGCGCGCGTGCTCGGGCGCGCCCACGACGACGGGCGCGAGACCGGGATGCTCGGAGGCAATGGCGTCCACCCGCCTGCGCGCCTCGACCTCCACCTCGTCGGGCGCCACGAGGAGGATGCACGTGCGGATGACGCCGCGCACCTGCTCGAGGGATTCGAGGCAGCGTGCGAGCTCGGCACGCTCATCCGAGAGATAGGTGGCGTGGTCGTACGCTCCCTCGGCATGGGCCTCATCGGTCCAATAGCTCGGGATGACGATGACGGGATTCACGGCTCGCCTCCCCTCGCCCGCTGCCCTCTCAATCTGCCGCTCGGCTCGTACCCATCCTACCCGAGCGATGTCTCGACAATTGCCCCGCCCAAACCGGGGCCGCTCGCATCAGGTCGCGCGATCGATCAGACGAGCGTAGACATCGGAGGGTACATAGCGATGGCCGAAACCGAGAACCTGCACCTCGGAGCCCACGCGACGATAGATGATCCGCATGTCGGCCTTGCCCCTGTGGCTGCGTGAATGAGGGTAATGAAATGAGCGCCAGCCGGCGAGGTCCCGGCTCAGCAACGAGGCGAGGGCCTTGTCTTCCACGATGAGCTCGATCGCTCCCACGGTACTCGAGATCACCGTGAGGAACGCTTGCTCGTCGGGCCACATCGCAATGAGCGAGTGAAGGTCGTCTGCGAGACCGTCGACATGGAAGCTCACGTTGGGAATGCTCGTGAGACGCTCGATGGCCAGGGAGAGCGTGCTGCGATCAACGTTCGCCGGCATCGAGATCCTCGAGCCATTCGCCATAGCGCTCGTCGAAGGCGGCGGCGATATCGCGAGCGGCCTCATCTCCCGAGGCATAATGCGCCTTCTCGGCACGCTCGGCTATGATGGCCGCGACTTCCGCCCGCTCGAGCCTCTCCTCCAAATCGCCCATGCGAAGCATGAGGGCGTCCAAACACTCGCAAGAGAGGATCCAGCCGCAGGTCTTATCGCGGTCGATGATCTCCATGGTGCCCACTTCCACGAGCTCGGAGCGCCATTTGCGTCCATGTGTGAAATCCGAGAGCCCGATGCGAGCGCTTTCCCGCGAATTCGCCCATGTCGCCCGAGAGCGATCCACTATCGAGGCTCCCATCGCATCCTCCTCATGGCATGCTCATTCATATCGCAACTCATTAGCAAGATAGTGCGATTATACCCGTATCGCCACGCGTAAAGTGGGACAGCCGATCGGATCGACTGCCCCGCCCCCGTCACTTCCAAGCTCGAACGCCTTGGCGCAGACGGATGACCCTCAAGACCACGCAGAACAGGCCCACGAAGGCGACGATGCACGAGGCGCCGAGGAGCACGCCCTGCGCTCCCATCGCCCCTGCCAAAAACGGGGCGACGAGCAGCGGGAACACGCCTGCGAACATATGGCCGAAGCGCACGAACCCCATCACGCGGCCGAGCTTGTCGAGCGGCGTGTCCCTCTGCACGAGCGTCATCTGCACGGGCTCCAAGAACCCCCAGCCAAAGCCGTTGATCGCCTGTCCCGCGATGGCCACCGTCAGATTGCCGGTGCACACGTAGATGATGGAACCCACTCCCACAACGAAGAGCGATCCCACGAGCGTGCCGAGGTTCACGGAACGGGAGGGGAGCCGCGTGACGATCCACGAGCCGATGGTGGAGGTCACGCCCACCTCGGCGGAGAGCCAACCGAGCCATTCGATGTCCACTTGCAGCACGTCGCGATAGAAGATCGACTCGAGCGAGTCGAAAGCCCCGAAGGCGAGGAACCCGAAGAAGCCCGTGAGGAAGATGATGCGGAGCGCTTGGTCGCGGAAGGTGAGACGCGCGCCCTCCACCATGCCGCTCACCACGCCCACGGACTCCACTTCCTCGACGGACGGTCGCACGAGCTCACGACAGGGAAGGGCCACGCACAAGGCGATGAACATGAGCGCCGCCATGAAGAAGTAGATGGAATTCGTGGGCAGCATGGCCACGAGCACCCCGCCCACGATGGGTCCGAGCGTGAAGGCGATGTTGCCGAAGAGCACGAGGTAGCCGTTGAGGCGCTGGCGTGCTTGGTCGTCAGGCTGGAGATAGCTCGGGTAGGCGTGCGTGCAGGTGTTGATGAAGCCGCCCATGAGCCCCAGGAAGACCGCGGCGAAGAAGAGCAGGCCCACGGAAAGCGGCAAGATGCCCACGACGAGCGAGGCCGCAACGCTCGCGCCCACCGTGGCGATCGTCACCCGGCGTGGCCCCATGCGGTCGACAGCCGGTCCCGCGAGCACGTTGCCAAGGCTCATGCAGAGGTTCTTCACGAGCGCGATGCCCGCCACCAGGAACGCGCCGCCGGCAAGATCGTAGGTGGCGGCGCCGATGAGCCCGAGGAAGTAGACGGCGTTGTTCGCGCACCACTGGAGCGACTCGATCCAGATGAGCTCCCACTCGCGAGCGCCCATGCCCAACTTCAGCTTCGCCAATGTTCCCATGGAAGAGCACCTGCACGTCTTTCTCGTCCGTTCGTTGCCGCCGAAGCGGCGCTTGGGATGGTCGGGACATGAGGTGCGCGGCGCCAGCCACGAGGATGGACGCCGCGCACCGAGAGAAGGGAGAGTGGCCTACGCGAGGAAACCGAAGAACGCCCCCACCACGCCGATCACCATCGTCCAGATGATGAGCCAATTGGGACTCACCTTCTTGGAGAGCAGCCAGTAGTAGATCCAGAAGGCCGCGAGTCCGAGGATGCCCGGCATGATGCCGTCGAGAATCTCCTGGAGCGTGGTCATGTTATCGCCGACGCCGATCTCTACGGGGAGCGTGGCCCAGAACATGCTCACGCTCATGGCGCCCACGACCATCACGCCCACGATGGATATGGCCGTCATCACCTTCTCCATGAGGCCGTTCTTCGTAGCCTGCTCGAGGAAGCCGACACCAAGCTCATAGCCCTTGTGGGCGCCCCAGATGCGCACCCAGAAACCGGGGATGTTGTAGATGAGCAGGAAGGCGATGGGTCCGAAGGCGTTGCCGGCCTGGCAGAGCGCGATGCCCACGGCCGCCGCAATCACGCGAAGGGTGGCGAGGAAGATCGAGTCGCCGATGCCGGAGAGCGGGCCCATGAGGGCGGCCTTCACGTCATTCACGGAGCCGGCGTCCATCTCGCCCTTGGCGATGCGCTCCTCCATGGAGAGCGCCACGCCGCCCACGAAGGGCGCGAATTGCACGGTGATGTTGAAGAAGGCCAGATGGCGTTCCACGGCCTCGTTGTACTTCTGCTCGTCATCGGGATAGATCTTCTTCAGCAGCTTCGCGACCATGAGCGCGAAGGCGATGTTCATCTGCTTGTAGTACGTCCAAGAGAACTCCATGCCAAGGGATCCCAAGTTGAGGGACATCTTGGTGAGATCTCTCTTGCTGATCAGAGGCTCGTTGGGCGCGCCCTCAGCCATGGCGATGGCACCGCCATCGTCCCTCATCTGGGTGATCTGGGTATCAGAAGTCATCGTCGTCATCTCCTTCCAGTGCAACGCTCTCTTGCGCGAAACCGCCGTCAAGCAGGGAGAACTTCTCGATGCCGATGAAGATGGCGATGATCGCCACGCCGAGCACCGGCACGCCCATGTAGGAGGCGATCACGAAGCCGAGGAAGTAGAACGGCACGAGCTTCGGAGTGATCACGAGGCGGCCGAGCATGGCGAAACCCATGGCGGGCAGGATGTTCGCGGCCACGCCGAAGCCGTTGAGCACGAAATCGGGGATCCAGTCGAGGATGCCCTGCACGGCCTCGACGCCGAGCATGTAGGCACCCATGCAGAGGATGAACGCCTTGAGGCAACCGCCCACGATGCCGATGCCCCAGTGCACCGCGTAGATGCCGCTCATGGTGCCCTTAAGCGCGTAGGTGTCGCATAGATCCACGAAGAACGGAAAGATCGGGTTCATGATGTTCGAGAGGGCGAGGGAGAGCACCGCGATGGGCATGGCCAGCGCGATGGCCGCCTCGGTGCCCTGACCGAGCGAGATGGCGAAGGCACAGGCGAGGACGCTGCCAACGGTCTCGTCGGGCGGCACGTAGGCTCCGATGGAGATGGAGCCCATGAAGAGCAGCTCGAGACTGGCTCCGATGGCCAGACCCGTGGGCACGTCGCCGAGGACGAGGCCCACGAGCGGGCAGAGGACGATGGGCCGGAACATATAGAGGGTGCCAAGCTGGTAGTCGAATTTTCCCAGCGCACCGATGAGTCCTATGAGTATGGCTTGCATAACCATGAGGAGCACCTCTCGTCGGGGTATCGGTTACAGCAGGTCCTTGGCCAAGACCTTCGGGTCGTCAGCCAGAGGTCGGATTTCCACTTCGATGCCACGGGCGATGAGTTCCTTGAGCATTTCCTCCTCATCGGGTTCGAGGAAGATCTGACGGGAGATCTCGCGCGTGCTCGGGCTGGCTTTGGTGTTTCCGAGGTTGATGCTGGTGATGGCGGGGCAGTGGTCCGCCAGCTCCTTGGCCTCGGCGATAGTTTGGACGCAGATGAGCATGCGGTACTTGTCGGTCACGCCGGAGTTGATGGCCTCGATGGCGTCAGCCATGTTCTTGATCACGAGCTTGCAGCCCGCAGGTTTGCCGAGCTTCAGGGTTGTCTTCCACACGGGATCGGTGGCCACGTGGTCGCCGACGCAGAAGATGCAGTTGGCGCTCAGGCCCTGGACCCATGAGACCGCCACTTGGCCATGGAGCAGTCGGTGATCGACTCTGCACAGAAGGATCATTGGGATGTCTCGCCTTTCATTCGAAGCGATGCGGATGCGCGCTCGGGGCCTCCGCAGTTAGAAGTCGTCGTCGTTTTCTGCTTGCTCGGCGAGGAAGTCGTTCACGAAGGTTGGCTGGACCTCGGTTTGGGCGAGCACCTCGCGGATGAGCTCCTCGGGATCGCGTCCCTCGCCGGAGATGACCAGCGAAATGACCGTGGGGAGGTTCATGTTGGTCACCACGTAGGTGCGCGGACGACGGGCGAGCGCCTTCACGAACTCGTTGTTCACGGAGCCGCCGAGGATGTCGGTGCACACGATCACGTTCCGATCGTCGGGGATGCGATCGAGGGCCCCTTGCACCTCGCCTTCGACATCCAGGTGGCCGTCGACGAAGAGGGTGAGGACGTGGACGTCCTCGCGCTCGCCGGCGAGGAACGAGAGCGCCTCCACGAGGCCCTGGGAGAGATGGGCGTGCGATGCGATGATGTACTCGGTCAAGGCAGCTCCTCCGCCTAGTAGTCGAACTGGTGGTAGTAGCGGCGGTAGTTGAGGTTGTGCTTGGTCACGATCTCGTAGTAGCGAGCGAGGCGATCCGTGACGAGGGAGCTCAGAATCCAAGGGCTCACGATGGTGCGGAACTTCTCGTCGATGGAGGGCGTGGCATACTCGTTCACGTCGATGACCACGATGTCGGCGTCGCCCGTGCGGCCGCTCTTGAGGAAGGCATCCACGCGATCGTCGAGCTTGCGGTACTCGTCGACGCCCTTGAAGAGCACCACCGGCACGCCCGGCTCCACCAGCTCCAAGGTGCCGTGGAAGAAATCGGCCGAGGTGATGTAGCGGGTGCGCTTCCATTGCATCTCCTCGAGGATGCACATGGAGAAGAGGATGGTCTCGCCCCAGAGGGCGCCGGAGCCGATGAACATCGTGTAGGGGGCGAGCGCATAGGCCTTCGCGATCGCCTCGGCCTTGGGCTCGAAGGCCTTGCGGATGTTCAGGAGATCGGCCCAGATGCCGTCGCACTGGTCCACGAACTGCCGGTAGTCGGGGAAGCAGCCACGGCGCTCGAGCAACTTCAGGCCAAAGCGATCCGCGAGATAGTAGCCCTTCTCGCATCCTCCGGAGCCATGGTCGGACGCCATGGCCACGCAGTGGTCGACGCCCACGGCCTGCCCGATGGGGCCCTCGGGCTTGGTCATGGCGAACACCCGCACGCCCATGGCCTTGAGCTTCTTCACGGCCTCCAAGATCTCGGGCGTGGTGCCCGATTCCGAGGCCGTGAGCACCACGGACTTCTCGGTCATGCGCTTGTGGCCCGCCACGAGCCACTCGGCGGCATGGATGAGGTAGACCTCGAAGTCCTTGTCGCTGTACTTGGACATGAGGTACTCGAGCTGCATGAGCTCGTCCCACGTGCCGCCGACCCCCATGAGGAAGACGGCATCGTAGCCCTCGTCGGCCACGGTGTCTGCCATGGCCTCGAGCGCATCGCCCACGGCCCTCAGGGCCTTGCCGTCCTCCAGGTAGCCGTCTTGGTCGAAATGCATGATCTCGACCATCTCCGTTTCCTTCATCGCCCCACTTCCTTTCTCCTCGCGCATCCGGCCAGGACGAGCCCGATGCGCTCCACAGGCGGTATCGCTCAGCCCTCTCGCTCCCATGCGAGCCGGGCTTGGGCTTTCAGGGATTCCTGCCGCTCGTCGTAACCGGCGGCCTTGGCGGCGAACGTCTCGCCCGGGCCGGCGAGGAAGGGGTGCACGTCCCAGGCGTGCAGCTCTTCGGCCAACAGGGCGCAGTAGGTTTGGAAGAAGGGCAACTGGACGAGAGCCGCCGTGGCCGCAGACGCCACGGGGGGCATGGGCACGGCGAAGGGGAGGCCAAGGGGTTCGCAGGTGATGAGCCAGGTGTCCGCCGTGACGCGCGCCATCTCCTCGGCGAGGAGCCGATGGAGCGCGCCCTGGGTGCCGTCGTCGATGACGAAGACCCTGTATCCCGGCGCGACCTGCATCGATGGACCATGGGCGAATTCCTCGCCCTCGAAGGCCATCGCCGGCATCTTGAGCGTTTCCATGAGCTTGAGGGCGGCCTCGCCCGCCACGCCGAAGCCCGGTCCGTCGCCGATCACGATGGTCGGCGCAACGCGAGCGAGCGAGAGACGGTTGCGCTCCACGAATGCCCGCGAGACGTCCAGCGCCTCGCCGTGGGAGCGAATGGCGTCTTCGACCTCGGCCAGACCCCGCACGAGCCCTGCATCGTCCAGCAGGCCCAACGCCCGAGCCGCGTGGAGCGAGAAGAGCATGAGGAACTCCACGAGGGTGAGCACGCCCATGGTCACGAAGTCGATGGACTCGAGCCCTACGCCGTAATCGACGACCACGGGGGCATGGGATGCCAGGGGAGCATCGACGCAGCCCGTGAGCGCCACGGCTTGGGCTCCTCGACGGGCCAGGGCGCAGAGCGCCCCGATGGCGTTCGTGGAATAGCCGCTCTGCGAGATCACGACATCGAAGGCGGAGGAGGGAACGTCCGCATCCCACGCCGCGAATCGGCCGGGAGAGACCACCTCCACCGCCACGTGGAGCGAACCCTGCATGAAATCGCGAGCGCAGAGCGCCGCATGGCGAGAAGACCCCGAGGCGATGAGGCGAAGGGGGCGTGGACCCGCGGGGCACTGCTCAGCGTAGGCGGCCACCAGAGGCGCCACGAGCTCGCGGGCACGGCCGAGATTCTCCTCCATGCGTCGGTTGGCCAAGCGCACGTAGTCGTACATGACCGGCGAATGCTGTCCCATCCGACGCCTCCTCAAATACAAGTTCTTACTTTTCTAGACCATTACTGAGACATGCTACAACTATTCCATACCATTGCAAGAGGAGAATCGATCTAATCCATGCGGCGATGCCAAGGGCCTTGGCACGGACGCCGCCATGGGCACACGTCGCTCCTATGGATAGCTGGAAAGCGCGATGGGCGCCGAGACTCAGTAGATGTAGGAGTAGGTGCTGCGATCTCCGAGGGTCAAAGCCGCCACGCACTCCACCGGCTGGCCCTGGGCGTCAACGCGCAGGCAGTCGAGGGTCATCACGGGATGGCCCGCCTCCACCTGCAGGAGGTTGGCATCGCGCTGCCCGAGACGGGTGACGCCGAGCACCTCCTGTGCGCCCACTACCTCATGGCCGTACATGGCATAGGTCTCGTAGAGGCTGAAGGCGGCCACATCCCTCTTCTCGATCCCCGGGAAGAGCGACAGGGGAATCACCGTGCGCTCGATGCTCACCGGTATGCCGTCCGCGCAGTTCAAGCGGCGCACGCAGAAGAGCGGCTCCGAAGATCCGATGCCGAAGATGCGGCCATAGAGAGGCCCGGCCGCTCGGCAAGACTTGGAGAGGATGCGCACGGAAGGTTCCGCATTGGCGTTGCGCACCATCTCGCGGAAGCCGACGTTCGCGTGCACCCGGTTCTCCAGGGCGTTCACATAGGAGCCCTTGCCCTTGATCCTGCGCAGCTTCCCGGAGCTTATGAGAGCGTCCATGGCGTTGCGCACCGTCATGCGCGTGGTGGAGAACTCGGCGGCCAGCTCATGCTCGGATGGCAAGGCGGTGCCCACTTTGTAGTAGCCCCGCTCGATGCGGCGCTCGATGGCCTCGCGCACCTCCAAGTACTTGAGCTGGCGGCTCTCCCCCTCCTCGCGACCCATCAGTCGATCCATTCCCGGCCGACCACGGCCCTCAGATCCTCGGGCACGCTATCGCTGGCGAAGCGATAGCGGTCCGGACGGATGAGCTGACGGTTGTACTCGATGGGCGCGCGTTCCGCATCGCGTTCCACCGAGGAGCAGAAGAAGACGGGATCGCCGGGCTCGAGGCCCAGCAAGACCGCTTCCCCGGCATCAACCGTAGTGATGGAGATGCGCTCCTCGCCATGGCGCACGCGCACGTCGAAACGGATCGCCAAAACCTCGTACAGGCTCTCGGCGCAGTAATCGTGGCTCTCGATGCCGGGGCAGAGCCGGCGGTTCACCCAGGTGTCGTCCAGGGTGCAGGGCATGCCGTCCACGAGTCTCACGCGCCTCAAGTGGAAGGCGAGCTCTCCCAGGGGGATCTCCAGGCGCAGGGCCACATCCTCGGGAGCCGTGAGGACCTCGGCCTCGAGCAGCCGCGAGCCAGGCAGATAGCCCATCGCCTGCGCGTTCACGCTGAAGCTTCCCGAATCCTCGAACACCTGCATGATCGGCGGCTTGGCCAAGAAGGTCCCCGCTCCTTGACGCGCCACGAGTTCGTGGCTGGCCACCAAGTGGGCGATGGCGCCCCTCAGGGCCATGCGGGAGACGCCGATCATCTCGGCGAGGTCTCGCTCCGATGGCAGGGCGTCACCGGGTTCGAGCCGATGCTCCATGATGTAGAAGCGAATGCCCTCGATTGCCTTGTCTTTGGGGGCCGCCGGCACGACTTCCAAGGATGATTCGCACATCACGCTCCCCCATCGACTCGTATCACCGCCCCATAGAATCTAATTGAAGTTTGAGCTCTTTCGCAAAGCCCTGGGAGCGCTTGTAGCCGAGCGAGCTGCGTTTCTGGCTCTCGGTGGCTATCGGGAGCTCCAGATGGGCCACCTCGCCGCCCGCGACGCGGACCCACACGACCACCGATATCCCCAAGCACACTCCGCGCTTGGCCGCGTTGGCGCTGGACACCGCGTTGGGGTTCTTGAGGATCTCGAAGGCGAGTCTGCGGTTGGAGACGTTGGCGAGGTCCTCATCCGGTTGCCGCTCGACGATCTCGGCCCCCATGAGGTCGTCGTAGCTGAAGATCGCCGGCTCTTGGCCGGGAAAGCGCACGGCCCAACGGCGCGTCTTCTCGTCCTGGTAGACCGATGGGATGATGGAGAGCGGCGGGGCCCGGTAGAGGATCTTCGTGATGGTAAAGCCGCTGCCCTCGAAGGCCGCTTGAGGCGCCTTGCGTTTGAACAAGCCCACGTTCGATTCCATCTCCCTCGATGTCGGCTCTGGCTTGCGGTATCGCTATCATACTAGACATGTTTTTCTTTTTTAAGACCATTCACAGACGCATGGAGGTTGCATGGCGGCGCTCAAAGCGGTGATCTTCGACATGGATGGCGTACTCGTGGACAGCGAGGCATCCTACCAGGATTCCGTTCGCCGTTTCTTCGCCGAGCGCGGCGTACGCATCCCCGAGGAAGAGTTGCGGAGCATCGTGGGGTCTTCCTACTCGTTCTACTCCGCACGCATCGCCGGTTGGTGGGCGCAGGTCGAAGACCCCGATCCCGATGAGGTGGCCATGGGAGTGGATGCCGCCATCGGGCCGTACTTCGTCTCTGCGCCGGAGGAGATCGCGGCGCTCGCCAAGCCCGGCTTGTGCAATGTCCTTCTCGGCCTCAAGGCTCGCGGGCTCAAGCTCGCCGTGGCCTCCGCCTCTCCAGCGCGAGACATCGAGGCGGTGCTCACGGCGTGCGATATCGCAGGGGTCTTCGATTCCGTGCTGAGCGGCGAGGACGTGGCGCGGAGCAAGCCCGACCCCGCCATCTACCTCGCCACGCTTGACGCGCTCGGGCTCCCCGCCGAAGCCTGCATCGCCGTGGAGGACTCCGACACCGGCATCGCCGCAGCCCGCGCGGCGGGCATCCCCGTGGCCGCCCTTCGCGAAACCCGGTTCGGATTCTCCCAAGCGGGCGCCCGATGGATCGTCGACGCCCTCCCGGAGCTGCTCCCCTTGGCGGACTCGCTCTCATCGCCAAACGAAAAGCGGGGCAGCCGATCGGATCGACTGCCCCACTTTCTTTCGGGAACGATGCGCTAGCGTGCTAGCGTGCGCGCCCTACTGCTGGAACGGCAGCTTGGAGCCGCTCTGCATGGCGAGCGCGTCGTCGGAGACGAGCGGGAGGCCGGCCTCCTCGAGCTTCTGCTGGTAGACCTTGGAGCCCTCCACGCGCGCCTGGATGTAGGCGTAGTGGCGGTCGACGTTGGTCTGGAACTCCTTGATGAGGTGCTCGTTGCCGGGCTTGAAGAGATGGCGGAAGCGGCCCTGGGGCTGCAGGAAGTCCTCGATGGGGAGCTTCTTGCGGTTCTCCGTGAGCTTCCACACGTCGTTCTCCACCTCGTAGAGCGGCCAGTAGTTCGTGGCGACGCCGAGCTTGGCGATCTCCACGGCCTGGTCGAAGGGCACGCGCCAGCCGCGGGGGCAGGGAGCGAGCACGTTCAGGAAGGTCGGGCCGTCGATGTCCATGGCCTTGGTGGCCTTGGTCACGAGGTCGTTCCAGTTGGAGATGGAGGCCTG
>CANQFP010000001.1 GCA_947599965.1 uncultured Atopobiaceae bacterium | reverse complement strand
TACGTCTCCTCGAGTTTGCTCTCGGCGATGCCCTCGCTCGCGCCGACGGCCTCGCCGCTCTCCACGCCTATCTCGGCATTCGGCGGCGTCTCGGGTTGGGCGCTCGGCAGGTAGGAGAAGACCGTGGCAAGCGCGAAGGCGACGCTTGCGGCGATGAAGAGCCGGTTCGCGCGCTTCGAGCCGAGCTTGCGCAAGCCGAGGGAGATGAGCGGGTAGGCGAGCCAGACGTAGACCACGCACATGACGCCCATGACGACGTCGTTCACGATCCAGCCCTGCCCGAGGATGTTTCCCGGGAGCTGGGAGTTGTCCCAGAAGGGATAGACCCCGTTTTCATCCGGCTGGTTGCAGATGAAGCCGAAGACGGTCTCCATCACGGCGGCGAGCGCGGTGGCGATGAGGAAGGTCTCGAAGGCGGCGCCGACCACCGTCTTGCGCCGCTTCATCATGTATTCCTTGAGCGGCTCGATGACGAGCGTCATCACGACGACGCCCGAACCGTAGACCCAGTAGGGCTTGAACCACGGGTCGGTCCATAGCTCGTAGTTCTCGTCGACGATGCCGAAGAGGCGATCCATGACCGTGCAGTAGGGGATCTCCGCCCAGTGGCCGAGGATGTTGAACAGGTAGAAGTTCACGAAGAGCGAGCGCCAGAACTCCCACGAGAAGAGGTCGTAGAACCCGTGGGAGTTGATCCCCTTGATCCATTGCGAGAACTTCATGGCGCCTACTCACCCCCGACTGCGCTGAAACGCGAGCGTGCGAACCTGCGCGAGGCTAATCGCCGCTCTCGTAGAACTTGATGAGCGCCTGCGTGCCATTCGCGCCGAGCCCGCGCAGGATGAGGTTCTCGTAGTTGGCGAGCACCTGGCGCATCATGTCGAGATCGAGGTGCTCGGTCTCCGATTCGCTCCGGGCGATGCGGAGGTCCTTCACGAAGTGCTCGATCTTGAAGCCGGGCGCCCAGTCGTCCTTGATGATGCGCGGCGCGTAACCCGAGAGCTGCGTACCCGCGGCGGAGCCCTCCTTCACGGCGTCGAAGATCCGCTGGAGCGCGATCCCCTTGGCCTTGGCGTAGGAGAGGCCCTCGCAGACGCCCGCCATGGCGCCGGCGATCATGATCTGGTTCGCCATCTTGGTGTGCTGGCCGAGGCCTGGGCCGCCCATATAGCTCACGTTGGTGCCCATGGCGCGGAAGAGCGGCAGGCAGGTTTCGAAGTCGTCCTCGGAGCCGCCGACCATGATGGAGAGCGTGCCGGCCTTGGCGCCCGTGTCGCCGCCGGTGACGGGGGCGTCGAGGGCGTGGAGCCCGCGCTCGGCGGCCTTCGCCTCGATGGTCTGGGCAAGGGTCGGGCTCGAGGTGGTCATGTCGATCACGTAGGTGCCGGGGCGGGCGTTCTCGACGATGCCGTCGGATCCGAGGTAGACCTCCTCGACGTCCGGCGGGAAGCCGACGATGGTGATCTGCGCGTCGACGGAGGCCGCGAGGTCGGCGAGGGTGTCGTGCCAGGTCATGCCGGCGGCGACGAGATCGGCCACCTCCTCGGGATGGCGAGCCCAGATGTGCAGCTCGAAGCCTGCCTTCTGGAGGTTTTGGGCCATGGGCTTGCCCATGATCCCCAGCCCCACGAACCCGACCTTCTTGATCATCGGTCCTCCTTATTCGTAGTCCCCAGTCTACGCTGATGCTGCAACGTTGCGGAACGCTAGGCTCCCTTTCTGGGCCGGGGACCATGTCCTCCCCGGCCCTCGCAAGTCCTTGCTTCGACAAGCAGAGAGTTAGGTGCGAGCTAAACGTCAGCGAGGCGCCCTGGGGTGCCTCAGATAGACAGGATCTCGGGCGCGTAGCGTACTTCGCTACTCGAGCGCCCGAGATCGTGGCTAGATGGGGTGCACCAAGGCGCCGCAGCGTCGAGCGGATTAGTGGTCGCTCGCGCTGAAGCGGTTCTTCATCTCCATGCTGCGGGTGTAGAGGACGGTACCGAGCAGGTCGTCGGTCTGGCTCATCACGGCGTCGCAGAGCTTCTGGTTCGCCGCCTTCAGCGTGGAGGGAACGTCCGCGCCACGGGCGAGGGCCTTGTCGGTCGCGTGGAGCGATTGGTAGCCGAGCGCCATCGTGGCCTGCTGGTAGGCCGTGATCGCGTTCTCGTTGGCGAAGAACTCGGGGTCGGCGAGGCCGGAGATGAGGCGGATCGTCCAGTAGAAGTCGTCGGTGGAGATGCGCATCGTGGTGTTCAGGTACTCAGGCACCTCGTCCACGCTCGTGAAGATGGCGATGGCGGTGTTGAAGGGGCCGGAGCCCATGGCGATCCACTGGACGGCCTTGGCGCCTTCGGGCGCGTAGCCGCGGATGTTCAGGATCGAGCACTCGCACGTGCGGTTGATGCCCACCTGGCGGTAGAGGCGACGGCTCTCCTCGGTGCCGAGGTTGCCGTAGCAGTTGTACTTCGTGCCGTTGTAGGTGGTGCCGAGCATCTGCTTCACGTCCTCGACGGTGATGAGGCGCTCGGGCTTGATGCACCACGGGATGTCCATGGATTCGACCTTGTACTTCGGCTCGGGGCCGCGGAAGGCCGGTGTGGTGTTGTTGAGGGTGGCGTAGATGTACCAGGCGCGCGGGTTGTTGTAGACCATGTCGAACCAAGTGCGGCTCGAGAAGGCGTCGCGCGGGTTGATGACCACGGGCAGGCCGGCGTATTTGTCGCTGCGAACGAGCTTCGGCGCGCCGTAGGTGACGTCGAGGCCGTTGTCGGCCATCCACTGGGCGAGGTCGGCCGAGCACATGTAGTCCTTTTGGGCGCCGTAGGCGTCGGAGAAGTCGAGGCGGTCGATGCCCTGGCGGTTCGGCTGGACGCAGTAGCAGTCGTCGGGCAGGCGGCGCGCGATCCAGTGGTGGCCGCCGATGGATTCGATGTACCAGACCTCCTTCTCGTCGGCGAAGGCCACGCCGTTCATCTCGTAGGTGCCGTAGGTCTCGAGGAGCTCGGCCATGCGCGCAACGCCCTCGCGGGCGGTTTTGATGTAGGGCAGGATGATGGTGACGAGATCCTCCTCGCCGATGCCGCCGGGGGTGCCGGTCTCGGGGTCGTAGCAGACGAGCGGGTCGGCGCCGAGCACGCGGGCGTTGGAGGAGATGGTCTCGGTAGCGCTCATCGCCACGTTGGCGTCGTTGATGCCGGCCTCGCCCCAGACGCCGTCCTTGCCGTCCACGTTGGGCGAGCAGGTGTAGCGGATGGGGTCATCGGGCAGCTTGATGGTGAGGTGGCTGTTCACGCCCGTGTACTCGCGAGGCTGGTCCTCGGGCTTCACGACGACGAGCTTCTTGGGGTTGAAATCGCCGTTTTCGCAGTCTTCGTTGCGGGCGATGATGGTCGAACCGTCATTGGACGCCTTCACGCCCACGAGCATAGTCGTACAAGCCATGAGAACCTTCTTTCCGAGAGCGCGCCCGGGCGGCGCGCGCCTGTCAATTCGTGCACCGAAAGGAGCTATACCCCGCGTCCCGCGATCGAGCGCCCATTCCACGGAGCCCACACACGCGCGTTCGTCGAACGGCGGAGCGGGCGAGGCCTAGGAGCCGGTCTCCGCCTTCCAGGCGTTGTGGTAGTCGGCGAGGATCTCGCCGATGCGCTTGCCCACGGCGAGGAAGTCGTCGACGTAGAGGTTCGCGAGCGCCACGCGCACGGTCCATCGCCCTGCGTCGAAACCGTCGCCCGCGAGCACGACCACGCCCGTGTCCTTGGCGAGGCGGAGCACGATGTCGATGGGGCGGAACTTCTCCTTCAACCAGGCGAAGAAGTCGTCGCCGTAGAGGCGCTTCGTCCAGATCTCGAGGTCGAGCATCGAGTAGTAGCCGGCGCGGAGCGGGTCCGGCGGCAGCGTCCAACCGAGTGAACTCCAGAGCGCGTGCAGCCTGTCGGAGATGAGCTCCTGCATCTTCCGCTTGTAGGTGCCCGCCTTGTCGAGGAGCGCATAGAGCGCGAAGAGCGACATCTGCACCTGCTGGGGGGTCGAGAGGCCGGCTGTGCCGTTCAAGGCCACGAGCCTCGAATCAGCCACGAGGCGATCGCAGAACTTGAGCGCCGGGCCGTCCTCCTTGAGCTCGGCGTAGCGTTCGAGCAGCACCTGGCGTTTCTCGTCGGGAAGCTTGGCGATGAGCTCGTCGAAGATGTTGTCGGGGGCGAGCGCGATGGTCGCGAGCCGCCAGCCCGTCGCGCCGAAGTACTTCGAGAACGAGTAGACGAGGGCGGTGTTCTTCGGCAGGTCGTGCATGACGGAGCGGAAGTCGTCCACGAAGGTGCCGTAGACGTCGTCGGTGATGATGATGAGGTTGGGGTTCGACTGCTCGACGATCTCCACGAGCTTCTTGCGCGAGGCCTCGGAGAGCGCGTAGGAGGGCGGGTTCGACGGGTTCACGAGGCAGAGGAGCTTCACGTTCGGATCCTTCAGCTTCTCGAGCTCCTCGTCGGGATACTGCCAGGTGTGGAGACCGTTCTCGTCGGTGGTGGTGGCGTTGATGTTGATGACGTCGAAGTGGAAGTCGTCGAGGCCCGCGATGTCGATGTAGGGCGTGAAGATGGGCGTCATGAGGGCGATCGTGTCGCCGGGGTTCACGAGGAAGTTCGCCTTCAGGCTGTAGAAGAGGTAGCACATGGCCGCCGTGCCGCCCTCGGTGGCGAAGAGGTCGTAGGGGGCGGGTTTGCCGTCAGCGCCGCGCGGCTCCTCGCCGCCGTCCATCTCCTGCACGAGGTAGCGGCGGCAGATCTTCTCCGTGTTGGCGAGGATGCGATCGGGCACCGGATACTCGCAGCCGATGACGCCCTCGGTCCATTCGTGCACGAGGTCGTCGCCATCGAGGCCGAGGCCACCCTTCTCCTCGGGCGCGGTGAGGTAGTCGTAGCCGAGTCTCAGCAGCTTGGCGGCCCAGGCGTTGTGGGCCTCCGCGGGAGCGTCGAAACCCTTGCCATTGGCCTTCGAGGCGCTCTCCTTGGCGAGGAAGTCGAGGAACCGCTCGGCGCAACCCGCCTCCGGAGGCTCGCCCGCGAGGTCGAACTCGGGCATCGACATTTTGCGCCGGGCTTCGACCATGGCGAACTGGCCGATGAGGAAGAAGGCGTCCCTGGGCACGGTGGCGATCCAATTCGGGTTGCCGCGCCCCGCGTTCAGAAACGTGAGGGCCGACTTCTTGGCGTCTTCCTTGGCGTAGGAGATGAGGAGGTCCTTCACCTCGAAGGGCGACATGCGATCGAGCGTGGCCTCGAGGGAGGCGGCGAAGGGTGTGAGCTCGGCGGCGTTGGGCGCGCCTTCGCTCGGGCGAGGGGCATCGGCCATGGCTTCTCCTTGGTCCGGCGTTTCGGCGGTTTATGCCCCGCCGAGCCCTCGGAGACGATGCGGTTCGTGGACGTTCGGTGCACGGACGACGTTTGCGGAGAGCTGGGGCGCATGCGCCCGAGCACGGGGCTCCTCACTCGCCCGCGCATTCGCATTCAAAGAAATGGCACGTGGCTGAAAACTGCGGAAGTGCCCGCCGAACTACCGGAAGAGCCGCAGCGAACCCCCCCTCATCGCCCCACATCCGACGCCGAGGACTCTCGATCGCAGGCACCCGCGCTGGCCGGGGCGTAGGCGATCGAGAGGGCGCGCCGATCACGTGAACCACGTGACGGGTGGTGGTACGAAGAAAGGGGGCGCTCCCGAGGGAGCGTCCCCTTTGCCATCTGCAACGCCGTTTTGCCCGTCTATTTGGGAGCGACCGGGCCCTCCACGGTGATGGACGTGATCTTCGGCTGCTCGGAAGCGGGGATGGTGCCGTTGCCGTCGACCGGCTTGGCATCGGCCACGATCTTGTCCACGACGTCCATACCGGAGACGACCTTGCCGAAGGCGGCGTATTGGCCGTCGAGGTAGGGCGCGTCGGCGTGCATGATGAAGAACTGCGAGCTCGCGGAGTTCGGGTCCTGGGCGCGCGCCATGGAGATGACGCCGCGGGTGTGCGCGAGGTCGTTCTGGATGCCGTTGGCGGCGAACTCGCCCACGATGTTGGTGCCGGAGCCGCCGGTGCCGTTGCCATTGGGGTCGCCGCCCTGGATCATGAATCCGTCGATGATGCGATGGAACGTGAGTCCGTCATAGAAGCCCTCGTCCGCGAGCTTCACGAAGTTGGCGACGGTCTTCGGCGCGTATTCGGGCATGAGCTCGACCTCGATGGTGCCGTAGCCGTCGACGGTGATGGTGGCGTAATAGACCTCGCCCTTTTCAGCAGCACTCATAACAGCTTCCTCCGATGGGTCCGCGACCGAGGTCGCATCCTGTTCGCCGTCCCCCTGATCGTCCGAGTGATCGTCCGAGGCGCATCCGGAAAGGCCGAGCCCGGCGACGCACACGCCGAGCACGCCCAAGACGAGCACCCAAGCCAACTTGAAGACGCCGATCTTCTTCTTTGCCATGGCTTCCCTTACCGCTTCTTATCTTCGGTTGCAGCCCTAAGGATAGCCGCACCGCCGCCTCCGAGCGAAAGGTCCATGGCGAAACGATGGACTAGGCGGAGAGATCCACGCGCTTCGTCTTGAACTTGAGCGTGAGCACGACGCCCGCGGCCACCGCCATGAGGCAGACGATCCCGCAGAAGACGATCGCGTAGGAACCCGTGAGGTGGATGACGGTGCCCCAGATGAAGCCCGTCACGAGGTTGCCCGCGCAGGCGGCCATGGAGATTCGCGAGTAGATGTGGGCGTAGTGGGCGCGGCCGAACGCGAACTCCGAGAACTCCGGCAGCATGACGTTGGTGGTGCCGTGGAAGATGCCATAGAGCGCCGCCCCGACGAAGACGAACGCCGCGGCGCCCGGCCCGAGGAAGCAGAGGATGAGCACGCCGGTCGCGCCGATGGCGATGCAGCAGACGGTGCCGAGGTAGGGGACCTTGCTCGAGAGCGCGCCCATGGAGAGCTTGGAGACGATCTGCGCACCCATGGCCGTCGAGGCCGCCATGGCGCCGAGCATGGGCCACGCGACCCCGACGGAAAGCGAATCCACGTAGCTCGGGATGATGTAGTAGGTGTACATGCAGAAGTTCATGAGGAAGGCGAGCGCCATGATGAGCGGAAACGCCAGCGTGTGATAGGCCTCAGCGGGTGCAAGGCCGCCCTCGGCGCTCCTGGCCGCGGCGTCGCACTCGGCATCGCCCGCCTCTTGGCCGGCGATCCTCGCCTCGGAGGGGTCGTCATCGGGCGCGAGCCCAAGATCCTCGGGATAGCTCCGAATGCAGAACCAGCAGATGGGCACCGTGAGCGCGCAGATGCCGGCGAAGATTCGATACGTGACCTGCCAGCCCACCTTGAGGATGAGCCAGCCGCCGAGCGTTGAGAAGACGAAGCCGCCCACACCCGCGAAGGCCATGACGAGCCCCACGAAGAACCCGGCGCGCTTCACGAACCAACGGTTGATGATGGTCGAGGGCGCCATGAGGTTGAGCATGACGACGCCGAAGCCCATGACGAAGGCGCCGAGGAAGTACTCCCAGACCTCGCTCACGAACGAGAGCCAGATGAAGTCGAGGGTGATGAGCAGGCAGGCCCCCGCGACGCAGATGCGCGAATCCACATGATCGAGCATCTTGCCCATGAAGGGCAGCGCGATGAGGCCCGTTCCCCAGAGAAACGACGTGTAGTAGCTCGTGACGCCGCTGGAGACGTGGAGGGTCTCGGCGATGGGGGTGTAGAAGATGCCCGCAGCGTCGAGGGAGATGGCCATCGGGCAGCCGATGGCGCAGATGAGGGCGAGGACCACGAGGTAGCCGAAGAAGGGGCCACGGTGCGCGGGTGCGGTGGGCGAGGGGGGAGCCGTGCTCGTGGCCCGCGTCATGGCGTCCTCCCCTCTCGCTCCTTACCCCGAGGATACCCAACGCCCCAGCGCAACAACCGACGCGCAAAGGGTCGGATCCCCCTCTGCCGGGATCCGACCCCTGTGCACCGCCAGGCGTGGTGAGTTGGAGGATTACGCGCTGAGCGGCGTCAAGTCTGAAGAAGCGAGCGGATCCTCCTCCCGGGGCCCGTCCGTCGCGCGATGGCTAGCGCTTGTCCTCGTGGCGCTTCTCGTAGAAGGCCGCGAGCTCGGGGGCGATGGCCTTGATGGCCTCGTTGTCGGCGTAGGCCATGTGGCCGTTCGAATGCAGGTGGTACTCGATGCGGTCCTTCAGCGCATCCGGCAGGAAGAGCTTGCCCATGGCGTGCTTGACGTTCCACCACGGGGTCGCGGCGTCGTGGATGCCGCCGAGGAAGCAGACGCGGCACTTCGGGTTGCGACGGAGCGCCGTGGCCATGTCGTAGGCCACGTTCGGGCACTGCGGGCTGCCCATGGTGCCGGGCGCCGTGTGCATGAAGTTCCAATCCATGTTCACGGTGAAGGAGAGACCGACGTAGTTCGGCGAGCCCTGGTAGCCGGTCTCCTCGACGAGCTTCATCCACGCCGTGGTGTAGGGCGAGTTGATGGCGTCCATCGAGGGATCCTCGCCCGCGAAGAACTCGTTATCGCCCTGGACGCGCATATAGGCGGGCTCGGTGAAGCGCACATCGTAGCGGCCGGTGAAGAGGCCCTGATCGCGCATGACGTGCTTACGCCAGCTGTCGAGCTCGATGCGCAGGTGCTGGCGCAGGATGAACTTCTTCTTGAGGCCGATGAGCTCGGAGAGCTCGCCTGCCACCTTGTCCTCCTCCTCGGGCGTGATGGTGTCGGCCTTGATGAGCGCCGGGCCGTAGGTGCCCTCGACCCAGTCGCAGGCCTTGTCGAACCACTCGTACTGGTCGACGCCCGCGCCGGCCTTGCCGAAGTAGTTCGCGCCGGCTGCGAAGACGGGCACCATGCCCATGTAGTAGAGGTCGTTGCCGGCGAGGGTGTAGGCGTAGTCGAGGATCGTCGACTGTTCGATCACGCCGGTGACGCCGATGCCCTTCTCGCCGAGGACGCGCATGAGGACGGCGTTGCGGAAGGTGCCGTAGCTCTCGCCGTAGATGTAGAGCGGGGCGTTCCAGCGGCTATGGCGCGTCATCCACTCGGCGATGCCGCGGGCGAAGGCGTCCGCGTCGCCGTCGACTCCCCAGACCTTCTTCGAGTCGTAGGACTTGGCCACGTAGGAATAGCCGGTGCCGAAGGCATCGAGGAAGACGAGGTCGGAGCTGGGCAGGAGCGTATTGGGGTTGTCCACCGGCTCCTGCGGGCAGGCGAGCGCGTTCATGCCGTCGGCCGGGACGCACTTCGGGCCCATGCCACCCATGTTGACCATCATCGACGCACCGCCGGGGCCGCCGTTCCAGAGGAAGGTCACCGGGCGATCGGTCTTATCCTGCTGATCGGTCACATAGGAGAGCGCGAACATGTGGCCGATGAGCGTGCCGTCATCCTCGCGGATGGGCAGGGCCTCGGCGGTCATGTCGTAGACGAGCGTGCGGGTGCCGTCGGTCCAGGTATCGCGCTTCGATCCCGGCTTGGGCGGGGTGAAGTCGTCGTTCTTGGCGGCGCCGCCCTTCGTGACGGTGAAGGTTTCCGGGGCAGTGGTCTTGGGATCGTCGGCCATGGTGGCTCCTTTTGTTCGTGCCCCCGGGGAGCAGGGGCGGTTTGCCGTTCATCGGCCCTTGTTCCCCGTGCTCGGGCAAATGCGCCCAAGCTCTCCGCAAACGTCGTCCGTGCACCGAACGTCCACGAACCGCATCGCCTCCGAGGGCTCGGCGCGCCCCCTCAATCGCCTACGCCCGGGCCACGACCCTGTCGTCGAGGTCCCTCGTTCGCGCAGGGGGTGTCGGCGACGATGCATGCGCGAGGGAGGGCTCCCGGCGACGGGCGTCCGGTTGGGGCGGGCGCGATGGGGGGCCATCGGCGGCAGGGAGGGGCAAGCAAGAAAGCGCACGAAAAAGGCGCCTCCGAAGAGGCGCCTTTTTCGTGCGTGGAACTATCATGCCTAGGCGAGCTCCCGCTCGAGGCGCGCGGCCACCGCGTCGATGAAGCCCGCCGTGGAGAGCGTCTTCGGGTTCGGCAGCGTCGTGATGCGCGCGAGATCGCCCGTCATCTCGCCCTCCTCGATGGTGGCGAGGGTGGCGTGCTCGAGCGCGTCCGCAAACGCCGCGAGTTCCTCGATGCCGTCCAGCTCGCCGCGCTTTCTCAGCGCCCCCGACCAAGCGAAGATCGTCGCCACGGAGTTCGTCGAGGTCTCCTCGCCCGCGAGGTGCTTGTAGTAGTGGCGCTGGACCGTCCCATGGGCCGCCTCGTACTCGAAGAAGCCCTCCGGGGAGACGAGCACGCTCGTCATCATCGCGAGCGAGCCGGCGGCCGAGCTCACCATGTCGCTCATCACGTCGCCGTCGTAGTTCTTGCAGGCCCAGATGAAGCCGCCCTCTGCGCGCATGACGCGCGCCACGGCGTCGTCGATGAGCGTGTAGAAGTACTCGATACCCGCTGTCTCGAATTTCTCGGCGAACTCATCGTCGTAGATAGCCTGGAAGATGTCCTTGAAGCGATGGTCGTAGGTCTTGGAGATGGTGTCCTTCGTGGCGAACCAGAGATCTTGGCCGAGCTCGAGCGCGTAGGTGAAGCAGCTGCGCGCGAAGCTCTCGATGGAGGAGTCGGTGTTGTGCATGCCCTGGACGACGCCGGGTGCCTCGAACTCGAAGACGGTCACGCGCTCCGTCGCGCCGCTCTCCTTGTGGTAGACGAGCTCCACCGTGCCGGGCTCGTCCACGCGCAGCTCGGCGTTGCGATAGACGTCGCCGTAGGCGTGACGCGCGATGGTGATGGGGCGCTCCCAGCAGCGCACCGTCGGCTCGATGCCGGCCACGGTGATGGGCGTGCGGAAGACCGTGCCGTCGAGGATGGCGCGGATGGTGCCGTTCGGGCTCTTCCACATCTCCTTCAGGGAGTACTCCTCCACGCGCTGGGCGTTGGGCGTGATGGTGGCGCACTTCACGCCGACCCCGAGGCGCTTGATGGCGAGCGCCGCCTCGACGGTCACCTGGTCGCAGGTGGCGTCGCGCTCCTCGAGCCCGAGGTCGTAGTACTCGGTCTTGAGGTCCACGAACGGCTCGAGCAGCTTCTCCTTGATGAGCGCCCAAATGATGCGCGTCATCTCATCGCCGTCCATCTCCACCAACGGCGTGGTCATCGGCACTTTCGCCATGGCTCTCCTCCTCGCTTCCGATCGAACCCCACGAATTATAGGAACGCCCACCTCGCCGAACATCGGGAACCCATCGCCGCATGGCGGTGGTTCCACTTGACCTTCGCCATCTGCGCCATAAGCGAATCGAGCTTGTGAACGAACTCTTCCCCGAACGCACGAACTTGCGGTTGGCCGCCCGACGAGTCGTGTATCGCGTGTAGGACCTCGTCGTCAGGGCTGCCGCTCGTCCGGCCGTTTCCTAAGTTCCTCCCGGTAGCGCTCGCGGACGTCGCTGATGGGCACGAGCTCGCCATCGCGCTTCACGTGCCACACGTCGAAGCCGTTCAGGTGCGACGCCTTCGAGCCGCGCGCCTTGGCGGCGAGGGTGTGCATATCCCACCGTCCATCTTCGAAGGTGAGCTTCCCGTCGGCGTCGAGCGCCGCTATCTCGCGCCCATCTTGCAGGTAGAAGGGCTCGCCCACGGTGAAATAGCCCGCGTCGATCATCGCGGTCATGGGGGCGCGGGGCGGGCGTTCATCGAAGGTCGCCCGGGCGATGGGCCCATCCTCCGGCATCGTCATGGCAAGCCGCGCCACCCCGGCGTCGCAGTACTGCTCATCCTGCTCGATCATGAGGTAGTGGCGCCCGAGGATCTTCGCGGCGACACCGGTGGTCATGGTGCCGCCGAAGGGGTCGAGCACGAGATCTCCGTAGCGTGATGAGATGGCGACGACCCGCAAAAGGAGCGCGAGCGGTTTCTGGGTGCTGTGAAGCTTCTTGCCAGCGGCGTTCTTCAAGCGCTCGGTACCCGAGCACACGGGAAACGTCCAGATCGAACCCATCTGCTTGCGCACGCCCTTGGCGTAGTCCCCTTGGCTCACCGTGTCGGTGTTCAGCTCGCGGGCGGTCTTGTAGTTGAAGGTGTACTTGGAGCTCTTGGACTTCGTCGCCCAGATGAGCGTCTCGTGGCTGTTCGTGAGCCGCGTGCCGTGGAAGTTCGGAGTCGGGTTCGATTTGCGCCACACGACGTCGTTCACGATCCAGAACCCGAGCTCCTGCATGATGGCCCCGATGGTGTGGATGCACTGCATGCCGCCGATGACCCAGATGGATCCATTCGGCTTGAGCACCCGCCGGCAGGCGGAGAGCCAGGCGCGGGTGAAGTCCTCGTAGTGTCCGAGCTCGCTGAACTGATCCCAGGCATCGTCGACGCCGTCGAAGATCGTGCCCTCGACGCGCTGGAGCTCGCCCGACGTGCGCATCCAATAGGGGGGATCGGCGAAGATGAGGTCGATGCTCTCGGGCTCGAGGCCCGCCATGGCCTCGAGGCAATCGCCGTTGATCACCGTGTCCCACGCTTCGCCCATCGCTACCGCTCCCTCCTTTGCGAGAAAGTGTAGAAGAGCACATCGACGACGATTACGAGCGCGCGCTTCTGCGCCAGGCTACGCGCCCGTGCGATCCCGGTTCTGCGTGACTCGGCTATGGAAGTCGAGCGGCAAATAGCGGTGGCCGAAACCGAGAACCTCGATGTCATCGGCCCTCTGACGAAACACGAGTCGCATATCGGTCTTGCCGGTTTGCCGCCGCGAGAGAACGCGTCGAGCCGTCTCCGAGGCCCTTCGGCTCAGAGCTCCGTGAGCTCGCCTCGGAGGGAGCGCTGCATGGCGCTCGTGACCTCGGGGGCCGAGAGACCGAGGCCGAGCAGGTACATGAGCTTCGTCACGGCCGCCTCGCAGGTGAGGTCGAGGCCGGAGATGACGCCGGCTGCGGCGAGCGCGTCGCCGGTGTCGTAGCGCGTCTCCTCGACGCCGCCGTCCGGACACTGGGTGACGTTCACGATGATGCGGCCGCCTTGCACCGCGTCTTTGATCGCCGAGGTGAACCACGGTGTGGTGGGCGCGTTGCCGGCGCCGTAGGTGCGCAGGACGAACGCCTTGATGCCGGGTTCGGCGAGCTGGGCGCGAAGCGAGCCCTCCGTGATGCCGGGGTGGAGGAAGACGACCGACACGGCGGGGTCGAGTTTCGTGTGCGTGGTGAGCTTCCCGGTAGGGTTCGGCCGCCAGAGGAACTCCTCGCGGAAGCGTATGTGCAGGTTCATCGTGGCGAGCGCCGGATAGTTGAAGGAGTGGAACGCGCCGAACTCGGTGGAGCTCTCCTTGGTGGCGCGATTGCCACGCAGGAGCGTGTCTCCGAAGGAGATCGCCACCTCCCGCACCATCGGATCGCCGGCGGCGTCCCGCGCGGCGGCGATCTGGAGCGCGGTGACGAGGTTCGTCGTGCCGTCCTCGCGGATGTCGGAGATCGGCAGCTGGGAGCCCGTGAGGATGACCGGCTTGGCGAGGCCCTCGAGCATGAAGGAGAGCGCCGAAGCCGTGTAGGCCATCGTGTCGGTGCCGTGGAGCACGACGAAGCCGTCGTAGGCGTCGTAGTTCTCGGCGATGGCGCTCGCGATGGCGGCCCAGTGGATGGGCGTCATGTTCGAACTGTCGATGGCGGGGTGGAACTGCACGCGCCCGAGGTGGTAGTCGAGGCGCGCGAGGCGAGGCACGTTGTCGACGAGGTGGTCGAAGTCGAAGGGCGCGAGGGCGCCCGTCTTCGGGTCACGCACCATGCCGATGGTGCCGCCCGTGTAGATGACGAGCAGCGTCGGCCGTGCGGCAGCGGGTGCGTGGCCCGCGGGCGTGCCGGAAGAGGGAGAGGGGTTCTCTGCCGGCCCGTTAGCAGACATCGCGGAACTTCTGACCCGACTTGATGCGTCCGGCGCAGAACATGAGGATCGCGGTGATGATCACGTTGATGATCGAGGAGATCACGTTCGTCGTGAGGTCCGCCGAGCTCCCGCCCGTCACGTTGAAGAGATAGAACGCGAAGACGACGATCGCCCAGATGAAGTTGATGACCGTGAGGACGAAGAAGGGGCCGATCTTGGAGGCGTCGCGCGAACCGCGCACGCCGAGGCAGCCGACGATGAGCTGGTAGATCGACTGGATGATTCCGAGAACCGCGGCCGCGATGAAGAAGCCGCTCACGACGTAGCCGCTGAGAATCGCCTCGTCGGCGCTCTCGCCGAGCATGCCCGCGCCGAGCAGGAGGACGACGACACCCACGACGATGCCGACGAGCGCGAAGAGGATGTTGATGATCGAGACGATCCAGACGGCTCGTTGATATCCATTCATGACGATCCCTCCTCAGAGGAGCGCGGTGGGGTGTTCAGGCCCGACGTCGCGCGGTTGTGTGCTCCCCGGTTCTTTCCCCTCGCAGATGTGCTCGAACGCCGTGTCATCGAGCGGAAACACGCAGCGGTCGGGGCGGCGCGATCGTCGTGTTCGGCGGGCGAGGGTGATGGGTAGGCTCGAAGTGTCCGGCGCACTCCAACGCGTGGAAGGGATCGCGATGAAGAGGATCCTCATGGTCGTCGGCTCGTTTCGCGAGCACTCGCTCAACCGCCAGCTCGCCCGGGAGGCCGAGCGGCTCATCGGCGATCGCGCCGAGGTCTCCTACCTCGAATATCGAGATCTGCCGTATATGAACCAGGATCTCGAGCACGCGGATGGTGGCGAGGATCCCGTCGTTGCCCGCGTGCGCGCCGAGGTGGCCGCGGCGGACGGCCTCTGGATCGTCTCGCCGGAATACAACAGCTCCTACCCCGGCCACGTGAAGACCCTCATCGACTGGCTCTCGCGCCCCATCGTGCCGGGCGACTACCAAGCTCCGCTCCCCATCCGCGGCATGCCCGTGACGATATCCTCCGCGGCGGGTGGCATGAAGGGCCGGGGCATGGCAGAGAAGCTCGCCGCGCTCCTCGAATTCGTCCGCTTCCAAGAGCCCACGGAGCCCTTCTGCCTCATGAGCTACGGAGCGGAGGCTCTGAAGACGAACGTGCTCACGCTCGATGACGACGCTCGCTCGCTCCTCTCCCGGCAGGTGGACGCCTTCCTCGCCGCCATCGAGGGTGACCCTGCGGCTTTGTAGCAAGAAGTCCGCACCCTCGGCGGTACGGCGATACGTCCTCCACGACGTACACCCCGCAGGCTCTCCCCATATGCCCTCCATCGCGTGTGGTGCATTCATGAACAAATAGAGGCATTTCGTGCAGGGGTGTTCCCACGTTGCACAGGCTGTGCAATACTTCACGCGCTGCGCACTATTGCACAGATTGAGCACTACTGCGCTCGGTGAGAAAAAGCCGAGCGTGGAGTTCGTGGAAGGACCGCACATGCCGTCTATGCTCTCCTTGGAGACGGAATTTGAGACGCCGCAAAGCCAGGACCCGCGCTGTTTGCGGTCGCGCTCGGCGCTCAGAAACGCCTTCGTCGAGGCGCTCGGCGAGACGGGCGATCTCTCGAAGGTCACCGTCACCTGCGTTGCCGATCGCGCGGGGCTCACGCGGCGCACGTTCTACGCGCACTACCGCGACATCTCCGAGCTCGCCAACGCGGTGAAGCGCGAGACGATCGACGAGCTGGCCGAACTCGTGGAGCAGCTCTGCTCCATCCAGCTCGACGAGGTGTTCGCCGCCATCGATCGCACCGAGCCCGTGCCCGGTTCCGTGGAGATCCTCGCCGCCATGAAGGCGCGCCAGGGCTACCTCACGGCCATCATGGGGCCCGACGGCGACCCCTCCTTCGCCCAGGAGCTGAAGAGCCGCGCCCACGCCATCGCCGCGGCTCACGCGCTCCAGGGCATCGGCGCGCTCGGCCTCACGAGCTTCTTCGACTACTACATCTCCTTCGCCGTGGGCGCCATCTTCGCCGTCATCGAACGCTGGGTGGCCGGCGGCATGGAGGAACCCGCCGAGGCGCTGGCGAGGCTGCTCTCGCTCCTCGTCTTCGTGCGTCCGGGCGATCTCTACCAGAACTCCTACGACATCGACATCCAGGGCTACGGGCTCTCGATTATCCAGAGCTTGATGGAGGCTCGCGCATGACGAACACTTTGAATCCGGTGGAGCTCGTGGCCGACGGGGCAGAGCTCAAGCCCGCACACCCCGAGGACGTGGCCGGCCGGGTCCTTCGGCTCGGCATCGACGTCGGCTCGACGACGGTGAAGCTCGCCGTCATCGACGAGACGGGCGCCATCGTCTACGCCAACTACCAGCGTCACCACACCGATATCCGCGCCACGGCCAAGGAGCTCTTCGAGGGAGCCCGCGCCGTCCTCGGCGAAGTGCCCATGGGCGTCTCGATCACGGGGTCGGGCGGCCTTTTGCTCTCCCAGTGGCTCGACCTCGAGTTCGTGCAGGAGGTCATCGCCTCCAAGCGCGCCGTGGAGCGGCTCATCCCCAAGACCGACGTGGCCATCGAGCTCGGCGGCGAGGACGCGAAGATCATCTACTTCGACCAGGGCATCGAGCAGCGCATGAACGGCACCTGCGCCGGCGGCACGGGCGCCTTCATCGACCAGATGGCGACGCTGCTCCACACCGACGCCTCCGGCCTGAACGAGCTCGCCAAGGGCGCGACCCACATCTATCCCATCGCCAGCCGCTGCGGCGTCTTCGCCAAGTCCGACGTGCAGCCGCTCCTGAACGAGGGCGCGGCGCCGGCCGACATCGCTGCCTCGATCTTCCAGTCGGTGGCCAACCAGACCGTCTCGGGGCTCGCCTGCGGGCACCCCATCCGCGGCTACGTCGCCTTCCTCGGCGGTCCGCTCCAGTATCTGCCGGAGCTCAGGAACCGCTTCTACGAGACCCTCGATCTCGACGAGGAGCATCGGATCGTGCCCGAGAACGCGCACCTCTTCGTGGCGCGGGGCGCGGCGCTGGCGGGCGAGGACCCGCAGCAGGTCACGTTCACCGAGGTCATCGGCCGTCTCGAGGCGCTCGGCGACACGCAGGGTTGCGAAGTGGCGCGCCTCGCGCCCCTCTTCGCCACGCGCGAGGACTATGCCACCTTCAAGGAGCGCCACGACGCCGAGCGCGTGCCCCGCGGCGAGCTCGAGGGCTATCGCGGCCGCGTCTTCATCGGCATCGACGCCGGCTCCACGACCATGAAGGCCGCCATGGTGGGCGAGGACGGTGAGCTTTTGCGCACCTGGTACGGCAACAACGAAGGCGATGTGCTCGGCTCCGCCCGCGCCATCCTCGACGACTTCCTGAGCGCGCTTCCCGAGGGGGCGAGCGTCGGCCACGTGACCACCACCGGCTACGGCGAGGCGCTCATCAAGGAGGCCTTCTGCTGCGATTCCGGCGAGGTGGAGACCGTCGCGCACCTGAAGGGCGCCGAGGCCTTCGTGCCCGAGGTCGCCTTCATCTTGGACATCGGCGGCCAGGACATGAAGTGCCTGCGCGTGGCCGACGGCGTCATCGAATCCATCATGCTCAACGAGGCCTGCTCCTCGGGGTGCGGCTCCTTCATCGAGACCTTCGCCAACGCCATGGGCTTCGGCGTGGAGGAGTTCGCCGCCGAGGCCGTGGCCGCCGATCACCCCGTCGACCTCGGCAGCCGCTGCACCGTCTTCATGAACAGCCGCGTGAAGCAGGCTCAGAAGGAGGGCGCCACGGTGGGCGACATCGCCGCCGGGCTCTCCTACTCCGTGATCAAGAACGCGCTCTTCAAGGTCATCAAGCTGCGCGATGCGCAGGAGATCGGGGCCGCCGTGGTGGTGCAGGGTGGCACGTTCCTCTCCGATGCCACGCTGCGCGCCTTCGAGCTCCTCACCGGACGCGACGCCATCCGCCCCGACATCGCCGGCACCATGGGCGCCTACGGCGCCGCCCTCATCGCCCGCGAGCGCGCCGGGGCGAGCGGCCTCTCGACGCTCCTCTCGAAGGAGGAGATCGACGCCCTCGAGGTGAAGATCACCAAGGTCCACTGCGGACGCTGCTCGAATAACTGCCTGCTCACGGTCAACAACTTCGGCGGCGGCCGCAAGTTCATCACCGGCAACCGCTGCGAGCGGGGCGCCGGCGCGGGTCGTCTCAAGAGCGACGCGCCGAACCTCTTCGCCTTCAAGAACAAGCTCATCTGGGAGCGCCAGGGCCTCTCGCCCTCCGAGGCGCCGCGCGGCACCGTGGGCATTCCGCGCGCCCTCAACCAGTACGAGAACTATCCCTTTTGGCACACCTTCTTCACGAAGATGGGCTACGCCGTCGTGCCGAGCGATCCGTCCACGAAGGCCACCTACGAGGCCGGCATCGAATCCATGCCCTCCGAGAGCGTCTGCTACCCGGCGAAGCTCTCCCACGGCCACATCATGAATCTCCTGGCCAAGGGCGTGGACTTCATCTGGATGCCCTGCGTGCGCTGGGAGCGCACCGAGGACGAGACGGCGGGCAACCACTACAACTGCCCCATCGTCATGAGCTATCCGCAGGCCCTCGGCCTGAACGTGGACGAGCTCTCGCGTCCGGACGTGGAGTTCCTGAACCCGTTTTTGCCCTACGACAACAAGCGCGAGCTCAAGCGCCGTCTCTACGAGATCCTGAAGAAGCGCGAGGAGGAGGCGAAGGCCGGCGGCCATCCGCTTCAGGGCGATCCCATCACGAGGAGCGCCGTGGACGCGGCGGTGAACGACGCCTGGCGCGCCGACCTCGAGTTCAAGGAGACCATGCGCGCAGCCGGCGACGCGGCGCTCGCGTGGATCGAGGCCGACGACCATCGCCACGGCATCGTCCTCGCCGGGCGTCCCTATCACGTGGACCCCGAGATCAACCACGCGATTCCCGAGCTCATCCAAGGCTTCGGCTTCGCCGTGCTCACCGAGGACTCGGTGGCGCATCACATGCGCCCCGAGCGCCCCATCCGCGTCGTGGACCAGTGGATGTACCACTCGCGGCTCTATCGTGCGGCGCGCTTCGTCGCCGGGCGCAACGACCTCGACCTCATCCAGCTGAACTCCTTCGGTTGCGGGCTCGACGCCCTCACCACCGACCAGGTGCAGGAGATCCTCGAGGCCTCGGGCAAGATCTACACCGTGCTCAAGATCGACGAGGTGTCGAACCTCGGCGCCGCGCGCATCCGCGTGCGCTCGCTCATGGCCGCCCTCGCCGAGCGGCGCGCCGAGCTCGAGGCGGCCCATCCCGGCGAGCCCATCCCGGCCGAGACCGAGGCGGCGAGCGCCGCTTGGCCCAAGCCGCGCTTCACCGAGCAGATGCGCGACGAGCACTACACGATCCTCGTGCCGCAGATGGCGCCCATCCACTTCGACCTGTTGCGCCCCGTGGTGCGCGAGGCCGGCTACAACATGGTGCTCCTGCCGTCGGTTGACCAGGGCGCCGTGGACGCGGGCCTGAAGTACGTGAACAACGACATCTGCTATCCGTCGATTCTCGTCACGGGCCAGATCATGGAGGCCATCGAGAGCGGTAGGTACGACCTCTCCAAGACCGCCGTGCTCATCACCCAGACGGGCGGCGGCTGCCGCGCCACGAACTACATCGCGCTCATCCGCAAGGCGCTCAAGGAGAGCGGCCACCCGGAGATCCCCGTGATCTCGCTTTCCGTGGCCTCGACCCTCGACGAGCACAACCCCGGCTTCTCGATCTTGAAGCCCAAGACCATCATGGGCGCGGCCTACGCGATCCTCTACGGCGATCTGCTCATGCAGTGCCTCTACCGCACGCGCCCCTACGAGGAGCGCCCGGGCTCGGCCGACGAGCTCTGCGAACAGCTCATGAGCGAGGCCCGCGCGCAGATCGCGACGATGTCGCTCAAGCAGTTCCACCGGCTCTGCCAGCGCACCATCGATGCGTTCGAGCTGTTCCCGCTCGTGAACGATCGCTCGAAGCCGCGCGTGGGCGTGGTGGGCGAGATCCTCGTGAAGTTCCATCCCACGGCCAACAACCAGGTTGTGAAGGTCATCGAGGGCGAGGGCTGCGAGGCCGTGGTGCCCGGGCTTCTCGACTTCTTCCTCTTCGGCCTCACGAGCCCCATCAACATGAAGGGCGAGCTCGGCACAAAGCTCTTGAACCGCATCGCCAACGGCACGCTCATCCGCCTCATCGACGCGCTGCGCAGACCCATCAACAAGATGCTCGCGGAATCGACGCGATTTGCGCCCTACCCCGAGATCTTCGAGCTCGCGGCCAAGGCGAACGAGGTGCTCTCCCTCTGCAACACGATGGGGGAGGGCTGGCTCCTCACCGCGGAGATGTGCGACCTCATCGAGGAGGGCTGCCCGAACATCATCTGCTGCTCGCCCTTCGCCTGCCTGCCGAACCACGTGGTCGGCAAGAGCGTGATCAAGCGCCTGCGCCAGATGCACCCCGAGAGCAACATCGTTGCCGTGGACTACGACCCCGGCGCCTCCGAGGTGAACCAGCTGAACCGCATCAAGCTCATGATCAGCGTCGCGAAGGAGAACTTCGACGCCGAACGCAAGGCCGGAGAGACCGCCGAGGTCGCACCTTGGGCCGCCGGCTCAGCCGAGACCAAGGATCCGGAGCCGGGCGCCTCCCATGGCACCCAGGCGGCCATCCAGCGCACGATGGACCTCTTCGAGCAATACGGCATCGACCGGCTCTTCAGCATGAAGACGCCTGACGAGACCTCCGGCCCCGACTTCTTCCTCTCGAAGCAGCAGAGGGCCCAGATCGAGGAGGCCAAGCGCGAGGCCGAGGCACGAAGCGCCGCCGCCTCGAGGTAGGCGCACCGAGAGCACACGGAAAACGCCCGTGGAAGCCGCATGGCCTCCACGGGCGCTTCGGTTTCGCAACATCAACCCAACCCGGGGCAAGGCGCAGGTAGTCGAAACGCCAGCGACGCACCCCGGCGTCTCGCAGCGCAGACCCGCTACGGGCGGAGGCCCATCCCGCCCTCGAGCGTGAGGGTCTCGCCGGTGAGGTACTTGAAGTCGGGCGTGGCGAGCATCACGACGACGCGGCCGATCTCGGTCTCGACGTTGCCGTAGTGGCCCATGGGCGGCATGTGGACGTTCGCGGCGAACGCGTCGGGATAGGCGTCCTTGAAGTTCTCGAGCTGCGCGGTCCAGGCGATGGGGCAGACGACGTTCACGTTGATGCCGTCGGGGCCCCACTCGGTGGCGGCCACGCGGGAGAGGCCGCGGATGCCCTCCTTGGCGGCGGCGTAGGCGCACTGGCCGTAGTTGCCGAAGAGGCCGGCACCACTCGCGAAGTTGATCACGGAGCCCTTGGATTCCTTCAGATAGGGGTAGCAAGCTTGCATGTAGTAGAAGGTCGCGTAGAGGCCGGAGTAGATGGCCAGGTCGAACTGGTCGGTGGTGTGGTCGGCGAGCGTGACGCCGGAGGCGGAGGCCTGGGCGTTGTTCACGAGGACGTCGATGCCGCCGAACTTCTCCACGGTCTCGTCGATGACGCGCTGGACGGTGGCCTTGTTGTCGCCCTCAGCCGAGACGTCGGCCTGCACCCAGTGAACCTGCACGCCGTACTCGGCCTCGAGGCGCGCCTTGGCGTCCTCGAGCTTGGAGATGTTGCGGCCGGTGATCGTGATGTTCGCGCCTTCCTTGGCGAACGCGACGCCGATGCCGTAGCCGATGGAGCCGGCGGAGCCATCCTTGAGGCCGGCGAAGCCGCCGCCCGTGATGATGACCGTCTTGCCACTGAAGAGACCCATGGTGCCTTCCTTTCGCCTGGGGCCGAGAGCCCGCGGAAACCGTTTCAACTCCGCTATTGTTGCGCGTTTCGCACGGCGCGGGGCGTCGCGCTCGACGGGAGTTGCCACGTACCATACGGTACTCTCACAAGGGGCCGATGGATGCGAGTCCGATGCGTCGGAGCGGGGAAGGAGGCGGCATGGGAATCCCGCCCATGGGTGTGGACGAGTTCTCCTTCGTCGTCTCCGTACTCTTCGCCGTGCTGGCGGTGGGGCTCATCGCCTACGTCATCGGCCTCTGCCTCATCATGGGGCGCCTCGGACGCCACTGGTGGGTCGGCCTCGTTCCCGGCTACAACCTCTACGCGCTCTTCCGAGCGGCGCACCTGCAGCTGCTCTTCCTCGTCTATCTGGCCATCGCCGTGCTCTGCTACGTCTTCTTCATGCTGCCGAAGCCCGAGGACCAGGAGCTCGTGCTCTATCCGCTCATCGCGGGCGTGCTCATCATCATGTACGTGTCGCTCGCCATCTCCCAGCGCATGCATCTGAACAAGATCTGGCAGCTCGTGGCCTTCCTCGTGCCCTCCTACGCGTGGGTGCTCATGGGGCTCACCGACGCCCGCCTGGACGAGGACTGCCACCCCTGGACCGTGCGGCCGTTCCTCGCGCTCGAGCGACTCATCTTCCGACGGAACGAGGAGCCGGAGGCTTCTCGGGAGGACGCTGACGCGAACGATGCGCCCGCGGATGCCGATGATGGCGATGAGGCGCCGGCCGAGGGGCGTGGGGAGGATGCCGACGTCGAGGGCGAAGGGGAGCACGACGGCGAACTCGCAGGCGAGATCGACGAGGGGGAGCCGCCCGTCGAGGCCGATGAAGTCGAGGAGCTCGAAGAGCCCGAAGAGCCCGAAGAGCCCGAAGAGCCCGAAGATGCGGAAGATCGCGAGGATGCCGAGGGTATAGATACCGCGAGTGAGACGGCCGAGCTCGACGTCGCAGACTCGGAAGCGGAGGAGAACGCATCCACTCCGCCCGAGAAGCGGAAGCGCAGGCGGAGGAGCTCGCGCAACCGCCGACGCGAGCCGGAGCCGCTTCCCTCCGATCGGCGTCGTCTGCGCCGCACGCACAAGCTCGAGCCGGGGCCCTCTCGAAGCGAGTTCGCGGACGAGCCGCCCGCCACGTGCCTACCCTTGGACGATGAAGCGTCGTCCACGCTCGAAACCGAGGTGCCACCCATGAGCGAACCCAACGATCAGCCCAACGTCGAACCGGAGTTCCACGGCCGGGAATTCGATCCCGTGGGCGATGAGCGCGCCGAGGCCACGGCCGAGCGCGACGAGGATCGCGAGATCGAGAACTTCGTGGACAAGGAAGCCGAGCTCGCCGATGCGGCCATCGCCGAGGGCACGGTTCAAGACGACGATCTCTCCGACGAGGTGAACTCCCGGATCGAGGGCATCTTCGCCGAGGAACTCGGGTATCCCGGCGTCACGCAGGCGGTGGACGACGAAGAGGCCGTCTACATGGAAAGCGACGCCTCGCTCGCGCGCGAGGAGATCCTCGAGGAAACGCACGATGAGCCCGACCCGCATGGCTATCAGGCGCGCCACCTCGCGTCGGTGGCCGAGGCCTTCGAAGCCGAGGAGCGGGAGCGCCAAGCTGCGGAGGACGCCGAGTTCGCCGAGGAGAAGGCCGCCTACCAAGCCAAGCACGCTGCGCCTGGCCCCGACGGTGCCGCGCAGGGCGAATAGAGCCCATGGTTTCATCTCACGCGGATACCTCGGGCCGACCGCATCGCGCGCCGGCGGCCCTCATGTTCGTGTTGCTCGCGTGCGTCTGCGCGCTGCTCAGCGCCTGCGGCGGCCCGAGCGTCACGGTCGACGACGGCCCCGGTGCCGCTTCCGTCGCGGGAGCCCGGCTCAAGGTCCACTACTTCGACGTCGGCCAAGGCGATAGCCAATTCCTGGAGTTTCCCGACGGCACGACCATGCTCATCGACGCCGGCACCACCGACCAAGGCGAGGGCGTGGTGCGGAAGATCCGCGACCTCGGCCACGATTCCGTGGACATCCTCGTGGCGAGCCATCCCGATTCCGACCACATCGGGGGTCTTCGCTATCCGCTGAGGGAGATGAAGGTGGGCGAGGTCTGGGCGCCCGACGCCTCCAAGGACACCTACGCCTACGAGAAGTTCCTGAAGGCCGTGGACGGCCAGGGCCTCACCATCAACAAGGCCGAGAGCGGAGAGACCATCAAGCAGGGCGAGGGCTACACCGTCGAGCTCCTCGGGCCCGATATGAGCCGCCAGAGCTCGAACTCCGATGCGAACTCCTACTCCACGATCATCCGCGTGACCTTCGGCGACACCGTCTTCCTCTTCACGGGAGACGCCTATAAAGACCAGATCGATCGCGCGGTGCCCGATCCTGTCGACGTGCTCAAAGTGGCCCACCACGGCTCCTATTCCGGCACCGATCGCAAACTCGTCGAGCAGCTCATGCCGAGCCTCGCCATCATCCAGTACGCCGCGGAGAACGACTACGGCTACCCGCACGACGAGGTGCGCTCGGCGCTCGCCGACGTGCCCACGTACGGAACCGGCGTGAACGGCGACATCACGGTCACCTCGGACGGGCAGGACCTCACCGTGAGGGTGACCAAGGGGGAGACGCTGTGGTGATCGATCGCTTCGAGGGCGCCTACGCCGTCTGCGAAAGCCAGGCGGGCACCCTCTACGACGTGCCGAGGGAGGCGCTTCCCGCGAGCGCCCGGGAGGGCGACGTGGTGGTGGCCATGGCGAACGGCCGGCTCGTCGTCGACGCCGAGGCCACGTGCGAACGCTCGAAGCGCATCCGAGCGCTCCACGATCGGCTGTTCGACGCGCGGGAATCGCGCGGTTGAATGCCTGGGCTCGTGCGCCTATACTGAAGTCTCGCGCTTCGGCGCCTCATAGTGCGGGGTGGAGCAGTCTGGTAGCTCGCCGGGCTCATAACCCGGAGGTCGGGAGTTCAAATCTCTCCCCCGCGACCAACATGACCGAGCGCCCCTCTTGGGGCGCTCGTTTTGCTTTGGAGGGGAGACGGGCTCGTGTGGGCGGAGCTCCATCGCCAAGACACCTGGAAGACCGATTGGGACGAGGCCCTCAACCGCTCATCCACCAACACGTTTTGTCCTATAACCCGGAATTCACCGATCCGAAGGGTCATCTCGATTCTGGCGCACGGCATCGCGCGCAAGCTCGCCGGAAGGGGTAAGAGGCCCCTAGGATGAGAAACGGCGCGCGGGCGCCGACGATCGCGGATGGGGGCGGACATGCACACGAAGCGGATTCTCGGCCTTGCGGCGGCACTCGCCGTCTGCGCGACGCTTTCCGCCTGCGGCTCGCCGGCGGAAAGCGAGTCGGAGCCCGTGCCGGAGCCGACCCCCGACACCGAACCCGCGCTGTCCACGGTCTCCGATCCCACGCCCTACTACGAGCTCGGCCTGAGCCTGCTCAGAAACATCGACGCCGAAGGCGGCTCCGTCCTCGTCTCACCCATATCGCTCGCACGACCCCTGGCCGTCATTGCCGAGGGGGCCGAGGGGAGCACGCTCTCGCAGATCTACGGCGTGCTCGGCGTCACGGCGGACGGCACGCTCGACACCGATCTCGAGGCCCTCGCCGCCTCGTGGAGCGGGGAGGACGACACGTTCTCCATCGCCGATTCGCTTTGGGTGAACGAGACCTTCGAGCCGAGCGACGAGTTCATCGCCGCCTCGAAGGAGGAGTTCGGCGCCGAGGTCTTCGACCGCGCCTTCGACGACGCCACGCTCGCCGAGATCAACGGGTGGGTGGACGAGAACACCCACGGCATGATCGACGAGATCCTCGAGAAGATCGATCCCTCCTACGCGCTCTACGTCATCGACGCCTGCGCCTTCGAGGGGAAGTGGGAGGTGCCCTACGGCGAGGGCGCCGTCGAGGAGGCCACGTTCACGGCCGAAGACGGCTCCACCTCCCGGGTGAGCATGATGTGGGACGAGGACTACTCGGGCTACCTCGAGGACGATCTCTGCACCGGGTTCATCAAGCCCTACGCGGGTGGCAAGTTCGCCTTCATCGGCCTTCTGCCCGAGGAGGGCGCGACGGTCGAAGACCTCGTGGGCACCATCCACGGCCAGCAGCTCGCCGAGCTCGTGCGCATGGGCAGCCAGGGGTCGGCTCGCACGGGCCTCCCCAAGTTCGACGGTGCCTACACGATGGATCTCGCCGGCGCGCTGAAGGCGATGGGGATGACGGACGCCTTCGACCAGAGCAAGGCCGACTTCTCCGGCATGCTCGCCGATCCATCGCAGCCGAGTCCCTGGATCGGCGAGGTGGTGCAGAAGACCTTCGTCGAGGTGAACGAGGAGGGCACCAAGGCGGCCGCCGCCACCGAGGTGGGCTTCGAGGTCACGAGCCTCGCGCCCGAGAGCGCGCACGAGGTGGTGCTCGACCGGCCGTTCGTCTACCTCATCGTCGACGCGGAGGCGAACGTGCCGCTGTTCATGGGCACCGTGGGCTCCATCAGCTGACGGGCCCTTAATCATCCCCCCGCTAACCAGCGTCTACAATGAACGCGCCCCCGCGCGGAGCACGCATCCGCGCCCGACACGTTGGAGGACCCATGGCTCGCCACGACCACGATCACGACGACGTGAAGGCCGCAGCCCCCACCGCCGCGTCCGAGGCAGGCAAGACCCGGAAGGCCGTCGCAGACGACTGCCCCTATCCCGCGATGCCCGAGGATACGCCCGAGATCCGCGATGCCCTCAAGGCCGAGCGTGACGCGCTCACCAAGGAAATCGAGGCCAACGAGCAAAAGCACAAGGATCTCGTCGCCCAACGTCGCGAGATCGACCAGCGCATCCGCGCCGACATCGCCGACGGCGCCATGGACGCGCTCCTCGGGCCCGTGCCCGACCTTCCGCCCGTCACCGACATCCAGACGCCGGAGGACGAGAGTCCGAAGATCGAGTTCTACGGCTACAACCTGCCGCGCAAGACCGTCACCTACGGCTTGCTCAGCCTCGTGGCCGGCATCGTGATGTTCATCGTCTTCTTCCTCGTGATCTTCCGCTCGATCCTCGGCGTGGTCGAGGGTTCCTTCTCGGGCGACCAGATCGTGGCCACGGTGGTCTTCTTCATCGCCTACGTCGCCCTCATGTTCTTCACGGGCATCGGCCTCGTCTACCAGGCCATTCGCATGCTCCGCGATGAGCCGGACGGGCGCGTTCGGCTCTGCAACGTGCTCATCCTCACGATGACCCTGATCTTCCTCTGCCATCTCACGGTCTACGGCGTGAGCAACGCGCTCATCATCTACGGGATCATGCTGGCGTTGCTCATCCTCATCCACGGCTACTTCCAGCCGCAGATCGCCCTCGAGCGCTACAACGAGATCTCCGACAAGAAGACGCTCAAGGAAATGCTCAAGCGCACCGACGTCGAGCGCACCTACATTCCCGGCCGCCGCAGCGGCAAGGGCTACATCACCCTCGATTTCTTCAACCTCTTCTGGATCTTCACGATCTGCTCGTTCCTCGGCCTCATCATCGAGACGATCTTCCACATGGTCTTCGTCGATCCGGGCGTCTACCAGGATCGCGCCGGCATGCTCTGGGGCCCGCTCTCGCCGATCTACGGCTTCGGCGGCGGTCTCATGACCATCTTCCTGAACCGCCTCCACGACAAGCCGATCTGGGTGACCTTCATCGTCTCGGCCATCGTCGGCGGCGCGTTCGAGTACTTCACGAGCTGGTATCTGCAGTACGCCTTCGGCGTCACCGCCTGGGACTACTCCGGCACGTTCCTCAACATCGACGGCCGCACGAACTTCATGTTCATGTGCTTCTGGGGCATCCTCGGCTGCGTCTGGGTGCGGCTCCTCCTGCCGATCATGCTCTACTTCATGAAGAAGATCCCGTGGAGGTGGAAGTACACCCTCACGGCCATCTTCGCGTTCCTCGTCATCTTCGACGGCGTCATGACCACGGTCACGCTCGACTGCTGGTACCTGCGCGAGGACGGCGTCAAACCGACGGGCGTGGTGGAGACGTTCTGCGCCGAGCACTTCGACAACGAGTTCATGCAGAACCGCTTCCAGTCCATGACCATGAACGTCGACAGTTCCGCGCGCACCGATCAGAAGGTGAGCACCGGCAAGCCCTCGAAGGCCTGAGCCGGGGTTTCGGCGCGGGGCCCTGAGCAGGGGAGACGAGCGGCTACTCCGGTTCTCCACAGAAGGATACGCCCGGCTCAGTGGTTTTCGTTGACTTGCGGGAAGGCGCTCACTACCATGGACGGTCGCGCGTGGGGGTGACCCTGTGCGCGGAGCTTGAAAAGCGGATCTTCCGGGAGCGTGCCAGAGCGGCTAAATGGGACGGGCTGTAAACCCGTTGGCTTTGCCTACCTAGGTTCGAATCCTAGCGCTCCCACCATCCGTGCCCGTGTAGCTCAGTCGGTAGAGCACCTCGTTGGTAACGAGGAGGTCACCGGTTCAAGTCCGGTCGCGGGCTCCATTCAAGCTTCAGACCATGGCGGTGTAGCTCAGTTGGTCAGAGCACGCGGCTCATACCCGCGGCGTCACTGGTTCGAGTCCAGTCACCGCTACCAGGCAACGAGCGGTCCAAAGGCCGCATCCATAGCACTGCACGACGGCCCCATCCGGAGCCCAAAAGGAGGTTTTGGTCCATGGCCAAAGAGAAGTTCGAACGCACGAAGCCGCATGTGAACATCGGCACCATCGGTCACGTCGACCATGGCAAGACGACCCTCACGGCCGCCATCACCAAGGTCCTGTCCGAGACCCCCGGCTGCAAGGCTAACTACACGGCGTTCGAGGAGATCGACAAGGCTCCCGAGGAGCGTGAGCGCGGCATCACCATCTCCGTCGCCCACGTCGAGTACGAGACCGAGGCCCGTCACTACGCGCACGTGGACTGCCCCGGCCACGCCGACTACATCAAGAACATGATCTCCGGAGCCGCTCAGATGGACGGCGCCATCCTCGTCATCGCCGCCACCGACGGCCCGATGGCCCAGACCCGCGAGCACATCCTGCTCGCCCGTCAGGTCGGCGTGCCCTACATCGTCGTCTATCTGAACAAGTGCGACATGGTCGACGACGAGGAGCTCATCGACCTCGTCGAGATGGAGACCCGCGACCTCCTCTCCGAGTACGACTTCCCCGGCGATGACCTCCCCGTCATCCGCGGCAGCGCGCTCGGCGCCCTCGAGGGCAACGAGCTCTGGGTCGACTCCGTCCGCACCCTCATGACCGAGGTCGACAACTACATCCCGACCCCGACCCGCGACAACGAGAAGCCGTTCCTGATGGCCGTCGAGGACGTCATGACCATCTCCGGCCGTGGCACCGTCGCCACCGGTCGTGTCGAGCGCGGCCAGCTCCGCCTCAACGACCCGGTCGAGATCGTCGGCCTCAAGCCGACCGAGTCCTCCGTCGCCACGGGCATCGAGATGTTCCGCAAGACGATGGACTTCTGCGAGGCCGGCGACAACGTGGGCATCCTGCTCCGCGGCGTCAAGCGCGACGAGATCGAGCGCGGCCAGGTCATCTGCAAGCCCGGTTCGGTCACCCCGCACAAGAAGTTCACGGCTGAGGTCTACGTCCTCACCAAGGAGGAGGGCGGCCGTCACACGCCGTTCTTCAACGGCTATCGCCCGCAGTTCTACTTCCGCACCACCGACGTCACCGGCAACATCGAGCTGCCGGCCGACACCGAGATGGCGATGCCGGGCGACCACGTGACCATCACGGGTGAGCTCATCTACCCGATCGCCATGGAGCAGGGCCTCCGCTTCGCCATCCGCGAGGGCGGCCACACCGTCGGCGACGGCCGCGTGGCGACCATCATCGAGTAGACCCCGAGATAAGCGAGGCAAACGCTCATGCGAACCATGGTCACCTTGGCCTGCACCGAGTGCAAGCGCAGGAACTACACCACCACCAAGAACAAGGCCATCACGCCCGATCGCTTGGAGATGAAGAAGTACTGCCGGTGGTGCCGCCACCATACGCTCCACAGGGAGACCCGCTAGCATAGGCGCCGCCACACCCCAGTAGCTCCAATTGGTAGAGCGGCGGTCTCCAAAACCGTTTGTTGTGGGTTCGAGTCCTACCTGGGGTGCCAGCAAACCCACCGGTCTCCTCGGAATTGGCTGAGGAGACCGGTTTTTCTCGACGGGTGGCCCGCACGGGGCACCTTCCGGCCGATACGACCTGCGAGGTTTAGAAGGCGATGGCAAAGACGAAGGGCGGAGAGAGGGCACGGCGACAGGCTCGCCAGGCCAAGCGCGCCCGGGCGGAGGAGCAGGCGAAGCTCCAGCAGCCCCAGGTGAGCGAGGCCACGGGTCGTCGCGGGCGCAAGGCTCAGACCGAGCTCGCGAAGCCCAAGGCCCAGGCCCCCAAGAAAGACAGCGGCAAGCCGGGCCTCATGGCTCGGCTGAAGGCCTATCTCGCCGATGTGAAGGCCGAGATGCGGCGTGTGGTCTGGCCGTCCAAGCGCGAGCTGCGCAACTACGCCGTGGCCGTCATCTGCCTGCTCATCGTCTTCGGCGTCGCCGTCTGGCTCGTGGATACCGGCGTCGTCGCGGCGCTCGTCGGCTATGCGGGGCTGAGGGGCTAGGCTGCCATGGCGAAGCGCTGGTACGTCATCCACACCTATTCCGGCTACGAGAACAAGGTGAAGGACGATCTCGAGCACAGGATCGCCTCCTACAACCTCGAGGACCAGGTGGTGGACATCAAGATCCCCACCGAGACGGTCACCGAGCTCAAGGAGGGCGGCAAGCGCGAGGTGAAGGAGGCGAAGGTCTTCCCCGGCTACGTCCTCGTGCGCATGCAGGTGGATGACAACTCCTGGGCCGTCGTGCGCAACACCCCCGGCGTCACGGGGTTTGCGGGCATTAACGGAAAGCCCACGCCGCTCACGCGCGACGAGTACAACAAGATCATGCGTCGCACCGAGCCCACCCACGCCAAGAGCACGCACCCCAAGACCGCCGTCAACTTCGACATCGGCCAACCGGTGCGCGTGACCTCCGGGCCGCTCGAGGCCTTCGACGGGATCATCTCCGAGATCAACCCCGAATCAGGCAAGCTCAAGGTCATGCTCACGATCTTCGGGCGCGAAACGCCCGTCGAGCTGGGCGTGGATCAGGTCGTCTCCCTGGTCTAGGACAACGATCGCGCGGGGTGCTCCCGCGCGCGATGAGGGAAGGAAAGGCAACGAGCCATGGCTAAGGAAGTCACCACCGTCATCAAGCTGCAGATCCCTGCCGGCCAGGCCAACCCGGCGCCCCCCGTGGGCCCGGCCCTCGGCGCCGCCCAGGTGAACATCATGCAGTTCTGCCAGGCCTTCAACGCCGCCACCAAGGATCAGATGGGCGACATCATCCCCGTCGTGATCTCGGTCTACGACGACCGTTCCTTCGACTTCGTCACCAAGACCCCGCCCGCGGCCCAGCTCATCAAGAAGGAGCTCGGCCTCGAGAGCGGCTCCGGCGTGCCCCAGCGCGACAAGGTCGGCGAGCTCTCCCAGGCTCAGCTCACCAAGATCGCCGAGATCAAGATGCCCGACCTGAACGCCAACGACATCGAGGCGGCCAAGAAGGTCGTCGCCGGGACGGCGCGTTCGATGGGTGTCACGATCTCAGAAAACTAACCGGGGCTTCCAGGTGCACCCCATCTTCGCGCGATCTCGGCCACTCACGTAGCGTTTAGTACGCTACGTGGCCTAGATCACGCGAATCCGGGGCACCCTGGAAACCCTCACGGACCTTGCGCACCCCATCTTCTCGGTCGCGGGAGCCGGTTTGAACTGAATTGAGGGATCACGAGGATCCCGAACCCTACGTGGGAGGGGGAGACCCCGTTGACCACAGGAGGTATGTGAGATGCCGAAGCACGGCAAGAAGTACGAGGCCGCGGAGGCCAAGGTCGGTCGCGAGCTCCACAGCCCGCTTGCGGCCGCCGAACTCGTGAAGGACGTGGCGTTCGCCAACTTCGATGAGACCGTCGAGGCCTCCATCCGCCTCGGCGTCGACACCCGTCGCGCCGACCAGAACGTCCGCGGTTCCATCAGCCTGCCCCACGGCACCGGCAAGACCGTCCGCGTGGCCGTCTTCGCCGAGGGCGACAAGGCTCGTGAAGCCGAGGAGGCCGGCGCCGACATCGTGGGTTCCGATGACCTCATCGCCCAGATCCAGAACGGCGAGATCAACTTCGACGCCGCCATCGCCATCCCGCCGATGATGGCCAAGGTCGGCCGCATCGGCCGCATCCTCGGCCCGCGCGGCCTCATGCCGAACCCCAAGCTCGGCACGGTCACGATGGACGTCGCCAAGATGGTGGGCGAGCTCAAGGCAGGCCGCGTGGAGTATCGCGCCGATCGCTACGGCATCGTGCACGTGCCGATCGGCCGCGTCTCCTTCTCGGCCCATGACCTCGCCGAGAACTACGGCACGCTCCTCTCCGAGCTCATCCGCGTGCGCCCGAGCGCCGCGAAGGGCCGCTACGTGCGCTCCGTCACGCTCTCGAGCTCCATGGGCCCGGGCGTGAAGGTGGACCCGCTCGTGGTGAGGAACTTCACCGAGGCCTAGGCGCCCGAACGCACTCCCTCGCATTCCCCCGGGGCTTGACTGCGCTTCGGGGGATGCGGACAATGCTCTACGCAATCACGCACGTTGCTGCCACAGACAGCCGGTACCTTCGAGGTCCAATGGGAAACCGCCGGCCGAGGCGCCAAAGATCGTCCCTTCGGGTCGAACTTTCTCAAGGCTCCGTCTGGCAGGCGCCGGCGGGGCCTTCTCCTTTGGGAAACCCGCTCGCCTCGAGCGACGTGACCGAACAGGCACGAAGGAGGTGTAGCTATGCCATCTCAAGCGAACATCGACATGCTCAAGAGCGCGCAGGAGTCGTTCGACGAGGCCAAGGGCGTCTTCGTCATCGACTACCGCGGCCTCACCGTCCAGGAGTCCCAGCAGCTTCGCCGCTCCCTCACCGAAGCCGGCGCCACGATGAAGATCTACAAGAACACCATCGTCAAGCTGGCGATCAAGGAGCACGATCTTCCCGAGATCGACGACGTGCTCGTCGGCCCGTGTGCCTACGTCTTCTACAAGGACGACCCTGTGGACGCGGCGAAGGCCATCAAGGGCGTCTCCCAGGAGCTCAAGAAGATCGAGTTCCTCGGAGGCATCTCCGACGGAAAGGCCATCAACGCCGAGCAGGCGCTCGCCATCGCCGACCTGCCCGGTCGCAACGAGCTCATCGGTATGCTCGCGAACGTGCTCGCGTCCCCGCTCTCCGGGCTCGTCCGCACGCTCAACGGGCCGGTCCAAGGCCTCGCCACCGTGCTCACGCGCATCGGCGAGGAGGCGGACAAAGCCGCCTAGAGGATCCTCGGATCCGATCGTTCGAAGAACCGCGGGCCCGAGGAGGCCCCCACTGAAGAAGGAGGACAACCACCATGGCTGTCACCAAGGACGAAATCATCGAAGCCATCAAGGAAATGCCCGCTCTCGAGCTCTCCGAGCTCGTTCACGAGCTCGAGGACGTCTTCGGCGTCTCCGCCGCCGCTCCCGTGATGATGGGCGCCATGCCCGGCGCCGCCGCTGCCGAGCCCGCCGAGGAGAAGACCAGCTTCGACGTCGTGCTCGAGGGCTACGGCGATCAGAAGATCCAGGTCATCAAGGCCGTCCGCGAGCTCACCTCCCTCGGCCTCAAGGAGGCCAAGGACCTCGTCGAGAGTGCTCCCAAGCCCGTTCTCGAGGGCGTCAAGAAGGAGGAGGCCGAGGCCGCCAAGGAGAAGCTCGAGGCTGCCGGCGCCGCGGTTACGCTCGCTTAATTCTGCGCATGAGCTTGAAGGGGATCAGACTCAGTCTGATCCCCTTTTTTGCTGTGCAGAATTGAGCCTGACGCTGCGGCGCGCTGGATGCACCACATCTAGCCACGATCTCGAATACTCGCGTACCTCGAGTACGCGTCGCATTCGAGATCCTGTCTATCTGGGGCACCCCAGCGTGCCTCGCTCCGTTTCGACTACCTGACGGGCTCCGCGATCAGATCGCTCCATCTGCGCTCTGCCGCCAATTCTTTCTGCCAAGTTTTAACAGGCAGGTCGCGTGGCTTAGGTGCGTCGGACCTCCATGAGGTCAACATAGGCCGAAGGGGATCTTGACCGAAGGCATCGATCTTTGTATTCTGCTCGTTTGCTTAGATCGCCGCAGTGTGCCGTTGGTCCAAGGAGGACATGCCTGGTGAGCAGTCTTACTTCCTCCGCTCCGATCGCATCCAAAACGGAGCGCGTGAGCTTTTCAAAGATCCCGCTTTCGATGGAACTGCCCAACCTCATACGAGTCCAGAGGGAATCCTACACGCGTTTTCTGGAGGAAGGTGTCGGCGAGGTCCTGGCTCAAAGCTCGCCCATCACCAACAGTGCGGGCAACCTCAAGCTCGAGTTCGGCGAGTACCTCTTCGTCGATCCGGACAACACGGTCGAGGAGTGCCGCCTGAAGGACCTCAACTACCAGGCGTCCCTCATGGTGCGTTGCCGCCTCATATCGCAGGGTGGCGCGGGCGAGATCCCCGATGAGCTCATCTACTTCGGTGATTTCCCGCTCATGACCGAGCGCGGCACCTTCATCATCAACGGCACCGAGCGCGTGGTCGTCTCGCAGCTCGTGCGTTCCCCGGGCGTCTTCTTCGAGAAGAAACTCGAGAACTCCGTCGAGACCATCACCTGCCAGTTCATCCCGGCGCGCGGCGCCTGGCTCGAGTTCAAGGTCGATCGTCGCCATCGCCTCATGGTCTCCATGGAGCGCAAGAAGTTCATGGACGCGACGCTGCTTCTGCGCGCCCTCGGTATCGCCGAGACGGATGAGGAGATCATCGATCTGCTCGGTGATTCCGACGTCTTGCGCGACACCCTCGCCGACGATCACACGAAGACCCGCGAGGAGGCGCTCCTCGAGGTCTTCTCCGTCCAGCGCTCCTCCGAGCCGCCGACCATCGACTCCGCCGCCTCCATGATCCGCGGCCTCTACTTCGATCACACGCGCTTCGACCTCGCCAAGGTCGGTCGCTACAAGATCAACAAGAAGCTCGGCCTCGAGGTGGAGCCCGAGAAGCTCACGCTCACCAACGAGGACATCGTGGCGGCGCTGCGCTACCTCATCGCGCTCGTCGAGGGCGATCCGACCAAGTCCTTCGACGATATCGACCACTTCGGCAACCGCCGCGTGCGCACCGTGGGCGAGCTCGTGCAGAACGCCTTCCGCACCGGCATGACCCGCCTCGAGCGCATCGTGCGCGAGCGCATGGCCTCCCAGGATCAGGAGTCCATGACCCCCGAGAAGCTCATCCACAACCGCCCGATCCAGGCGGCCATCAAGGAGTTCTTCGGCTCCTCGCAGCTCTCGCAGTTCATGGACCAGCCGAACCCGCTCTCCGGCCTCACCCACAAGCGCCGTCTCTCGGCGCTCGGCCCGGGCGGCATCGCCGGCCACAAGAGCGGCTCGAACCGCCGCTCCAACGTGCCCACCGCCGTGCGCGACGTCCACAACTCCCACTACGGGCGCATGTGCCCCATCGAGACCCCGGAAGGCCCCAACATCGGCCTCATCGGCTCGCTCGCCCTCTACGCGCGGGTGAACGACCTCGGCTTCGTGGAGACGCCGTATCGCAAGGTGGTGGACGGCCACGCGACCGAGGACATCGTCTGGATGACCGCGGACGAGGAGGAGCACCACGTCATCGCGCCGGCCGACCAGCCGGTGGATCCCTCGACGGGCACCTTCCTCGAAATCGATCCCATCACGGGCGAGACCTCCGAGGCCAAGCGCGTGATCGCGCGCACCCGCGACTTCGACGGCACCTTCGGTGCCCCCGCCGAGTGCCCCGTCGAGATGGTCGACCTCATGGACGTCTCGCCGCGCCAGCTCCTCTCCGTGGCGGCCACGCTCATCCCGTTCCTCGAGCATGACGACGCCAAGCGCACCCTCATGGGCGCGAACATGCAGCGTCAGGCCGTGAGCCTCATCAAGCCCGAGGCACCGCTCGTGGGCACGGGCATGGAGTTCCGCGCCGCCTATGATTCCGGCGAGCTCGTCTGCGCCGAGGAGGGCGGCCGGGTGACGGAGGTGGATTCCTCCCACGTGGTCGTGGACAGCGGCTCCGAGGACGGTCCGCGCACCTATCGGCTGCCCAAGTTCCAGCGCTCCAACCAGTCCACCTGCATCAACCACCACCCCATCGTCCACGTGGGCGACACGGTCATCGCCGGCCAGCCGCTCGCGGATTCCAACTCCGTCGAGGGCTCCGAGCTTGCGCTCGGCGCGAACCTCACCGTGGCCTACATGCCGTGGGAGGGCTTCAACTACGAGGATGGCATCGTCGTCTCCGAGCGCGTCGTGCAGCAGGACCTCCTCACCTCGATCAACATCTCACGCCACGAGGTCGACGCGCGCGACACGAAGCTCGGCCCCGAGGAGATCACCCGCGAGATCCCGAACCAGTCGGAGGAGTTCCTCGCCGATCTCGACGAGGACGGCATCATCCGCATCGGCGCCGAGGTGCACCCCGGCGACATCCTCGTGGGCAAGGTCACGCCCAAGGGCGAATCCACCCTCACGGCCGAGGAGCGCCTGCTCCGCGCCATCTTCGGCTCCAAGGCCAACGACGTGCGCGACACTTCGCTCAAGATGCCGCACGGCGCCCACGGACGTGTCGTCGACATCGCCCGTTCGAGCCGCGGCGACGGCGACGAGCGCGTGCGCCAGCCCGGCGTGAACGAGAGCGTGCGGGTCTACGTGGCGCAGCGCCGCAAGATCGCCCAGGGCGACAAGATCTCCGGCCGCCACGGCAACAAGGGCGTCGTCTGCCGGATCCTGCCCATCGAGGACATGCCCTACATGGCCGACGGCACCCCCGTCGACGTGCTGCTCGACCCGCTGGGCGTCCCCTCCCGCATGAACGTGGGCCAGCTCCTCGAGTGCCACCTCGGCTGGGCCGCCAAGGCCGGCTGGGATACCTCCGATCCCCAGTCCGAGCGCTACGTCGAGGGCCCGATGCACGTGGCCACGCCCGTCTTCGACGGTGCCAGGGGCTACGAGGTGGGCGAGGTCATGCGCCGCGCCAACACGAACCTCATGAACCACGCCAAGGAGCTCTACGGCGACCAGGTGATGGACGTCTTCGTGCCCCAGGTGAACGAACAGGGCAAGATGACGCTCTACGACGGCCGCACCGGCGAGGCGTTCAAGGAGCCCGTCACCGTGGGCACGAGCTACATCCTGAAGCTCGGCCACATGGTGGAGGACAAGATCCACGCCCGCTCCACCGGCCCCTACAGCCTCGTGACCCAGCAGCCGCTCGGCGGCAAGGCCCAGTTCGGCGGCCAGCGCTTCGGCGAGATGGAGGTGTGGGCGCTCTACGCCTACGGCGTCTCCAACGTGCTCCAGGAGATCCTCACGGTGAAGTCCGACGACACCGCCGGCCGCGTGAAGACCTACGAATGCATCGTGAAGGGCGAGAACATCCCGCCCGCGGGAACCCCGGAATCCTTCAAGGTCCTCGCCAAGGAGATCCGCTCGCTCGCCCTCAACATCGAGCCGCTCACCTTCGCCAAGCCCGAACCGCCCGAGCCGCCCGCGCCCGAGATCGACGACACCGAGGATCTCGTGGACCTCGACGGCCTCGAGGGCCTCGCCGGTCTCGACGCCGATGACGAGGCGCTCATCCAGCTGGTCGGTGAACTCGACACCCCGAAGGAGTAGTCAGCGTGGCAGATTTCGATACCCCCAATTTCGACGCCATCAAAATCTCGCTCGCCTCTCCGGAGCAGATTCGCAGCTGGTCCAACGGCGAGGTCAAGAAGCCCGAGACCATCAACTACCGCACGCTCAAACCCGAGCGCGACGGCCTCTTCTGCGAGAAGATCTTCGGCCCCACGAAGGACTGGGAGTGCTCCTGCGGAAAATACAAGGGCATCCGCTTCAAGGGCGTCATCTGCGAGAAGTGCGGCGTCGAGGTGACCACGGCCAAGGTGCGCCGCGAGCGCATGGGCTCCATCGAGCTCGCCGCCCCCGTGTCGCACATCTGGTACGTGAAGGGTCAGAGCGCCCCGCTCGCGAAGCTCCTCGACATCAAGTCGAAGGACCTCGAGATGGTGCTCTACTTCGCGAGCTACATCATCACCTCAGTGGACACGGAGGCCCGCGCCATCGACGCCGACATCCTCGCCGAGGAGCTGGCGGCCGAGCTCGAGTCGCTCGACGTCGAGCGCGACGAGCAGATCGAGCGCGTGAAGGCCCAGGGCCTCGTGCCCGAGGGCTTCGACGACGAGGAAGTGCTCACCGAAGACGAGATCCGCGCCGAGATCGCCGACATCGAGGAGGAGTACGAGGAGGAGAAGCAGCTCCGCCAGGAGGCCTACGATAAGTTCATGAGCCTCACCGAGCGCGAGCTCATCACCGACGAGCAGCTCTTCAAGGCCCTGCGCACCCACTATCGCCGCTATTTCACCGGCGGCATGGGCGCCGAGGCCATCCGCGATCTCCTGCGCAACGTGGACCTCGAGAAGGAGAGCCGCGAGCTGCGCGAGATCGTCGCCGACGAGGGCGGCCAGAAGCAGCGCCGCGAGAACGCCGTGAAGCGCCTCACCGTGATCGACACGTTCCTGAAGAGCGGCAACGATCCGGCCAACATGATCCTCGACGTCATCCCGGTCATCCCGCCCGACCTGCGCCCCATGGTGCAGCTTGACGGCGGCCGGTTCGCCGCGAGTGACCTCAACGACCTCTATCGCCGCGTCATCAACCGCAACAACCGCCTGAAGCGCCTCCTCGACCTCGAGGCGCCGGACATCATCGTCAACAACGAGAAGCGCATGCTGCAGGAATCCGTCGACGCGCTCTTCGACAACGGACGCCGCGGCACCGCCGTGAAGGGCAGGGGAGGGCGCTCCTACAAGAGCCTCTCCGAGGCCCTCAAGGGCAAGCAGGGGCGCTTCCGCCAGAACCTCCTCGGCAAGCGCGTGGACTACTCCGGCCGTTCGGTCATCGTGGTCGACCCGCAGCTCAAGCTGCACCAGTGCGGCCTTCCCAAGGAGATGGCTCTCGAGCTCTTCAAGCCCTTCGTGCAGCAGCGCCTCGTGGATCTCGGCAAGGCCGACAGCTCCAAGGCCGCCAAGCGCGCCATCGAGCACTCCGACTCGCAGGTCTGGGACGTGCTCGAGGAGGTCATCAGCGGCCGCCTCGTGCTGCTCAACCGCGCTCCGACCCTGCACCGCCTCTCGATCCAGGCCTTCGAGCCCGTGCTCGTGGAGGGCAAGGCCATCCACCTGCATCCGCTCGTCTGCAAGCCCTTCAACGCGGACTTCGACGGCGACCAGATGTCGGTGCACCTGCCGCTCTCCAACCACGCGCAGACCGAGGCGCGCGTGCTCATGCTCTCCTCGAACAACCTGCGCAGCCCCGCCTCCGGCTCCGTGCAGACCGTTCCCTCCCAGGACATGGTCTTCGGCGTCTACTACCTCACCACGCAAACGGACGGCGCGAAGGGCGAGGGGCGCAGGTTCGCCGACTTCGCCGATGCCCAGCTCGCCTACGACATGCGCGAGGATCTCGACCTCCAGGCGAAGATCTCCGTCCGCGTGGGGCCCGAGAACGCAAATTGCGAAGAGGACGGTCGCAAGATCTTCCGCACCATCATCAAGGAGACCTACTACACCGACCGCACCGTTCGCGACGATGAGGGCAACGAGACCGTCGAGAAGGTCTCGCACGTGCGGGTTCGCCCCGAGGACATCGACGTCACCGACGGCGACGTGGTCTTCGAGACCACCGTCGGCCGCATCATCTTCAACACGACCTGCCTGCCCGACGACTTCCCGTTCGTGAACTACAAGATGGTCAGCTCCGACATGAGCCGTCTCGTGAACGAGTGCTGCGACCGCTATCCGACGGCCGAGGTCGAGCCCATCCTCGACGCCATCAAGTACGCCGGCTTCCACTACGCCACCCGCGCCGGCCTCACCGTCTCGCTCTGGGATGCCACCATCCCCGAGGAGAAGGAGGCCATGCTCGAGGAGACGCAGGCCGCGGTCGACCAGATCAACGAGAACTACGAGCTCGGCTTCCTCTCGGCCGACGAGCGCCACCGCGAGGTCGTGAAGGCGTGGACCACCTGCACCGACCATCTGGGCGCGAAGATGCTCGACGGCTTCACCGAGGACAACCCCATCTACATGCTGGCCGATTCCGGCGCCCGCGGTTCCAAGACCCAGCTCCGCCAGCTCGCGGGCATGCGCGGCCTCATGAGCGACATGTCGGGCGACACCATCGACCTGCCCATCAAGTCGAACTTCCGCGAGGGCCTGCGTCCGCTCGAATACTTCATCTCCACCTACGGCGCTCGCAAGGGCCTCGTGGACACGGCGTCCCACACCTCCGACTCCGGCTACCTCACCCGTCGTCTCGTCGACGCGGCCCAGGAGGTCGTCGTGCGCGAGGAGGACTGCCACACCCACGAGGGCGTCACCTACGACCTCCTCGTCCCCGGCACCGACGATCCCAACACCGACCTCATCGGTCGCTGCACCCTGGAGCCCGTCGTGGCCCCGGGCACGGGCGAGGTGCTCCTCGAGGAGGGCGCCTACATCACCTCCGTGGACGACATCAAACGCCTCGTGGACGCCGGCCTCGAGAAGGTCGAGCTCCGCGCGCTGCTCACCTGCCGCTCCAAGTATGGCGTCTGCCAGAAGTGCTACGGCTGGGATCTCTCCACGCGCCGCCCCGTCGACGTGGGCACGGCGGTCGGCATCATCGCCGCCCAGTCCATCGGCGAGCCCGGCACCCAGCTCACGATGCGCACGATCCACTCCGGCGGCGTCGCCGGCGCCGACGACATCACGCAGGGCCTGCCCTTCGTGGACCGCATGTTCAACGTCGTCGGCAACGTGAACGAGCGCATCCTCGGTCGCGAGGCCGATCTGGCCAACCACTCCGGCATCTTCCGCATCACGCCGATCCAGAGCGGCTACCACCTCGAGATCGTGGCCGAGGACGACCCCGACGTCGTGCTCGAGGAGAAGGACGTGCCGGCGTCCGTGCACTTCCTCATGGGCATGCAGGACGGCCAGCCCGTGGATGGCGGCGTGCCCGTGCGCGCGGGCGATCAGCTTACCTCGGGCTTCGTGAACTTCCGCAAGCTCCGCTCGCTGACGGACATCGAATCCACGATGCACGCCTTCGTGAGGAGCGTGAAGGACGTCTACACGAGCCAGGGCGTCGAGTTGAACGACAAGCACATCGAGACCATCGCGCGCCAGATGCTCAGGCGCGTGGAGATCACCGATCCCGGCGATTCGATGTATCGCCGCGGCCAGTACGTGGACCGCTACGAGTTCGCGGACGCGGTCGAGGCCATCGCCCGCGAGGGTGGCACGCCTCCCGAGGCCGTTCCCACCATCATGGGCACCCTCAAGGTTGCCGGCTCCATCGGCTCCTGGCTCTCCAACGCCTGCTTCATCCGCACCACCGGCGTGCTCGCCGACGCGGCCATCGCGGGCGACGTGGACAGCCTGCTCGACCTCAACTCCAACGTCATCGTCGGCAAGCGCATCCCCGCCGGCACCGGCCTCAAGGCCTACCAGGACGTGGAGCTCACCTACAACGGCCAGCCCATCACCCGCGAGACCTCGTCCGAGAGCCGGACGCTGCCCGAATGGGCTCCCGACGAGCTCAAGTCCATCGAGGAGCGCATGCCCGCCAAGAACGAGTGGGTGGGCAACGAGTTCTACGGCGGCTTCTCCAAGAACGGCCACACCCTCTCCACGGAGGACGCCAAGCTCTACCTCTTCGACGACCTCGGCGTGTCGCAGCGCTGGACCAACAAGTTCAGTGAGGTGGGCATCGAGACGGTGGGCGACCTCCTCGGCAAGACCGAGGACGACCTCATCTCCATCGAGGGCATCGGCGCCAAGGCGCTCGAGGAGCTTCACCACGGCCTCGAGCAGCGCGGCCTGCTCTACATCCTCGAACCCGAGGACACCGGTGCCGACGACGAGGACATCCACGCGCTGCTCAACATGGTCTTCTCGCCGGACGCGGACGACGTGCTCCTCGGCACGGGGATCATGAGCGCCTCCTCGTCCTTTGACGACGAGCTCATCGGCGGCACGAGCGAGGGCGCAGCCCCGGACGTCATCAACGAGGATCTCGCCTCGCTGGACGACCTCCTCTCCCGCGTGGAGCAGAACGAGGGGCTTCTGGACGACGAGGAGTAGCCCCGCACGGGGTGCTCGATGGAACGCCGAAACGGTGCGTGCGATCCGTCGCGCGCACCGTTTTCACGGGCTCTCCAAGCTATGGATACGCCCGGAGCGGTGTTCATTGACACCCAAGCTCATGACCGCTAATGTTGCGCCTTGCGCTCTTGGGGGCATGCTGTGTCGAGCCGCCTTCGAGACGTGCGAGAACCGAGACAAAGGGAGTGCCTGTGCCAACCATCAACCAGCTGGTCCGCAAGGGCCGCGAGACGGTGAAGTCCAAGTCGAAGAACGCGGCGCTTCGGGGTAACCCGCAGAAGCGCGGTGTCTGCACGAGGGTCTACACCTCCACGCCCAAGAAGCCCAACTCCGCGCTTCGCAAGGTGGCTCGCGTGCGCCTCGTGAACGGCATCGAGATCACGGCCTACATCCCCGGCGAGGGCCACAACCTGCAGGAGCACTCCATCGTGCTCGTGCGTGGCGGCCGCGTGAGGGATCTCCCCGGTGTGCGCTACAAGATCATCCGCGGCGCCTACGACTGCGCCGCCGTCCAGAACCGCAAACGGGCTCGCTCGCGCTACGGCGCCAAGCGCTCCTAACACCCCTTCGAAAGGATCGCGCCATGCCGCGTCGTGCCGCAGCCACCCGTCGGGAGATCGCACCCGACGCCGTCTACAACAACCGCCTGGTCACCCAGCTCATCAACAAGGTGCTTCTCAACGGCAAGAAGTCCGTGGCCGAGCGCATCGTCTACGGTGCGTTCGACGAGATCGCCGAGAAGAGCGGCCAGGATCCCCTGTCCGTGTTCAAGAAGGCCATGGACAACGTCCGCCCGACCCTCGAGGTCAAGCCGAAGCGCGTCGGCGGCGCCACCTACCAGGTGCCCATGGAGGTCAACTCCCGTCGCGCCCAAACGCTCGCCATCCGCTGGATCGTCACGTTCTCCCGCGGTCGTCGCGAGAAGACCATGAAGGAGCGCCTGGCCGCCGAGATCCTCGACGCCTCCAACGGCGTCGGAGCGTCCGTGAAGCGCCGCGAGGACGTCTTCAAGATGGCCGAGGCCAACCGCGCCTTCTCTCACTACCGCTGGTAGCGGCGGTTACGGAGGAATTCTCAGCCCATGAGCAAGTACAAGCTCAAAGACATTCGCAACATCGGCATCATGGCCCACATCGATGCCGGTAAGACGACCACCACCGAGCGCATCCTCTACTACACCGGCAAGACCCACAAGGTGGGCGAGGTGCACGACGGTGCCGCCGTCATGGACTGGATGGTGCAGGAGCAGGAGCGTGGCGTGACCATCACCTCCGCCGCCACCACGTGCTTCTGGAAGGACAACGTCATCCAGATCATCGACACCCCGGGCCACGTGGACTTCACGAGCGAGGTCGAGCGCAGCCTGCGCGTCCTCGACGGCGCGGTGGCGGTGTTCGACGCGGTGGCCGGCGTCCAGCCCCAGTCCGAGACGGTCTGGCGCCAGGCGACGAACTACAACGTCCCCCGCATCGCCTTCATCAACAAGTACGACCGCATCGGTGCGGATTTCTGGAACGCCATCGAGACGATGAAGGATCGCCTCGCGTCCAACGCGGTGGCCGTCCAGGTGCCGATGGGTTCGGAGAACCAGTTCTGGGGCCTCATCGACCTCGTCACCATGACCGCCTGGGATTTCAAGGAAGATTCCGACGGCATGATCTACCCCGAGGAGCTCGACGAGATCCCCGCCGAGTTCGCCGACGTGGCCGAGGAGAAGCGTCTCGAGCTGCTCGAGGCCGCCTCGGATTTCTCCGACGAGCTCATGGAGCTCGTGCTCGAGGACGCCGAGATCCCGGTGGAGGTCTTGAAGGCCGCCATCCGCAAGGGCACCCTCGCCAACGAGCTCAACCCCGTGCTCGTGGGCTCCGCCTACAAGAACAAGGGCATCCAGGAGCTCCTCGACGCCGTCGTGGACTACCTCCCGAGCCCGCTCGACGTGCCGCCCGTGGAGGGCGAGAACCCCAAGACGGGCCAGGTCGAGGAGCGCGAGGCGAACAACTCCGAACCTTTCAGCGCGCTCGCGTTCAAGATCATGACCGATCCCTACGTCGGCAAGCTCACGTACCTGCGCGTGTACTCCGGCTCCGCCAAGAGCGGTTCCTACGTGCTCAACGCCGGCAAGGGCGAGCGCGAGCGCCTCGGTCGCATCCTCGAGATGAACGCGAACGATCGCCAGGATCTCGACGAGTGCTCCACCGCCGACATCGTCGCGTGCGTGGGCCTCAAGAACACCACCACCGGCGACACCCTCTGCGACGAGAAGCACCCCATCATCCTCGAGTCCATCGACTTCCCGACCCCCGTCATCGACGTGGCCGTGGAGCCGAAGACCAAGGCCGAGCAGGATAAGATGAGCGTCGGCCTCGCGAAGCTCGCCGAGGAGGATCCGACCTTCCAAGTGCGCACCGACCACGAGACCGGCCAGACCATCATCGCCGGCATGGGCGAGCTGCACCTCGAGATCATCATCGATCGCCTCCGCCGCGAGTTCAAAGTCGACGCCAACGTGGGCAAGCCCCAGGTGGCCTACCGCGAGACCGCCGGCCAAGCCGTCCCCAAGGCCGAGGGCAAGTTCGTCCGCCAGACCGGCGGTCACGGCCAATACGGCCACGCGGTCATCAGCCTCGAGCCCCTCGCCCCTGGCAGCGGCTACGAGTTCGAGAACGCCATCGTCGGCGGCGTCATCCCCAAGGAGTTCATCCCTGCCGTGGACAAGGGCATCCAGGAGGCCCTCCAGGCGGGCGTCATCGCCGGCTATCCGGTGGTGGACGTGAAGGTTACCCTCACCGACGGTTCCTACCACGAGGTGGACAGCTCCGAGGCCGCCTTCAAGATCGCCGGCTCCATGGCGGTGAAGGAGGCCCTCAGGAAGAGCAAGCCCGTGCTCCTCGAGCCCATCGAGGCCGTCGAGGTGGAGACCCCGGAGGCCTACATGGGCGACGTCATGGGCAACCTCTCCAGCCGTCGCGGCAAGATCGAGGGCATGGAGGATCGCCGCAACACCAAGGTCATCAAAGCCAAGGTGCCCCTGGGCGAGATGTTCGGCTACGCGACCGACCTGCGCAGCCAGACCCAGGGTCGCGCCAGCTACACGATGCAGTTCGCCGAGTACGAGCCCGTGCCCGCCTCGGTGTCCGAAGAGATCCGAGCAAAGGCGGGAGCGAGCTCCTAAGGGAGCGCGAGACCCGGCACGACACCCCGGGCGCCCGAGGGCGTCCAAAGACGAAGGAGTGGCTTTGCCAAGCGAGAAGATCAGGATCCGCCTTCGCGGCTTCGACCACGAGGTCGTGGACCAGTCCTCACGACTCATCGTCGACACGGCCCAGCAGAACGGCTCCAGGGTCGCGGGTCCCATCCCCCTGCCCACCGAGCGAGCGCTCTACTGCGTCATCCGCTCTCCGCACAAAGACAAGGATTCGCGGGAGCAGTTCGAGATGCGCACGCACAAGCGCCTCATCGACATCCTCGACCCCACGCCCCAGGCGGTGGACAAGCTCATGAACCTGAAGCTGCCCGCGGGCGTCGACATCGAGATCAAACTCTAAACAGCCGCGAGCTCAGGCTAAACCCGCGGTCCTCCGGTGGCTGTGCCGCCGCGACCGCCGAAGAGACGGGAACCGAAGAACCATGGTGAGCACCATCCTCGGACGAAAGATCGGCATGACCCAGGTGTGGGACGAGGCCGACAACGTCGTCGCCGTCACCGCCATCGAGTGCGGTCCCTGCGTCGTGACGCAGGTCAAGACCCCCGAGACCGACGGCTACAGCGCCATCCAGCTCGGCTTCGGCGCCGTGAAGGCCCACCGGGTGAACAAGCCCCTGGCCGGGCACTTCGCCAAGGCCGGTGTCGAGCCCACGCGCTACCTTCGCGAGGTCCGCGCCGCCGACGACACCGAGTACAAGCCCGGCGACGTCGTGAGCGTCGGCGACTTCGCCGACGTCACGCTCGTGGACGTGGCCGGCGTATCCAAGGGCAAGGGCTTCCAGGGCACGATCCGTCGCTGGAACTTCGCCTGCGGCCCCATGACCCACGGCTCCCGAAACCAGCGTCGCCCCGGCTCGATCGGCCAGTGCGCCTACCCCGGTCGCGTGCGCAAGGGCCTCAAGATGGCCGGCCAGATGGGCAACGCGCGCGTCACCGTGAAGAACCTCAAGGTCGTATCCGTTGATCCCGAGCACAACCTCATGCTCGTCCGCGGCGCGGTGCCCGGCGGCAAGGGCGGCCTCGTGGAGGTCTCCGTCGCCCGCTAGTGGCGGAGGCGTGAGCAAGAAGAGATGGGACGTTTTCCATGGCTTCCGTAGAGATGAAAGACCAAGCGGGGCAGGCGGCCGGCACCGTCGAACTCGCCGACGCGGTCTACGGCATCGAGCCGAACCTCGCCGTGGTCCACAGCGTGGTCACGAACTACCTCGCGTCGCTTCGCCAGGGCACCCATGCCGTCAAGGGACGCTCCGACGTCTCCGGCGGCGGCCGCAAGCCGTGGCGCCAGAAGGGCACCGGCCGAGCTCGCCAGGGTTCCACCCGCTCCGCCCAGTGGCGTGGCGGCGGCGTGGTCTTCGGCCCCGTGCCGCGTTCCCATGCGCGTCGTTCCAACAAGAAGGAAGTCAAGCTGGCCATGCGCTCGGTCCTCTCGGGCAAGCTGGCCGACGGTGAGCTCGTGCTCGTCGACAAGATCGAGCTCGACGCCCCCAAGACCAAGGACGCCAAGAAGATCCTCGAGGCGCTGGGTGCCGACGGCAAACGCGTGACCCTCGTGGTGCCTCGCGAGAGCGACGTCGTCGAGCTCTCCTTCCGCAACATCCCCGGTGTCCGGGTGATCGAGGACGCCCAGGCCAACGCCCACAACCTCGTGGACAACGCCTGCCTCATCCTCACCGAAGCCGTCGCGAAGAATTTTGGGGAGGTGCTCGCCTAAATGAACTCGCCTTACAACGTCATCATCCGCCCCATCGTCACCGAGCGTTCATACGACCTCATGGACGCGAACAAGTACACCTTCGAGGTGGCTCCCGACGCTCCCAAGGAGGAGATCAAGGACGCCGTCGAGCAGGTGTTCGGCGTGCATGTGACGAAGGTGAACACCCTCTGGATGAAGCCCAAATCAAAGCGCGTGCGCTATCAGCGCGGCCTCACCCGCACCTGGAAGAAGGCCGTGGTGACCCTCGCCGAGGGCGACACCATCGAGATCTTCGGCGACCAAGCCCAGAACGCCTAGGGCGCACCTCGGAAGGACGTTTCACATGCCTGTCAAGAGACTGAAGCCCACGAGCGCCGGTCGTCGTTTCCAGACGATCTCCGACTTCTCCGAGATTACGAAGACCGTGCCCGAGAAGGCGCTCACAAAGTCGCTCTCCAAGAAGGCCGGCCGCAACAACGACGGCCACCTCACCATGCGCCACAAGGGCGGCGGCCACAAGCGTCGCTACCGCGTGATCGACTTCAAGCGCGCGAAGGACGGCGTGCCCGCCACCGTCGCGGCCATCGAGTACGACCCCAACCGCTCGGCGCGCCTCGCCCTCCTCCACTACGCCGACGGCGCCAAGACCTACATCCTCTGCCCCAAGGGGCTCAAGGTCGGCGACGTCGTCGAGGCCGGCCCCGAGGCCGACATCAAGCCCGGCAACGCACTGCCGCTCGCGAACATCCCCGTGGGCACGCTCATCCACGCCATCGAGTTCCAGCCCGGCAAGGGCGCGGCCATCGCCCGCTCCGCCGGCACCTCGGTGCAGCTCATGGGCAAGGAGGGCAAGTACGCCATCCTCCGCATGCCCTCCTCCGAGATGCGCCGCGTCCTTATCACCTGCCGTGCCACGGTGGGCGAGGTGGGCAACGCCGACCACTCCAACATCAAGATCGGCAAGGCCGGTCGCAACCGTTGGAAGGGTCGTCGCCCGCACGTCCGCGGCACCGTCATGAACCCGGTCGACCACCCGCACGGCGGCGGCGAGGGCAAGAACCACACCTCCGGGCGTCCCTCGGTCTCCCCGTGGGGCAAGCCGTCCAAGGGCAAGAAGACCCGCGACCCCAAGAAGCAGAGCAACTCGCTCATCATCCGTCGTCGCCGCACGAAGTAGCGCCAAAGGAGTCCACCTCATGAGCAGAAGCCTTAAAAAGGGACCCTACGTCGAGACCCGCCTCCTCCAGCGCGTCATCGCGCAGAACGAGGCCGGCACCCACGACGTCATCAAGACGTGGTCCCGGGCGTCCACCATCTTCCCCGACATGGTGGGCCACACCATCGCCGTCCACGACGGGCGTCGCCACGTGCCCGTGTACGTGACGGAGTCGATGGTGGGCCACAAGCTCGGTGAATTCGCTCCCACCCGCACCTTCCGCGGACACAAGTCCTGAGCGCGCTAAGGAGACCGTAACCCATGGTCAAGACCGACACCAATCCCAACCACGTCTCCGCGACGGCGAAGTACGTTCGCGTGGCTCCGCGCAAGGCGCGCCTCGTGGTGGACCAGATCCGCAAGAAGAACGTCGCCGACGCCTTCGACCTGCTGCGCTTCAGCCCCAAGGCCGTGGCCACCGACGTGGAGAAGGTCCTTCGGAGCGCCGTGGCAAACGCCTACGAGAACAACGGCATCCGCGAGGAAGATCTCTACATCCTCGAGACCTATGTCGACGAGGGCCCGACCCTGAAGCGCATCCGCCCGAGGGCCAAGGGCTCCGCGTCGCGCATCAACAAGCGCACGAGCCACATCACCGTCACCGTCGCACCTCGAAGGGAGGCGTAGCGCCATGGGCCAGAAGGTCTCTCCCACCGGCTTTCGTCTCGGCGTCACCGAGAACTGGCGTTCTCGCTGGTACGCCGATAAGGACTACGCCGCCAACGTCGGCGGCGACCTCAAGATCCGCAAGTTCCTGAAGAAGAAGCTCGCCCGTGCCGCCCTCTCGCACGTGGAGATCGAGCGCGCCGGCCAGGATATCAAGGTGACGATCTACTCCGGGCGCCCCGGCATCGTCATCGGAAAGAAGGGCAAGGACATCAACGAGCTGCGCGAGCAACTCGAGGCGCTCGCCGGCGCCCCCAAGGGCTCCGTCCACGTGGACGTCGTCGAGATCAAGCGCCCCGAGCTCGACGCGCAGCTGGTCTCCCAGTCCATCGCCGAGCAGCTGGAGCAGCGCATCGCCTTCCGCCGCGCCATGCGCAAGGCCGTGCAGAACGCCTCCAACGCCGGCGCCAAGGGCATCCGCATCCAGTGCTCCGGCCGTCTCGGCGGCGCCGAGATGGGCAGGCGCGAGTGGTACCGCGACGGCCGCGTGCCGCTGCAAACGCTGCGCGCCAAGATCGACTACGCCACCGCCACCGCGCGCACCATCATGGGCGCCTGCGGCGTGAAGACTTGGATCTACCTGGGCGAGCAGCTGCCCGGCCAGGTGTTCACGAACCCGGCGCTCGAGGGCACGTCCACGAGGCCGCGCCGTCGCATGGAGAGGAGGGGTCGCTAGATGCTCGCACCCAAACGCGTACTCCACCGCAAGGTCCAGCGCGGTTCCATGAAGGGCAAGGCCAAGGGCGGCACCACGTTGAACTTCGGTTCCTGGGGCATCCGCGCCGAGGAGCGCCACTGGATCACGAACCGCCAGATCGAGGCCGCCCGTATCGCCATGACCCGTCGCATGCGCCGTGGCGGCAAGGTGTGGATCAACATCTTCCCGGACAAGCCCATCACCAAGAAGCCCGCCGAGACCCGCATGGGCTCGGGCAAGGGCAACCCCGAGGAGTGGGTGGCCGTGGTCAAGCCCGGTCGCATCATGTTCGAGATCGATGGCGTCCCCGAGGACGTGGCCAAGGAGGCCCTGCGCCTCGCGCAGCACAAGCTGCCCATCAAGACGAAGATCGTCTCTCGCGCCGACGAGGTGTAAGGGAGGAATGACCATGAAGCCCGCAGACGTGAGGGCCTTGAGCGACGACGAGCTCAAGCAGAAGCTCGAGGATGGTCGCGTGGAGCTCTTCAACCTCCGCTTCCAGATGGCCACGAGCCGCCTGGACAACACGGCCCGCGTGACCACCGTCAAGCGCGACATCGCCCGCATCCAAACCGAGATCCGCGCCCGTGAGCTGGCCGCGGCTCGCGCCGAGTAAGGAGCCCATCGATGGCTGAGACTGAGGGCCGCAACCGCCGAAAGGTGCGCCAGGGGCTCGTCACCTCGGTGTCCGGCGCCAAGACCGTCACCGTGACGATCAACGAGCGGATACCGCACCCCAAGTACAAGAAGATGATGAACCGCTCCAAGAAGCTCCACGTGCACGACGAGCACGGCGAGGCCGCCGTGGGCGACACCGTGCGCGTCATGGAAACCCGCCCGCTCTCCAAGACCAAGCGCTGGCGGCTCGTGGACGTGGTGGAGAAGGCCGAGTAGCCGCAAGGGCTGCCAAGGCCGACGATCGCAACTTTCGGAGGAATCCATGATCCAGATGCAGACGATGCTCACCGTCGCCGACAACTCCGGCGCGCGCAAGGTGAGGTGCATCAAGGTACTCGGTGGCTCCAAGCGCCGCTATGCCGGCATCGCGGACGTCATCGTCTGCGCCGTCCAGGAGGCCACGCCCGGCGGCAACGTCAAGAAGGGCGATGTCGTGCGCTGCGTCGTCGTGCGCACGAAGAAGGCGCTGCGCCGCAAGGACGGCTCCTACATTCGCTTCGACCAGAACGCCTGCGTCCTCATCGACAAGGACGGCGGCCCCGTCGGGACCCGCATCTTCGGGCCGGTGGCGCGCGAGCTGCGCGATCGCCGCTACATGAAGATCGTCTCCCTGGCTCCCGAGACCCTCTAGGAGTGGAAGATGAACAGCCTGCACGTTCGTAAGGGCGACACCGTCGAGGTCATCTCCGGCAAGGACAAGGGAGCGCGTGGCGAGGTGCGCCGCGCCTATCCCGAGACCGGCCGCGTGACGGTCGAGGGCGTCGCGATGATCAAGAAGCACCAGAGGGCCCAGGGGCCGAACAACCCCGGCGGCATCATCGATCGCGAGGGCACGGTGGACGCCTCCACCGTCATGCTCGTGTGCCCGAAGTGCTCCGAACGGACCCGCGTGGGCCACGCCGTGGAGAACGGCAAGAAGGTCCGCGTTTGCAAGAAGTGCGGCGCCCATTTCTAGGGAACCGCGCCACCGAGGCCTCCGGGTGATCCCGGAGGGCGCGAGATCGGAAACCCCGCGCACAAAACCTCTCTTTTAGGAAGGAAACCATGGCCACCAAGGAGACCAAGGAAACGAAGGCCTCGGCCGAGGACGCCTATGTCCCCAGGCTGAAGACCCTCTACACCGACACCGTGAAGGACCAGCTCGAGGAACGCTTCCACTACGCGAACCCGATGATGGTCCCCAAGATCGAGAAGATCGTGGTGAACATGGGCGTCGGCGAGGCCGCGACGGACGCCAAGGCCATCGACGGCGCCGTCGACGATCTGCGCGCGATCTGCGGGCAGCAGCCACTCATCACCAAGGCCAAGAAGTCCATCGCGAGCTTCAAGCTGCGCGCCGGCATGCGCATCGGCGCCAAGGTGACGCTGCGCGGCGATCGTATGTGGGACTTCCTCGATCGCCTCATCTCCGTGGCCATCCCGCGCATCCGCGACTTCCGCGGCATCCCGGCGACGAGCTTCGACGGACGCGGCAACTTCTCCATGGGCGTGACGGAGCAGACCATCTTCCCGGAGATCGACTTCGACAAGGTGGACCGCACCCGCGGCATGGACATCACCATCGTCACCACCGCCACCACCGACGAGGAGGGCAAGGCGCTCCTCGAAGGGTTCGGCTTCCCGTTCCGCCGCGACGCCGCCTAGGCGCCCCGCCTCTTCGCACGAAAGGATTTCCCCGTGGCCAAGACGTCGATGATCGTCAAATCCCAACGTACCCCGAAGTACAGCTGCCGCACGGTCCGGCGCTGCCAGCGTTGCGGCAGGCCCCACTCGGTCTATCGCAAGTTCGGCCTCTGCCGCGTGTGCCTGCGCGAGCTCGCGCTCGCCGGTGAGCTTCCGGGCGTCCGCAAGGCCAGCTGGTAACCGATCGCGAGAGGCCGGCTTGCCCTCGGCGTCGAGCCGAGGTCGGACGCGCCATCGTCACGCAAGGAGTTCGAGGATGAACGTCACAGATCCCATCGCCGACATGCTCACCCGCATCCGCAACGCGGGAACGGCCCACAAAGACACGGTCTCCATGCCGTCCAGCAAGGTGCTGGACGAGATCGCGCGGGTTCTCGAGGAGGAGGGCTACATCGAGTCCTACGTCGTCGAGGACACCGAGCCCCAGAAGACCCTCACCATCACCCTGAAGTACGGGCCCAAGAAGACGCGGGTCATCCGCGGGATCCGGCGCATCTCCAAGCCGGGCCTGCGCATCTACAGCTCCGTCGAGGATCTGCCCCGCGTCCTCGGTGGCCTCGGCACGGCCGTGGTCTCCACGTCCAAGGGCGTGATGTGCGATCGCGACGCCCGTGCACAGGGCGTCGGCGGCGAAGTCATCGCCTACGTCTGGTAACTGAAAAGCGAAAGGATACGTCGTGTCGCGCATCGGAAAGGTCCCCGTCGACATCCCCGCAGGCGTCACCTGCACCATCGACGGGCAAACGCTGGCCGTGAAGGGCCCCAAGGGCGAGCTCACCCGCACCTTCTCCCCGCTCGTCACCATCTCCGAGGAGGGTTCGACCCTCGTCGTCAAGCCGGTGGACGAGAGCATGGAGGCCAACGCCCAGCACGGCCTCACCCGCACCCTCGTGCACAACATGGTGACGGGCGTCTCCGAGGGCTTCGAGAAGAAGCTCCAGCTGGTGGGCGTCGGCTATCGCGCCCAGCTCAAGGGCCGCGATCTCGAGCTCTCGCTCGGCTACTCGCACCCCGTGAAAATCCAGGCCTCCGAGGGCATTTCCTTCGAGGTTCCCGATAACACCCACATCTCCGTGAAGGGCATCTCCAAGGAGCGCGTGGGTCAGGTGGCGGCCGATATCCGCTCCAAGCGTCCCCCCGAGCCCTACAAGGGCAAGGGCGTCCGCTACGAGAACGAGCATGTCCGCCGGAAGCTCGGTAAGGCCGCCAAGTAGAGCACGACCCGCGCATCGCGCGTGATACGCCGAAGGAGACGTAGCGATCCATGAACAAGATGAAGGCTAAGCACCAGGGCTTGAAGCACCGCCATCGCCGCGGCAAGGACCAGCTTCGGGGCACTCCCGATCGTCCGCGCCTTGCCGTGACCCGCACGAACAAGCACATCTACGCGCAGGTCATCGATGACGTCGACGCCCACACCATCTGCGCCGGCTCCACGCTGGATCCCGAGTTCCGCGCCACGGGCAAGCTCGGCTCCAACAAGGAGGCCGCCAAGCTGGTGGGCGAGATGGTGGGCAAGCGCGCCGTCGCCGCCGGCGTGAAGCAGGTGCGCTTCGACCGCGGTGGCCGCGTTTACCACGGTCGCGTTCAGGCTCTGGCCGAGGGTGCCCGCGAAGCGGGCCTGGAGTTCTAGGAGGTAGCAAGATGCCACGCACTCGACGTCCGCGCGAAGCTTCCGAGCTCCAGGAGCGCGTCGTCTTCATCCACAGGGTGTCCAAGGTCGTCAAGGGCGGCCGCCGCTTCTCTCTGGCCGCACTCGTCGTCGTCGGCGACGGCAAGGGCAAGGTGGGTCTCGGCATGGGCAAGTCCGCCGAGGTGCCCATCGCCATTTCCAAGGCCGTCGAAGACGCCAAGAAGAACATGTTCGAGGTGCCCATCACCGAGGGCGGTTCCATCCCCCATGCGGTGGAGGGTCGCTTCGGCGCCGGCCGCGTGCTCATCAAGCCGGCAATCGAGGGAACCGGCGTCATCGCCGGCGGCCCCGTGCGCCCGCTCTTCGAGCTCGCCGGCATCAAGAACGTCCTCTCGAAGTCCCTCGGCACCAACAACGCCCTGAACATCATCAAGGCCGCGGCCGAGGGCCTGAAGGAGCTGCAGAGTCCCGAGCAGACCGCCGCGCGTCGCGGCATCACCGTGGGCCACATGTTCGGCTCCGCGAAGAAGGAGAATGAGTAGCCCATGGCCTCCACTCTCAAGATCACGCTCGTGAAGGGCGCCCAGGCCTCCGTGAAGAAGGATCAGCGCGCCACCGTGCACGCCCTCGGCCTGCGCCATACGGGCGACGTCGTGGAAAAGCCGGACAACCCGAGCGTCCGCGGCATGCTCTTCAAGATCAAGCACCTCGTGAAGGTCGAGGAGGTTTAGCCCCATGCAGCTGCACGACCTCGCGCCCCAAGCGGGCGCCAAGAAGAACCGCAAGCGCGTCGGCCGCGGAAACTCCTCCGGCCAGGGCACCACGGCGGGTCGCGGCTACAAGGGCCAGCTTTCCCGCTCCGGCGGCGGCAAGGGTTCGGGCTTCGAGGGCGGGCAGATGCCCCTCGCGATGCGCCTCCCGAAGCTGCCCGGCTTCACGAACCACAACCGCGTCGAGTACGCCCCGGTGAACGTGGGCCGTCTCGAGGATCTCTTCGAGGCCGGTGACACGGTCGACAACGCTGCGCTCGTGGCCAAGGGCGTCATCAAGAAACCCGGCACGCTCGTGAAGGTCCTCGCCGACGGCGAGCTCACGAAGGCACTCACCGTCTCCGTCGCCAAGGTCTCGGCGAAAGCCAAGGAGAAGATCGAAGCTGCCGGCGGGAAGGTGGCCTAGTGTTTGAATCCGTCAGCCGGGCGCTCAAGGTCCACGATGTGCGCAAGAAGATCGCCATCACGCTGGCGATCCTCTTGCTCTATCGCGTGGGTGCCTACGTGCCGATTCCCGGCATTCCCTTCGAGGGGATGCTGAACCAGTTCCAGACCGCGCTCTCCGACCAGAGCGCGCTCGCGTTGCTCAACCTCTTCTCGGGCGGCGCACTGGCCAGGATGTCGGTCTTCAGCCTCGGAATCATGCCCTACATCACCTCGCAGATCATCATCCAGATGCTGCAGAGCGTGGTGCCGTCGCTCCAGGCGCTCGCCAAGGAGGGCGAGGCCGGCCAGCGCAAGATCACGCAGTACACCCGCTATCTCACGGTGGGTCTCGCGCTCTTGAACTCCGTGGGCTACCTCTTCCTCTTCCAGAGCGACGCCTACGGCATCGACTTCACGGCCATCGACGCGCCGCTCTGGCTCACCTCCACCATCGTCGTCGTGACGATGCTCGCCGGCGCGATCATCATCATGTGGCTCGGCGAGGTCATCACCCAGTACGGCATCGGCAACGGCATGAGCCTCATCATCTTCTGCAACATCATGAGCGGCCTGCCGACCTCGATCATCTCCTCGCTGGGCAACGACATCACGGGCGTCATCATGACGGTGGCGATCATCCTCATCACCCTCGTGATCATCCCGCTCATCATCTACATCGAACGCGGCCAGCGCAGGATCCCCATCCAGTACGCAAAGCGCGTCGTGGGGCGCCGGGTGATGGGCGGCCAGTCCACCTACCTCCCCGTAAAGGTGAACACCGCGGGCGTCATCCCCATCATCTTCGCCTCGGCCATCCTCTACTTCCCGGCCCAGATCGCGGTGTTCTTCCCCACGGTCGGCTGGATCCAGGCCGTGGCCAACGCCATCTCCAACGGCTGGGTGAACTGGATCCTCACGGTGATCCTCATCGTGCTCTTCGCCTACTTCTACACGACCATCGTGTTCAACCCCGAAGACACGGCGGATCAGCTCCGCAGGCAGGGCGGCTTCATCCCCGGCGTGCGTCCGGGTGCCGCGACGGCGCGCTACATCCGCAACACGCTGCGCCACATCACGCTGCCGGGCGCGCTCTTCCTCGCGCTCATCGCCGTGGTGCCCTCGATCCTCTTCACCTTCACCAACAACGCCCTCATCCAGGCCTTCGGCGGCACGTCGATCCTCATCATGGTGGGCGTCGCGCTCGATACGATCACCCAGATCGAGAGCCAGCTGAAGACCCACGACTACGACGGGCTCTTCATCCGCTAGTCGGACGGACCGGGGCCCTCGGGGCCCGCTCGGAAGGGAGCATCGATGAACATCGTCCTCTTGGGAGCGCCGGGCGCCGGCAAGGGAACCCAGGCACAGAAGCTCGTCGACGAGTTCGGCTACGCCCACATCTCCACGGGCGATCTCCTGCGCGCGGCCGTGAAGGCCGGCACGCCGCTTGGCGTCGAGGCCAAGGGCTACATGGACGCCGGCGCGCTCGTGCCCGACGAGCTCGTCATCGGCCTCGTGAAGGAGCGCTTGGCGGCCGACGACGCCAAGCAGGGCTTCATCCTCGATGGCTTCCCCCGCAACCTCGACCAGGCGCGCGCCCTCGACGCCGCCCTTCCCGAGCTCGGCGTGGCCATCGACGCCGCGCTTCTCGTGGAGGTCGAGCCCGAGGTCATCATCGAGCGCCTCTCCAATCGTCGCGTCTGCCGCACCTGCGGCTACACCGGCACCTCCGCCGACGCCGTCTGCCCCAAGGACGGCGGCGAGATGTATCAGCGCGACGACGACAAGCCCGAGACCATCAAGCACCGCCTCGACGTCTACGCCGCCGAGACGGAGCCGCTTCTGGGCTACTACGCCGAGAGGGATCTCCTCATCACGGTCGACGGCGATCGCGACGTCGACGAGGTCTACGCCGAGGTGAAGGAGCGTCTGGGCCTTTGATCAAGCTCAAGACCCCAGAGGAAATCGAGGCGATGAAGCCTGCCGGAGCGCTCTCCAAGATGGCGCTTCGGCGGGTGGGCGCCCACATTCGCCCCGGGGTCACCACCGCCGAGCTCGATCGCATCGCCGAGCAGATCATCCGCCTCCACGGCGGCGTGCCCGCCTTCAAGGGCTACGGGGGCTTCCCGGCCAGCATCTGCTCCTCCGTGAACGCCCAGATCGTCCACGGCATCCCCTCCACGGAAACCGTGCTCGAGGAGGGTGACATCGTCTCCATCGACACCGGCGCCGTCGTCGACGGCTGGGTGGGGGACAACGCCTGGACGTTCTATTGCGGCGAGCCCGATCCGATCGATCGCGAGCTCTGCGAGGTCACGCGCGACTGCCTCAAGCGCGCCATCGCCATGGCCATCCCGGGCAACCACCTCGGCGACATCGGCGCCGCCGTGCAGGAGTACGCCGAGCGCCACGGCTTCGGGATCGTGCGCGAGTACGTGGGCCACGGCGTGGGCCACGTGATGCACGAGGAGCCCAACGTCCCCAACTACGGGCGCCGCGGCCGCGGCGTTCGCCTCCAGGCCGGCATGGTCATCGCGATCGAGCCGATGATCACCCGCGGCAATCCCAAGAACGAGACGATGCCCAATCGCTGGACCGTCGTCACGAGGGATCGCTCAACGGCCGCCCACTATGAGAACACCATCGCCATCACCGACGACGGCCCCGTCATCCTCACGCAGGACGCCGAGGGTCCGTGGTGCCCCATGGAAGGCGGGGCGCTCGCATGAGGAATTTGCCCGACTTCGAGGTTGATTCCATGGCAAAACCGGCACGCAACCACTACGATAGAGGTTTGCGCGCTACCAGCGGGAAAGGGATTTCGTGAGCAAGCAGGACGCCATCGAGCTCGAGGGTACGGTCAAAGAACCGCTGCCCAACGCCATGTTCAACGTCGAGCTGGAGAACGGCCGCACGATTCTCTGCACCATCTCCGGGAAGATCCGCATGAACTACATCCGCATCCTCCCGGGCGACCGCGTGGTCGTGGAGATCTCCCCCTACGACCTCACTCGCGGTCGCATAACCTACCGCTACAAGTAGCGGCGAGACGAACCGATCCGACCTCGACCATCCACGCCTGCGGCTGGGCGTTTTCATAGAAAGCGAAGCCACGGTTTTTCTAAGGAGCACTCCATGAAGGTCCGTCCTTCGGTCAAGAAGATGTGCGACAAATGCAAGATCATTCGCCGTCACGGCAAGGTCTTCGTCATTTGCGACAACCCGCGCCATAAGCAGCGTCAGGGTTAAGAGAGGAGCCTCGCAAGTGCCACGTATCTCCGGCGTCGACCTCCCGCGCGAGAAGCGCGTGGACATCGGTCTCACCTACATCTACGGCATCGGGCGCACCACGGCCTCCAAGATCTGCGAAGCCACCGGCGTCGATCCCGCCACCAAGGTCAACGACCTCTCCGAGGACGAGACCAGCCGCATTCGCGATTACATCGATTCCCACCTCACCGTCGAGGGCGACCTCCGTCGCGAGTCCCGCACCAACATCGATCGCCTCATGGCCATCGGCTGCTATCGCGGCCTGCGCCATCGTCGCGGGCTCCCCGTGCGCGGCCAGCGCACCCACACCAACGCCCGCACCCGCAAGGGCAAGAGGCGTCAAATCGGCGCGAAGAAGAGGGGCTAGCCCATGCCAGCACGCAATCGCAACCAGCAGACGCGCATCCGGCGCGCCGACCGCAAGAACGTCGTCGTGGGCCAGGCCCACATCAAGAGCTCGTTCAACAACACGATCATCTCCATCACCGACCCCCAGGGCAACGTCATCGCCTGGCAGTCGGCGGGCACCGTGGGGTTCAAGGGATCCCGCAAGTCCACGCCCTTCGCGGCGCAGATGGCGGCCGAGGCCTGTGCCCGCACCGCCATGGAGCACGGCATGAAGAAGGTGGCCGTCTACGTGCGCGGGCCCGGATCCGGCCGCGAGACCGCCATCCGCTCGCTGCAGGCCGCCGGCCTCGAGGTGTCGAGCGTCCAGGACAAGACCCCCATCGCGCACAACGGTTGCCGTCCGAGCAAGCGTCGCCGCGTGTAGCATCCCAAGGAGAATCCCCATGGCAATAGATAGGACTCCCGTCCTCAAGCGCTGCCGCCAGCTGGGTATCGAGCCGCAGGTCATGGGCTACAACAAGCAGTCCACCCGCCAGCCCGCCCGCCGCCAGCGCCGTCAGGAATCCGAATACGGCCGCCAGCTTCGCGAGAAGCAGAAGGCCAAGTTCATCTACGGCGTGCTCGAGAAGCAGTTCCGCGGCTACTACGACCTCGCCCTCAAGTACGAGGGCATCACGGGCGACATCCTCATGTCGATCCTCGAGACCCGCCTCGACAACGTCGTCTTCCGTCTCGGCTTCGCCCGCACCCGCAAGGAGGCTCGCCAGACCGTCCGCCACGGCCACATCACCGTGAACGGCAAGCGCGTCGACATCCCCTCCTACCGCGTGAAGGCCGGCGACACCGTGGCCGTCGCGGAGAAGTATCGCGACCTGCTGCCCATCAAGGAGGCCATCATCGCCTCCCAGTCCATGGCCGTGCCGGCATGGCTCGAGGTGGACATCGAGAAGCTTTCGGGCCAGGTGCTCCAGGTGCCCGTGCGCGACCAGATCGACCTCGACATCGACGCTCAGCTCATCGTCGAGCTCTACTCCAGGTAACGCCGAGTCGAGACGGGAAGGTTGCCCATGTCCGAATTCATTCGACCCCGCGTGTCGGTGAAGGAAGTCACCCCCACCATCGCCCGCATCTACGTTGAGCCCCTCGAGCGCGGCTACGGCGATACGCTCGGCAACTCCATGCGCCGGGTCCTGCTCTCCTCGCTCACGGGCGTCGCGGTCGACGCCATCCGCATCGAGGGCGTCCAGCACGAGTTCTCCGTGGTGGAGGGCGTCTACGAGGACGTCACCGACATCGTCTTGAACGTCAAGAAACTCGTCTTCAAGGCCGTGAGTTCCATCGAGAGCGGCGAGGCCTCCGTGGTGGCCGACGGCCCCATGACCCTCACGGCCGCCGACCTCGATCTCCCGGCTGGCTTCGAGCTCGTGAACCCCGAACTCGTGCTCTGCCATCTCGGCGAGGGCGCCCACCTCTCCATGGTCCTCTCCATCTCAACGGGTCGCGGCTACGTGAGCGGCGAGGATAACGAGCAGGATGGCGATCCCATCGGCCTCATCCGCGTGGACTCGCTGTTCAGCCCCGTGCGCCGCTGCGCCAAGTACGTGGAGCCCTGCCGCGTGGGCCAGCGCACCGACTACGATCGCCTCGTGCTCGAGGTGGAGACCAACGGCGCCATCACGCCCGAGGAGGCCGTGGTGGAGAGCGCCAACATCATCGACCAGCACATGAAGGCCTTCATGGATCTCTCGGAGGAGCCGGAGGTGGAATCCGACGCATCCATCTTCACCACCGAGGTGGCCGATGAATCCTCCGATCTCGATCGGCCCATCGAGGCGCTGGATCTCTCCCAGCGCTCCTACAACTGCCTGAAACGCGCCAACATCGACTACGTGCGCCAGCTCGTGAACCTCTCCGAGAACGACCTCATGAACATCCGCAACTTCGGGGTCAAGTCGGTGGAGGAAGTCAAGGACAAGCTCGAGTCCATGGGTCTTTCCCTCAAGGAGTAAACCGCTATGAGACACGCCAAGAACCACGGTATGAAACTGGGCTCGAGCCCGGCGCACACCCGCGCCATGAAGCGCAACCTCCTGCGCTCCCTCCTCGAGCACGATCGCATCAAGACCACGCTGCCCCGCGCCAAGGCCATCCGCGGCGACGTGGACCGTGTGATCACCTGGGCCAAGCGCGGCGATCTGCACGCTCGTCGTCTCGCCATCGCCGAGGTGGGGGATAAGGAGCTCGTGCGCGAGACCTTCGAGAAGGCCGCCCAGGGTCTCTGGGACGGCCGAAACGGCGGCTACACGCGCATCATGAAGCTCGGTCCCCGCAAGGGCGACAACGCCGAGGTGGCGCTCATCGAGATCGTCACCGATCCGGTGATGCCCAAGAAGGACACCCCGCGTGCCGCCGCGCCCACCAAGGTGGAGCCGGAGCCCGAGACGGTGGCCGAGGCCGAGGCCGCCGAGGAGATGGCCGAAGGCGACGTCGACGCCATTTCCGACGAGACGGCCGATGCCACGGGCGCCATCACCGACGCCGCCGCGGACGCCACCGAGTAGCGCCGCGATCGAACGTTCGCACACCGCCCCGGGGCCCTCGAGCCTCGGGGCGGTTTTTTACCATGCGAGTGCCTTTTGGCCTCGAAGCGCGTGGTCGAAGTGCGTGCGCGCTATCGTAGGGGGGGTGCGACGGGGCCCATCGGGCGCGATCGCAAAGCGGCGGGCGTCTCCACGCCCGCAATCGCATCGAGGGATAGCAGGTGCTTTGATGAGAGCGAGAAACCACCGTCATCGTCCGCTTCGAATCGTGGCAGCCACCCTGCTCGCCACCGCCGTGCTCGGCCTCGCCCCCGCTGTGGCCAAGGCCGCCGAATACAGCGCGCAGGGCTCGGGCATCGCCATCATCCACTCAAACGACGTCCACTGCGCGGGGCTCGCCACGAGCGCGAGCGCCATCGGCTACGCCGGCATCGCCCAGGCGGCAAACGACGCTCGGACCACCTACGGCGCGGACAACGTGACGCTCGTTGACGCCGGCGACGCCATCCAGGGCCAGCCCATCGGCACGCTTTCCACGGGTGCCGATCTCGTGGACCTCATGGACGCCGCGGCCTATGACATCGCGGTGCCCGGCAACCATGAGTTCGACTACGGCATTCCGCGCCTCCAGGAGCTCGCGAAGAGCGCGAGCTATCCCTATGTGTCCTGCAACGTGGTGAACACGGAGACGAACACGCCGCTCTTCGACGCCTATCAGCTCGAGACCTACATGGTCGACGGAAACCAGGTGGATGTGGCCTACGTCGGCATCACGACGCCCACGACGCTCACGTCCGAGACGCCCACGATCTTCCAGAACGCCTCCGGCGCCACCGTCTGGAGCTTCTACGGGGAGAACGACGGCCAGGCCCTCTACGATCAGGTGCAGAAGACCGTGGACGCCGCCAAGGCGGCGGGCGCGGAGTACGTGATCGCCGTCGCGCACCTCGGCAAGGGAGCTTCCTCGTCCGTGCCCGAGTGCTACACCTCCACGGCCGTCGTGGCGAACACGACCGGCATCGACGGCGTGATCGACGGCCACACGCACGAGATCTACAACGTCACGCTGCCGAACAAGGACGGCGAGATGATCCCGGTGGCGCAGTGCGGCACGCAGTTCCAAGCCTACGGCGAGATGACGATCACCCCCGACGACACGCCCGGCCCCGAGGACGTGAAGAGCGAGGTCGTCGTGGCCAGGGATCTCGCGGAGCCCGTCGCGCAAGACGCCACGGTGGCGGCCGCGGTGGCCGCCAAGCAGGAGGCGCTCGACGAGGAGCTCGGCCAGACCGTGGGCACATCCCAGGTGGGCCTCTCCGTCTACGCGCCCGATGACGAGGGCAACCCCTGGTGGTGGGCGGCGCGCATGCACGAGACGAACCTCGGCGACTACGTGGCCGACGCCTACCGCGCGCTTCTCGACGCCGACATCGCCTTCATCAACGGCGGGGGCATCCGCGCTCCGCAGACCTGGGTGGAGCCGCTCGCCAACGGCACCTTCGGCAAGGCCGCCGGCCCGCTCACGTATTCGGATTTCATCTCCATCAACTCATTCGCGAACTCCCTCCAGCTCGTGGAGGTGAGTGGGCAAGATATCCTCGACGCGCTCGAGTACAGTGTGCGCATGCTCACGCCCGCCATGGACGACGAGACGGAGAGCACGGGATCCTTCCTGCAGGTTTCCGGTCTCACCTTCACCGCGAACATCGCCATCCCGAGCCCCGTGGTGGTGGATGCCGATGATCATTTCGTCTCGGTGAACCCGCTTCTCACGCGCCGCGTGAGCGACGTGAAGGTGATGGGCGAGCCCATCGACCCGCACGGCACCTACCGGCTCGCCACGATCCCGCTCCTTCTCTCGGGCGACTACACGATGTTCGAGGACTGCACGTACCTGCGTCCCGATGCGGGGCTCGATTACGACGCCCTCGTCTCGTACCTGCAGGATGAGCTCGACGGCACCATCGGGCGCATGTACGAGAACCCCGACGGCCAAGGCCGCATCAACCTCGAAGAAGGTCCGATCACGGTCTATCGCCTCTACAATCCGAACAACGGCGAGCATCTCTTCACCGTCGACGTGAACGAGCTCCAGACCCTCGTGGGCCTCGGGTGGAGGAGCGAGGGCGCGCGCTTCACCGAATACGGCGACACGGATGACCCGGACATCTTCGCGGGGACGGGCGATCTCGAGATCGTGTACCGCCTCTACAACCGCGGAAACGGAGACCACCTCTACACGACCTCGGCCGAGGAGGTCGCCGCGCTCGTCCAGCTCATGCCGAACAACGAGGGCTGGGTGTCCGAGGGGATGGCCTTCCTGGCGCCCACGAGCTCCGACGTGCCGGTCTATCGCCTCTTCAACCCCAACATGAAGGCCGATGGCGGCGCCGGCAGCCACCTCTGGACGACGTCCGTGACGGAGAAGGACACCCTGGTCGACCTCGGCTGGTCGTATGAGGACGTGGCCTGGTACGCCATCGAGGCGCTGCAATCCTAGACGCCCCCAGATCTCACACGAAACGGGAGCCGCTCGAAAGGGCGGCTCCCTTCGTCTGGCGAGGAGGCACGCGCCCTCGCCGTGAAAAAGCCCCCGACCTCTCGGCCGGGGGCTTTTCGAGCTTATCGCCCGAGCGTCTCGGGGATTAGTCCCTCTTCACGCGGAAGGCGTCCATGCCGGCGTAGGTGGAAGCGTCGCCGAGCTCGTCCTCGATGCGGAGGAGCTGGTTGTACTTCGCCACGCGATCGGTGCGGGCGGGGGCACCGGACTTGATCTGGCCGGCGTTCGTGGCAACCACGAGGTCGGCGATGGTGGAGTCCTCGGTCTCACCGGAGCGGTGGGAGACGATGCAGGCATAGCCGTTCTTGGTGGCGAGCTCCATGGCCTCGAGGGTCTCGGTGAGCGAGCCGATCTGGTTCACCTTGATGAGGATGGCGTTGGCGGCGCCGAGCTGGATGCCCTTGGCGAGGCGCTTGGAGTTGGTGACGAAGAGGTCGTCGCCCACGAGCTGGACCTTGTCGCCGATGGCCTTGGTGAGCTTCACCCAGCCGTCCCAGTCCTCCTGGTCGAGGGCGTCCTCGATGGAGATGATCGGGAACTCGTTCACGAGCTCCTCCCAGTACTCGATCATCTCTTCGCTGGAGAGGGTGCGACCCTCGCCCTTGAGCTCGTACATCCCGGTCTCCTTGTTGTAGCACTCGGAGGTGGCGGGATCCATGGCGATCATGAAGTCCTTGCCCGGGACGAAGCCGGCCTTCTCGACGGCCTTGACGATGTACTCGAGCGGCTCCTTGTTGGTCTTGAGATCGGGGGCGAAGCCGCCCTCGTCGCCGACGCCCGTGCTGTGGCCGTCAGCCTTGAGCAGGCCCTTGAGGGTGTGGTAGACCTGCGCGCACCAGCGGAGCGCCTCGGTGAAGGAGGGGGCGCCGACCGGCATGATCATGAACTCCTGGAAGTCCACGTTGTTGTCGGCGTGCACGCCGCCGTTGAGGATGTTCATCATCGGGGTGGGGAGCACGTGGGCGTTCACGCCACCGAGGTAGTTGTAGAGCGGGAGGCCCAGGCTCTCGGCCTCGGCGCGGGCGACGGCGAGCGAGCAGCCGAGGATGGCGTTGGCGCCGAGGTTGCCCTTGTTGTCGGTGCCGTCGGCGGCGAGGAGGGCCGCGTCGACGGTGCGCTGGTTGGCGGCGTCGAGGCCGACGATGGCGTTGGCGCACTCGTTGTTCACGTGCTCGACGGCCTTGGAAACGCCCTTGCCGTCATAGCGCTTGGGATCGTCGTCGCGAAGCTCGACGGCCTCGAAGTCGCCGGTGGAGGCTCCGGAGGGAACGATGGCACGGCCGACGTTGCCGTCGATGAGCGTAACCTCGACCTCTACGGTCGGGTTGCCGCGTGAGTCGAGTACTTCGCGACCATAGACATCAATGATCTCTGCCATGGAGGAACTCCTTTCGCCCCTGGGCGGGTTCGAGCCGGCCGCTTCGGGCGGCGCGGCGTAGAGGTATGAGCACTTTGAATAATAGCCTAGGATGTCCCGCGCGGCGGGTCGCTTTGCCCCCGATTTCGCGAGCGTCCGGCGAGGGCGGGCATCCTCGAGCGCCGGTGCGCGACTCCTTCGCTCGCACGCGGAGAATCGCGGGGGAGTGGGGAAGAAACCCCACGGGCCGCCCGGCCCGGCAAATTCGATGACGCAGGAGGTGCGCCATGGCCGATCGCAAGACCATCTACCTCGCCGGAGGCTGCTTCTGGGGCATGGAGTACCTCATGAGCCGCATGCCCGGCGTGCTCGCCACCGAGGTGGGCTACGCGAACGGCACCTGCGAGGCCGACGCCGTCTATCGCACCGTCTGCGAGGGCACCACCGGGTTTCGCGAGACCGTCATGGTGGACTACGACCCCACCACGACCTCCCTCGAGAAGCTGCTCTTCGCCTTCTTCGTGGCCATCGATCCCGAGACGCCGAACCGGCAGGGAAACGACGTGGGCACGCAGTACCAAGCGGGCATCTACTGGGATCCCGACGACGCCGAGAGCGCCGAGACCGTTCGGCGCGTGGCCGACGTGGAGCGTCGTCGCCACCCGCGCTTCGCCGTCGAGCTCGAGCCCATCCGGAACTTCTTCCCGGCCGAGGACTACCACCAGGACTACCTCGTGAAGAATCCCGGCGGCTACTGCCACATCCCCTTCGCCCTCGTGGACGCGCTCTCCAAGAGCACCGTCGATCCGGCCGCCTTCACCCGGCCCGCCGACGACGAGATCGAGGCGCTCCTCGACGACGCGCAGACCGCCGTCACCCAGCACGCGGCAACCGAACCGCCCTTCCGAAACGAGTTCTGGGACTTCGACGAGCCCGGGATCTACGTTGACGTGGTCACGGGCGAGCCGCTCTTCTCGTCGCGCGACAAATTCGCCTCGAGCTGCGGTTGGCCCGCTTTCGGGCGCGCCGTCGAGCCGGACGTGGTGCGCGAGAAGCTCGACACGAGCCACGGGATGGTCCGCCAGGAGGTGCGCAGCCGCGCGGGCGATTCGCACCTCGGCCACGTCTTCGACGGCGACCCCGAGAGCCCCACGGGCACGCGCTACTGCATCAACTCGGCGGCTTTGCGATTCATCCCCCTCGCCGAGATGGACGCGGCCGGCTACGGCGCCTTCAAGGACATGGTGAGGTGACACCCCGCGCGCACGGTTTGAAGCGTGTCATATTTGGTGCTCCGGCCCCGGCTCCGCATCGCACGGGTGCCGGGGCTCCTCCGGCGTCCGCTCGGGACGCACACCTCCGATGCCCTCGGGGCTCGGCGCCGACGGATCTTCTCGAATGGCCCTCGCGGACGCCTGCCAACCGCTGCTCCCGCAGGAGGCCGGAGCACCGAATATGCCCCGCCTCACTCAGGAGCGTCTCTGCTGTTCGTGGGGGCGAGAGACCATATGGTCCTCGCCCGTGCAGAAGGTGGTGGCAATGCTCTCGAGCTCGCGCACGATGGTCGCCTGAAACCGTTGCGTTACCAGTGGCCATCGTCTGAAAGCTCGTCTCGTAGAATGGCGTTCGACGTTAGGCGGCCGAGGGAGGTCCATGGCGCTTTCCGAAGATGACGTGCGCGCGATCGCCGAGTACGCGCGCATCGGCCTCGATGACGAGGAACTCACGGCCATGACGGCCTATATGAACGACGCCGTCGAGCTGTTGAGACCCATCGTGGAATTCGACCCGGCTGGGGTCGACCCCACGTTCCATCCGATCGGCGACCTGTCCGACGTGATGCGCGATGACGAGGAGCGCCCCGGGCTCTCCCTCGAGGCGGCGCTCGAGAACGCCCACGCGAAGGAGGGACGCCTCTTCCGCGTCCCCTCGATCCTCGGCGGAGGTGGGCTCTCATGAGGAGCTTCGACGAGCTTTCGGCGGCCGAGATCGCCGCCGGTGTGGCCGCGGGCGACTTCTCGGCCGAGGAGGTGGCGCGGGCCTCGCTCGACGCCATCGAGGCGAGGGAGCCGAGCATCCACGCGTTTCTCCAGGTGACGGAGGAGCTCGCCCTCGAGCGGGCCCGTGAGCTCGATCGCGCTCGCGCCGCCGGCGAGAAGCTGCCGCCGCTCGCGGGCGTGCCGCTCGCCGTGAAGGACAACATGAACCTCATCGGCAGCCGCACCACCTGCGGATCCCGGATGCTCGAGGACTACGAATCGCCCTACACGGCCACATGCGTGGCGCGGATGGTCGAAGCCGGCTGCCTGCCCGTCGCCAAGGCCAACATGGACGAGTTCGCCTTCGGGTCGTCCACCGAGACGAGCTACTTCGGCAAGACCGCCAATCCCTGGGATGTGGAGCGCGTTCCCGGCGGTTCCTCGGGCGGCTCGGCCGCCGCGGTGGCCGCCGGCGAGGTGACGCTCGCCCTCGGCTCCGACACCGGCGGCTCCATTCGCCAGCCGGCGTCCTTCTGCGGCGTCGTGGGCTTGAAGCCCACGTACGGTGCCGTGAGCCGCTACGGCGTGGTGGCCTTCGGCTCCTCGCTCGATCAGGTGGGGCCGTTCGGGAGGCGCGTGGAGGACGTGGCCCTCGCCATGAACGCGCTCGTGGGCCCGGGGCGCGATCCGCTGGATTCCACGAGCCAGGATTGCCCGGTGGATTTCCTCGAGCATCTCGAGGATGGCGTCCGCGGCCTGCGGATCGGCGTCGTCTCGGAGCTCGTGGAGGCGAGGGGCGTCTCGGCCGAGGTCAAGGCCGTCGTGTACGCGGCGGCGCGGGCGCTTCAAGACCAGGGCGCCGAGCTCGTGGAGGTGGCGCTGCCCCACATCGAGGATTCCATCGCCGCCTACTACGTGATCGGCCCCTGCGAGGCCTTCTCCAACCTCGCGCGCTTCGACGGCGTGCGCTACGGCTACCAGGAGCCGGGGTGCGCCACGCTCGCCGAGCAGAGCGAGAAGAGCCGTGCCAAGGGCTTCGGCGCCGAGGCGAAGCGTCGCCAGATGCTCGGCGCCTACCTGCTCTCGAGCGGCGTCTACGATCGCTACTACTACAAGGCCCAGCAGGCCCGCACGCTCATCACGCGCTCCTACGCGAACGCCTTCGAGAAGGCCGACGTGCTGCTCCTGCCCTCCTCGCCGCGCACTGCGTTCAAGTTCGGCGAGATCTCCGACCCCACCGAGATGTACGCCTCCGACCTCTGCACCATCTCGAGCAACATCGCCGGCAACGGCTCCATCTCGGTGCCCGCGGGGCTCGGCCGTGAGACGGGGTTGCCCGTGGCGGTGCAGCTCCAGGGGCCCGCGTTCAAGGATCGTCGCCTGCTCACCTTCGCGCGCGCCGTCGAGCGGGCCTTCGAGGGAGAGTGCGCCGTGGCACCCGCCTTCGCCGGGAAGGGAGGCGAGCTCGCGTGAAGACCCTCTCAGAAGTGCTCCGCGATTGGGAGGCCGTGATCGGCCTCGAAGTGCACACCGAGCTCACGACCCTCGAGACGAAGATGTTCTGCGGGTGCCGGCTCTCCCATGAAGACGACCCGAACGCCGACGTCTGCCCCGTGTGCCTCGGACTCCCGGGCGCGCTGCCCGTGCCCAACAAGGAGGCCATCCGAAGCATCGTGAAGGCCGGTCTCGCCACCGACTGCGAGATCCAGAAGCGCTCGATGTTCTATCGCAAGCACTACTTCTATCCCGATATGGCCAAGAACTTCCAGACCACGCAGGGCCCCGTCGCCTTCTGCATGCACGGGCACCTCGATCTCGAGATCCGCGGGCAGGGGGCGGCCGAGCTGCCGGCCGACGCGCCCGAGGACCGCAGGGCGAGCACCCCCTCCTCGGCCATGAACGCCCACGGCGGCACCGGTGCGCTCGCCCTCGACGAAGACGCGGCCGGCGAGGGGCTGCTCACGCGCACCGACGACGGCTACACCGTGCCCATCCGCATCCTGCGCATCCACATGGAGGAGGACGCGGCGAAGATGACGCACCTCGGCGGATCCGAGGGTCGCATCGGAGGCGCCGCCGAATCCCTCATCGACTACAACCGCTGCGGCACCCCGCTCATCGAGCTCGTGACCGAGCCGGATCTGCGCACGCCCGAGGAGGCCCGGCTCTTCATGGAGAAGCTCCGCCGTGTCTTCCTCGCCATCGGCATCTCCGACTGCTCGCTCGAGAGCGGCTCGATGCGCTGCGACGGCAACGTGTCGCTTCGCCGCAAGGGCGAGACGACCCTCGGCACGAAGACCGAGCTCAAGAACCTGAACTCCTTCAAGAGCCTCCATGACGGGCTCGAATACGAGATCTGTCGCCAAGCCCAGGTGCTCGAGGAGGGTGGCGTCGTCCTCCAGGAGACGCGCCACTTCGAGCCCGCCAGGAAGCGCACGGTGGTCATGCGCGTGAAGGAGACGGCGGACGACTATCGACTCTTCCCCGACCCCGACCTCGCGCCCTTCGACCTCTCGGACGACTTCATCGAGAGCTGCCGCGCCGAGCTCGGCGAGCTGCCGGACGCCAAGCGCGATCGCTTCGAGGCGACGTTCAACCTCAAGCGCGCCGACGCGGAGGCACTGGCCGCCGATCCCGCTCTCGCGAGCTTCTTCGAGACCGCCGCCGGCGCCGCCGCACGGGGCGCCGTGAGCGTGGCGAACGTGCTCCTGAACGTCGTCCTCGGCCAGTGGAGGGCCGCGGGCGAGGACGCGAAGAGCTCGAGCCTCACGCCCGCGCAGGTGGCGGGGCTCGCCGATCTCGTGGCCGAGGGAGCCATCGTGAGCGCCCAGGCGCGCGAGGTGGCGGCCGCCATGGCCGAGACGGGGGAGAGCGCCGAGGCCATCGTGGACGCGCGCGGCCTTCGCCAGGAGACCGATGACGACGCCCTCATGGCGGTGGTGGAGCAGGTGCTCGCCGCGTGCCCCGATCAGGCGGCCCAGTACCGCTCCGGCAACACGAAGGTCATCGGCTACCTCGTCGGCCAGTGCATGCGAGCTTGCAATGGAACGGGCAACCCCAAGCGCTTCAACGAGCTGCTACGCGAATCGCTCACATGAGCCGACGCTGCGGCTTCCTGTTGTTTGGCCGAACCCGTGACTCTTCGCATCAACTCGTAGCTTGCGCTTCGTCTTTGCCGTAGACGTCGCCGTCGCCGAAGTCGATGAGCACGGGCAGGTGGCTCTTGCGCGCCTCGGGCGGCGGGAGCCGACGCCAATCGCCGTACTTCACGCGGAGGTAGTCCTCGGCGTCCGCCGGCACGGGAAACTGCCGGCCGCAGAACTCGTGGGTCGCCGGGGGCACGAGCGTCTCGATCGGATGTCGAAGTTCGTAGGGAAGCGGCACCACGATGTCCGATACGGCGTCTCCCGGGCGCGGAATCGCCCGCTCGAAGTTCCCGAGCGCTCGCTCCTTCGAGAAGAGCGCGTGTACGAGGGGGTTCGCGAGGGCGGCTCCGAGCCGCTCGGTGGCGCCGAGGGCCCCGCCATGGGGCACGTTCACGTCGCCCGACCCCGCGAGATAGAGGACGTAGGTCCAAAACCGCGCGCGTCTCAGCTGCGCCCGCGCCCGGCGCTCATCGGCGAAGAGGGCGTCGTAGGGAAAGACGTCCACGAAGATCCCCTGCTCGAACCCCTCGTTTTCGGCGCGGCGATCGATGAAGCGCGTGCCGTCCCTGTAGACCTTGGCCATGATGCCGTCGAAGCCCTCGGTGTCCTTCGCCGTGTGGACGGAGAAGCCGGGGATGAAGCGATCGCGGGCGAGCCTCGTGAAGCGCTCCCAGTCGGCGCGGAGCATCCCCACGTCCGCGTCGTCATCCCAGGGGATGAATCCGTCGTGGCGAAGGGCTCCGAGCGTCGTCCCCGAATCGAGGAACCATGTGATCTCGTGCTCGGCGCAGAAGGAGGCGATGGCGTCGAGAATCTCGAGGATCGTGGCTTGGAGCTTGGCGAGTGCCTCGTCGCGGCGAAGCTGCATGGAACCTCCCTAGAGCCTGTTCATGAGGATGCGGGCGCGAAGGAGCGCGTCCTCGGTTGCGCCGGGCAGGTGGAACGGCCCCGCGAGCGCCGTGCGGGCTCGCAGGGGCGCGGAGCTCGGAAGCGCCGCGAGAAGCGAGGCGAGTTCCCTGTCGTGCGCGTCCATGAGGGGAGCGTAGAGCGAGAGGAGCGCCGCCGCGGCATCGGCGAAGGGGTGCGTGCGCTCGCCGGGGAGCTGGGCGAGGGCCGAGCGCAGGCGCTTGGCGGAAAGGGAGCCGAAGCCCCGGTCGACGCGCCCCACGGTGGCATTCGACGCCCCCACGAGGTGGTCGATGCCGGCGAACTCGAGATCGGGCACCGTCATCGCCGAGGAGAGCGCCACGAGGTGCACCCAGGCGTCGTGGATGCGCGGGTAGCGCGCGGGCCGAGCCCGGCAGAGCAGGCGTCGGAGCGGCTCGTCGAAGACCATCGTGCAGCCGGCCGCCCAGTTGGAAACGAGCAGCGTCGAGAACTCCCGCTCGTGGCCGATGAACTTCGCGGCCTCCGAGGGGAGGGCTCGCCCCGTCGCCCGGTCCACGTGGCGGACGTCGCTGTAGTAGAGCCGGCCTCGCTTGGCGCCGGCGATCCCGTGCGCCGCCTCGAGCGTGGAGACGGCGCGGGCGAGCTTACCCGGATGCCAGAGGTCGTCGTCATCGGCGAAGGCGTAGTAGTCGAAGCCGCGTTCGCGCACGGAGCCCACGAGGCCCATGAAGGTCTCGGCGATGCCGAGGTTGCGCGGGTTTTGCGTGACGGTGATCTCGGGATGCCCGGCCGCCAACCGGCGCGCGCAGGCGAGCGTCGCGTCCTCGGACCCGTCGTCTCGGATGGCGATGGCGACGCGCACGCCCTCCTGGGCGAGGATCGAAGCCACCTGGGCCTCGAGCGTGCGGGCGCCGTTGTAGGCCGCCATGAGCACGAGCACGCGCGGCGTGCCCCGGGAGGGGCAATGTCGCGAATCCCCCATCACGAGGCGCTCGCGCGCGTTCTCACGGCTCGAGGACGCCGCGGGCGATGAGATCGTCTCGGTTTGCCTCCCAGCCCTTCGCCATGGCGCTGAACATGGCCGGAAGATCCTCCGTGGGCTCCCAGCCGAGGGCGTGGAACTTCGCGGTGTCGAGGTCGAGCTCGGAGGCGGGGCGGAACGAGCCCTCGCGGGTCGCGTCCAGCTTGTAGACCACCTTGGCGTCGGGCGAAGGGGAGAGCGTCGCGATCGCGGTCTCCGCGAGCTCGCGGACGGAGACGTAGGTGGCCTCGTTGGCCACGTTGTAGGCCTCGCCCGGCTCGGCCCTCACGAGGCCGATGAGGATGGCGCGCACGGCGTCGTCCACGGAGAGATAGGGGTTTCGCTTCGTGCCCGAGGTCACGAGGGTCACGTCGGAGCCCGCGAGCGCCTGGCGGCCGAACTCCGCGAAGGCGCGGGTGTCCGTGGGCATCACGCCCTCGCCGAAGGTCTGGGCGAGCCTCAGCACCGAGGCCGGCATGCCGAACTCGGAGGCGTAGGCGGCGAACAGGCACTCCGCCATCCGCTTCGCCTCGGGGTAGCTGCTGCGCACCTGCATCGGATCGAGCGGGCCGAACGTGGTCTCGTCCACCTTGCCGTAGGCGCCGCCGTAGACCTCCATGGTGGAGAGCAGGAGCACCTTCTTCGAGGAGGCGTCCTCGGCGAGGTAGAGCACGGCCTGGGAGCCGTCGAGGATGGCTTGGATGGTCTCGGCCGGGTGGTTCACGAACGCCGCGCTCTCGGTGGGGGAGGCGCCGTGGACGATGTAATCGGGCGCCGGCGCGGCGTGGAGTTCGAAGCCCGCCTGCCATCCCACGTAGGCGCAGGGCAGCAGCTTGCCGAACATGCGCTGGGCCCTGTGGACGTTGCGCACGGGCAGCACGATGGGGGTGAGGTCGCCTTTGGCGAGCTTGCGCGCCTTCAGGGTGCGCACGAGCTGGGATCCGATGAGCCCGGTGGCGCCGGTCACGCAGAAGGTCGCGCCGTCGAGGGCATCCCAGGGCACGGTCTCGTCTTCGGCGAGGGCGGCCGCCCTCGCCTCGAGAAACGCTACGAGCTCTCCCATAGTTGCTCCATTTCCTTGTAGTCCATGTAGCCCTTGAACGCGAAGAAGTCGCGGCGGGTCGTGATCTTGATGTTGTCGGGCGGCCCCGGGATCGTGTGGATCGTCGCCCCGGCGGCGGCCATGAGCGAGACGCAGTCGATGTAGTCCACCCTGCCGCTCGCGATGGCCCGCCTCTCGGCGACGAGGAGGTCTTCCAGCCGAAAGCCCTGGGGCGCTCGCGCGAGGAGGCAGCGGTTGCGATCCATGACCTCCGACACGACGTCGCCGTCGGAGACGATCACCGTCTCCTGGGCGTTCGCCACCGTGGCCGTGGCCCCACGCGCCTCCACCGACGCGATGCAGCGGCTGATGGTCTCGTGGTCGATGAGCGGGCGCACGCCGTCGTGCACGAGCACGATGGCGTCGTCGGCGCCGCGCTTCGACGTCCAAGCGGCCGCCGCCTCGAGGCCGTTCGCGATGGAGAGCTGGCAGGTCTCGCCCCCGGCGACGATGCCCGCCACCTTCTCGAACCCGAAGCGCTCGACGATGCCCTCGAGATAGGCGATCCACGGCTCGAGGCAGGCGATGAAGATCGCCGCCACCTGCTCGTGCTCCTCGAAGTGCTGGAGCGTATGGGCGATGATCGGGCGGCCGCCGAGCTCGAGGAACTGCTTGGGGCGCGTGGCGCCGTTCATGCGCGAGCCGGTGCCGCCGGCGAAGATGACCGCGACCGTGACGGGCCTCGAACCCATCGCCCCTCCCTAGGATCGAGGGCCAAGTCGTCGCGCGCGGGCGACGAGCTTCGCCGTCTCGTTTCGAAAGACACCGAGATACATGATATAGGCGAGCGCCACCACGAGGGTGCTCCAACCGAGGCCGAGCCATACGTTGGCAACGATCGCGACGACGCTCACGACGACGGAGCCGAGGTTGATGAAACCGCCCGGGAGCCCGAGGGCGCGCGTGACGTAGCGCTCGGCGAAGAGGCAACGGGCGATGACGGCGGCCACGATCCAGATGAGGATCGCCGGGATAGAGTGGAGCCAGAAGGCACCCGCGAGTGCCCCCGCCGAGCTCACGAGGCAGGTGATGACGTTGATGCGCCAGAGCGCGTCCTCACGCCTGAGCACCTTGAGCATCGTGAAACCCACCACGTCCATCTTGCCGTTGTAGACGCAGAGCGGAAGCAGCAGCGCGAAGAGCGAGAAGGCCTCGGCGTAGGCGGGAAGCCAGGCGCCGAGCACGAGCACGACCGGGCCGTAGAGCACGTAGAGCACGGGCAGGATGAGCGAGAGCCAGTCGCGAAGTCGCAGGAAGAGCGCGGAGAGCTCGCCCGCCTCCACCCGGCGGAGCGCCGGGAAGAGCACCATCGCCACCTGGCTCGTGAAGGTCATGAAGACGTTCACGAGCGCGAGCGCGAGCGAGACGACGGCGAAGGCCTCGATGTCCCAGGAGAGGTCGATGACGAGCCGCGCGACCCCGACGATGAAGAGCGCCGCGAGGTTGGAGACGAGGAGCTTCACGCCCACCCGCATGGAGGCAAGGGAGAGCCGCACGGCCTCCTTGAGCTCGAGGAATCCCGAGCGCAGGATGTCCCTCGCATACCAGGCGCAATAACCGAGGCGGCAAGCGCGCGAGACGACGTAGGCGATCACGTAGGGCGCGAGATCCACGACGCCGACGAGGATGAGGCCGAGCATGCCGGCGAAGAAGACGAGCGATTCGACGATGACGGAGAGCGAATAGCGCCTCGTCTCGCCGATGGCCTGGAAGAGATAGCCGAGGAAGTTCGCGGTGTTGAAGAAGACGAGGTAGAGCGCCACGCCGAAGATGACGACGCTTCTCTCGGGGCCGCCCTCGGCGAAGCCCGCGGCAAGAAGGATCGCACTCACCGCGAGCTGCATCACGGCGCAGCACCAGAACTGCGCGTTCACCGCCCGGCGATCGAGCCCCTCGCGTCGCTCGCCCCCGAGGACGAGGTAGACGCCGTCCACGAGGCCGAAGGCGAAGACACCCGTGTAGCCCGCGTAGAAGAGGAAGAGCTGCCAGTAGCCGTAGACGGGCACGGAGAGGAGCTTCGGGAGGAGGAGCGTGTTGGCGAAGCCGACGAGGAGCCCCACCGCCTGCGCCGACGCGGCGTAGAGGAAGTCGCCGGTGAGGCGCTTCAGGTCGAGGGCCGCCACCGCACCTCCCCCTCGCTCGCCGTCAACGGATGCCAGCGGGCATCCGGCCATCGGGAAAAGTGTAGAGCAGCCCGCCGACGCCTCCCGCCTGCGCAGGGGGCGTCGCCGAGGACGCCGCCCGAGGGCCCTAGCCTTCGTTCGGGATGCCCACGATCTCGCCGCGCAGGGCGCGGATGGTCTCGAGTACGATGAGCCGATCGTCGGAGCAGGGGTCGTCTCGGCACTCGGCGCCCCGCCTCGCCGCCTCGAGGGGATCGTCCACGAGGTAGTAGTGGGCGAGGAGGCGCGTCGACTGGTGCGGGTAGGGCCAAGCCGGGTCGTCGGCGCGCCCGACCAGGGCCATCATGCGTTCGAGCTCCGCGAAATCGGCGATGCCGCGCCACCCCTGGGCGCGGAAGAACGCGCACCAGCGCGCGTGCTCGAGGTCGCCGAGGGCGCAGAGCACGGGCCAACGCCTTCGTGCGAGTTCCGATTCGGCCATGGTCTGGGCCACGCGTTCGGCGCGCGAGGCGGCGTCCATGGCGGAGGTGGTGAACGCCGTTCCCGCGACGCAGGCCCTGGCCTCTGCGTCTCCCGCCCGCACGGCCTTAAGCACGCCCGTGGCGTCGAGCTTCTCGAGCCAGGCGTCGTGGAGGTCGGCGGAGGCGGAGGTGCCGTGGTCGAGCCCGAGGCACCAGAGACGATAGATGGCGAAGCGCACCTCGGCGCGATCGGAGAGCTTGCGTACCTCGAGGGAGTTGTAGGACTCGACGGCCTCGGAGGCGTCCACCGAGGCCGAGCCGCCGCGCGCGAGGGCGAAGGCGGTGTCGTGGGCGCCCTGGAGGTTCAAGGCCGCGCGCTCCCACGGGGCGGCGAAGACGGATTCGTAGGAGAAGGTGCGGTAGGTTGCGCCGAAGGGCACGAGCGGGAAGGCCTCCTCGCCGTCCGCGAGGTGGGAGACGGAATCGAAGAGCTCCTCGTCCACGATCTCGAGCGAGACCACGGGCCTCTTGAGAAGCGCGCCCGGCAGCCTCCCCGCGAGGGCGCGGGTTGCGAGCGCGCGCTGGACCCTCAGGGCCACGGTCACGTCCACGTCGTCATCGTCGAGCGTGACCATGGCGTAGACGCGCGCATCGTCGGGAAGGGAGACGTCGTAGCTCGAGATGTCGTCGCCTTCGACGGTGAGGGCGGAGAGGGTCTCGCCGTCGAGGAGCCGCTCGAGGTCGTGGGAGCGCGGATCGGCCTCGACGAAGGCGACGGTGGGCGATCCCGCGCCCGGCCCGGCGTGGCGATCGGCGACGAGCCCCGGGGCCGAGGCGGCGAGCCGGGCGAGCTTTCCCCGGGCGCCGGCATCCACGGCGATGATGCTGAGTTCCACGTTCGGCAACCTGCCGAACCAGAAGGCGGCCTTCAAGGCCTCGAGCCCGCTCTCGCCGAGCCCGACGACGAGGACGAGGAGGCGCTGGCGGGGAGGCTCCGCCGCGGAGAGGTCGATGGGGTCGAGTACCTCCGTGAGCGGATGCTCCACGAGCGCGTCCCAGACCATCTCGCGTTTCTCGAAGATGAGCCGCACCTCGAAGAGGCTGCGTATCCGCTGCTCGAGGGGCAGGACGCGCCGTGCGATGAGGGTCCTCGAGCGAGAGCTCTCCCGGCCCGCGTGGGCGCGCAAAAGGGCGGCCATGATCTCCTCGGAGGGGCCGCGGTAGGGAAGCGAATCGAAGACGAGGTCGTCGTCGGGGTTGGCGTGCGTGCACCAGACGTGGATGTTTTCGGCGAGGCGGCGCGTCGCGGGGGCGATCTCGGGATGTTCGCCGATGGCGTCCACGTTCCAACCGAGCCGTTCGAGCTCGGCCGTGAGGAGCTCCTCGGTGAAGGTGTCGGCGAGGCGGATCGTCGTGCGCACGTTCAGTGCCTCGTCGTTGGAGAGCACGAGGTAGTGCGTCTGGCAGCGCTTCCTCGCCCACGGGCAGATGTGGCCCGGCACGTCCTCGAGCACGAGTGGCGTGATCACGATGTCGGCCACGCCCGCGGCCGCCTCGCGCACCTGGCCCTCGAAGGATTCGCCCGAGGCGCCGCTCTCGCCGCTCACGTTGGTGAAGATGAGGAGCGGCATGCGCTCGGAGGGCGCCGCGTCGGCGGAGCCCACGTGCTCGAGCAGGTCGAGGGCGAGGGTGACCGTGTTGTCGGAGAGGCCGTAGAAGACGTAGATGGGAAGGCCCCGCACGGCCTTCTTCAGGCTCTTCATCCGCACGGCGAACCCGGCGAGGCCGTTCAACACCACGTCGATGGCCGTCATGGCCAAGACGACGGGGCAGGCGATGGCGAAGAAGACGAGGAGCCAGAAATAGACGTGGCCGAGCAGTCCCTCGCCGACGGCGGCGAAGACCTCGAGCGACCACGTGTCGAGGGAGACCTGGAGCACGAGCACCTGGGCGGTCTCGTAGATGGCGCCGGGGATGGATTCGGAGAGCGTCCGCCAGACGAGGCCGCCTGAGCCGTCCATGTCGAAGGCCGCGATGGGAAAGACGAGCACGAAGGCGCCGACGATGACGATGCCGAGCTTGCCCGCCATCTTCGACGACCAGGGGAACCAGCGCATGAACCGCTCGCTCATGATGGAGGCCCCGAGGGCTATGAGCGAGACGATGCCGAGGGCGAGTCCGATGATCCAGAGCACGTGCACCGGTGCCAACACCCCGCTCGCCTCCCTCGTCTCGGACCACTCGGTGGAGCGTCGGGCGCGCCGCGACTCCACGAAGGGTCTATACCCAGCTCAGAGGGTGTGCTCGCCGATTCGCGCGCGGGCGTTTCGCGGAGGTTTCGAGCGGGGCGCGAAGGGGCTGAATTGTTGTGACGCTCGCGTGGTAGGCTTCCCCTCGCCGGCTGAAGGCGGCGTGAACGAAGGCTCGAAGGGGTGCGCTCGATGGCGTTCGTACATCTCCACAACCACACCGACTACTCCATGCTCGACGGCGCGACGCGCGTGAGGGACATGGTGAACAAGGCCGTCAAGCTGGGCATGCCCGCCGTGGCAATCACCGATCACGGCTACATGTACGGCGTTCCCGAGCTCGCGAGCGAGACGGATCGCGTGAACCACGCCGAGCCCGATTGGCAGCAGTGGTTCCACGACAAGGATAACTTGGAGCACGGCCGCCCCCAGACGGAGCTCGATCCCGCAAACCCCCGCTCGCACGCCCAGTGGGAGGCCGACCAGGCGGCCATCGCCTCCGGCCGGCCGCTCGATGAGATCAAGCCCGCCCCGCGCATCAAGCCCATCTACGGCTGCGAGGTCTACCTCACTCCCGATTCGACCCTCGCGAAGGGGCATAAGCCCGAGCTCTACCACCTCATCCTGCTCGCCAAGAACAAGACCGGCTACGTCAACCTCATGAAGATCGTCTCCGACGCGGCCGTGAACGGCTTCTACTACAAGCCCCGCGTCACGGTGGATTCGCTGCGTGAGCACGCCGAGGGCCTCATTGCCACGTCCGCCTGCGTGAACGGCATCGTCGCGAGGCGCATCCGCGAAGACAACCCGGAAGACGCCCTCAGGTGGGCCGAGACGCTGCGCGACATGTTCGCCCCGGGCGATTTCTACATCGAGATCCAGGAGCACGGCCTCACCTACACCCGCGATCCGAACCCCAAGACCGATCGCCAGATCTCCGAGCAGCTCGTGGCCATCGCCAAGAAGATCGGCTGCAAGGTGGTCTGCACGAACGACTTCCACTACCTCAATCGCGAAGACGCGCTCTCCGAGGACATCCTCGCCTGCGTCGGCAACGGCAAGATCCTCTCCGACCCCGATCGCTTCAAGATGAAGCGCACCGAGGACGGGCTCGGCGATTTCTACATGAAGAGCGAGGAGGAGATGCGCGCGCTCTTCGATTGGATCCCCGAAGCCGCGGATACGACCCTCGAGATCGCCGAGAAGTGCAACGTCGAGTTCGAGTGGAACAACATCCTCCTGCCGAAGTTCCCGCTCGATGAGGGCGAGACGAACGAGAGCCAACTCAGGCGCGACTGCGAGATCGGCCTCGCCAAGCGCTACGGGAAGGATTGGAAGAGCGCGCGGCCGGATGTGGTCGAGCGCTTCGAACACGAGTACGAGATCATCTGCGGCAAGGGCTTCGCCGCCTACTTCCTCATCGTGGCCGATTACGTGGGCTGGGCCAAGCGAAACGGCATCGGCGTCGGCCCGGGCCGCGGCTCGGCAGGCGGCTCCATCGTGGCCTACGCGCTCGACATCATCACCTTCGATCCCCTCGAGAACGGCCTCCTCTTCGAGCGCTTCCTCTCCCCGGAGCGCACGGAGATGCCCGATATCGACATGGATTTCGACGACGACCGCCGCCTCGAGGTGATCGACTACGTGCGCAGGCGCTACGGCAAGGAATGCGTCACCCACGTCATCACCTACAGCACCATCAAGGCGCGCCAGGCCATCCGCGACGCCGCGCGCGTGCTCGACCAGCCGATCTTCCTCGCGGACAAGCTCACGAAGATGGTGAGCGGCCTCGATCCGAAGCTGAAGGACGTGCTCCAGCGCAACCCCGAGCATCCCGAGGCCTTCTCGCCGGATTTCGCCAAGGCCTATCAGAGCGATCCCGATGCCCGCCAGGTCATCGACTCCGCCCTCTCCATCGAGGGGTTCCTCCGCGGCGAGGGCGTGCACGCCTGCGCCGTGCTCATCGCGCCCGACGCGGTCAACGAGCACGTGCCCACGAAGCTCGACACGAAGCAGGCCGTGGAGATCACGCAGTACGAAGGCCACGCCATCGCCGAGATGGGCCTTCTCAAGATGGATTTCCTGGGGCTGCGCACCCTCACGGTCATCTCCAAGACCCTCGCCAACATCAAGGCGAACCACGGCATCGACGTCGACATCGACCACATCCCCTTCGACGACCCGGCCATCTACGAGCTCCTCTCCTCCGGTCGCACGGCGGGCGTCTTCCAAGTGGAGTCGGAGGGCATGACGGCCACGATCAAGGCCATGCGTCCCTCGGAGTTCAAGCACGTGGTGGCCATCATCGCCCTCTATCGCCCGGGTCCGCTGCGCGCCGGCATGGTCGATACCTACATCAACCGCATGAACGGCATCGAGCCGGTCGTCTTCTACGACGAGCGCCTCTCGAGGATCCTCGACGAGACCTACGGCACGATCGTCTACCAAGAGCAGGTCATGCAGATCTCCATGGTCATGAGCGGCTTCTCGGCCGGCGAGAGCGACCGCGTGCGCAAGGCCGTGGCCAAGAAGAAGATCAAGCTCATGACCGAGGCGGTGCAGCACTGGGAAGACGGCGCCGACGAGACGATGGAGCAGCACTGGAAGGAGGGCGCCGTCCGCAACGGCTACGACCGCGCGGTCGCCGAGCGCATCTGGGACGACGTCCTCGAGTTCGCCTCCTACGCCTTCAACAAGTCGCACTCCGCCGGCTACGCGATCCTCGTCATGCAGACCGCCTGGCTCAAGGCGCACTACCCCAAGGAATTCATGGCGGCCGTGCTCACGAGCTACATCGGCAAGACCGACAAGATCGTCCACTACATGAACGCCTGCCGTCGCGAGGGGATCGCGGTCCTGCCGCCCGACGTGAACGAATCCGGCGTCGACTTCACGGCCACGCCCGAGGGTGTGCGCTTCGGCCTCGCCGGCATCAAGAACCTCGGCTCCGCCGTGGCCGAGGCCATCATCGCCGAGCGCGAGGCCAACGGGCCCTACGAGAACCTCCACGATCTGGTCGATCGCGTGCCGGCCCAGTGCCTGAACAGGAGCGCCGTCGAGTGCCTCATCAAGGCCGGGGCCTTCGACTTCTCGGGCTACCCGCGGCGCCAGCTCATGGGCTTCGTCGACAAGAACAACCCGGAGAACGTGCTCGCGCAGGCGCAGAATCGCCAGAAGAGCCGCGCCGTCGGCCAGACCTCCTTCTTCGATCTCTTCGACGTCGGCGAGGATACGGGTTTCGAGCTCGAGGTGCCGCCGCCCTCGGATCTGGAGTGGGACAGGCTCACGAAGCTCGCCCACGAGAAGGATGCCCTCGGCCTCTACGTCTCCGATCACCCGCTCTCGCCCTTCGCCTACGCCATGGCCGAAGCCCGGGACTACGCCATCGCCGACGTGCTCGCCGAGGCGGATGGCTCGGGGCGCTACCTCGTGCCCGAGGACACGCCCATCTGGCTCTGCGGCATGGTGAGCGAGCTCTCCCGCAAGACGACCAAACGGGGCAAGGCCATGGCCACCCTCACGCTGCAAGATCTCGACGGGGAGCTCGGCGTCGTGGTCTTCCCCGATCTCTTCGCCTCCTGCCGCGAGCTGCTCGAGGACGAGACGATGGACGTCTTCATCCGCATCCGCGGCACCGTGGAGCGCAGCGAGCGCACGAACCAGATGAGCGTCCAGTTCAAAGCCCAGGAGATCCAGCCGCTCATCCTGAACGAGACCACGAACCGGCCGAAGACCCTCACGCTGGAGCTTCCGAAGCACCACCTCACGGGCCTTCTCATGGAGCGGCTCCAGGGCCTCTTCTCGAGCTATCCCGGAAACGATCGCGTGGAGCTCTTCGTGTCGGGCGAGGACGCCTCGACGTTGAGGATCGCGCTTCCCATCTCGGTTGACGCGAAGAACATGCTCCTCGTGGGCGAGGCCAACGAGTACGTGGGGCCCGAGGGCCGGGTGAAGGTGGCCTAGGCCCCGGGGCACGGGGATTTCGAACGATCGCGGGCACGGGCCTAATCGGCCGGAGCCCGCTCAAGGGAAGGGGCACGCGTGAAGATCGCTCTCGCCCAGATCAACACCCGCCTCGGCGATTTCGAGGGCACGGTGAGGAAGATGGTCGACCAGACTCGCCGCGCGCGCGAGGCGGGCTGCGACCTCACGGTCTTTCCGATGCCCGTCCTCACGGGCTACGACCTCGGCGTTCTCTCGGATACCGAGCCGTTCATGCGGGATGTGGCGAATGCCCTCGAGGCGTTCAGCGCCGAGGCGAAGACACCCGCGCTCGTGCCCTTCTACACGGCGCTCGGAGGCTCCCCGGCCACCGAGGTGGGCTACATCAGAGACGGCGAGATGGTGCCGCTTCGCATGGCGGCCTTCATCAAATCGATGATGAACCAGGGCCTGCTCATGGGGGAGGAGCCCAAGGCTTCCTTCGCCCTCGGCGACATGGACGTGGCCGTGTGCACGAGCTACTCGGCGCTCCAATCCTTCGCGGCGGGTGCCCTCGACGCCGATGTGATCATCTACCTGCCCTTCGACCCCTTCGAGACCGATGACGAATCCACGGCGCTCGCCCCGTCGCTCTCCGACGGCGCCTTCGTGCGCACGGCGGTGAACGCGAACAGCTGGCTCGTGGCGGTGGGCGCCGTCGGCGGATGGGACGACGTGGTCTACACCGGCGGCTCCTTCGTGCTCACGCCCTGGGGAGAGCTCGCCGCCGTGGCGCCCTCCTTCGAGGAATGCCTGCTCACGGCCAACATCGATCTTTTGATGGAAGGCCCCCTCGCCGAGCGCGTGGAGGCTCCCGCCTATAGGCGCAAGGCCTTCATCTGGGAGGCGCTCTCGCTGGCGCTCTCGGATTTCGTGTCCAAGCAGGGGGCGCGGGGCGTGGCGCTCTGCCTCACCGGCGATCTCCTCTCGAGCGCCCTCGCCGTGCTCGCGAGCGACGCCCTCGGCCCCACGCGCGTGAGGGCCCTCATTCCGCCCTTCCTCGAGGCGAGCGCCCTTGCGGATGCCCGGGAGCTTGCCCGCGCCTTGGGGCTCGACGTCACGGATCTGGGCGGGGTGGAGGCCGCCGGGCTCGAACGCGTGCTCTCCCGCAGCCTCACGTCCGCGTCGAGATCGGGGGATCCGAGAGCCGAGGGCCTCGTGCTCGAGGATCCGACCCTGCTCTCGGGGGCGTGGCTCCTCCGCGCCAAGCACGACGACGAGCTCATCGCCCTCTCCGCGGTCGACAAGACCGGCCTCGCCCTCGGCCAGGATCCCGACGGCTACTGTTGCGCGAGCTACGCGCCCTTCCGCGACGTCTATCGCTCCGATCTCGTCTCGCTCGCGCCCGAGCGCAACCTCGTCTCGCCCGTCGTGCCGCGCGGGGCCCTGAGGCGGCTCTCCGTGCCCGAGGGGCTCGGGCTCGAGGAGCTCGCACCCACCGACGAGCGCAGGCTTTCCGTGGTGGATGCGGCGCTCCTCACCCACATCGAGCACGGTCACATGCTCCGGGGCATGGTGGAGCACGGCATCGACCCTGGCTTCGCCGAGCGCCTGCTCCGCCGCCTCGACGCGACGGAACTCGCCCGGCGCGAGTGCCCGACGGGTCCCGTCATCTCGGATTGCGCCCTCGTGGAGCGCGAGCGGCCGGTGCCCTGCGCCTGGCACGATCACCTCGCCGATGAGCCCGAGGAGGAGGTGGGGACGCCGGAGGGTGCCGACGCCCTCGCCTCCTTCGGAGGCGCCTCCGGCGGCTCCTCGCTCTCCCTCACGCTGCCGCAGGACATGCTCCGGAGCCTTCCCGGCGACGTGCTGCGCTACCTCAAGGATTTCGCGAGCGGGGGAGGGCTCGACGGCTCCGGCGACGATCTCTGGGGGCAGGGCCTCTTCTCCAAGAACTGAATCACGCTCGCGGCGCGTGCGCGCCGGCGTGCTAGACTGATGGGAACGCCTGTTCGCTTCGAGGAGGTGAGCGTGGTCATCCTCGGCATCGATCCCGGTCTCGCGCACACGGGCTGGGGCATCGTGGAGACGCGTGGCACCCTCTGCAGGGCGCGTGCCTACGGCTGCATCGAGACCGAGGCCAAGACCCCCGTCGACACCCGTCTCGGCGCCATCTTCCGCGAACTCTCCCGCGTGATCGCGCGCTATGAGCCCGAGGCCGTGGCCATCGAGAAGATCTACTTCGGCCAAAACGCCAAGTCGGCCATCGCCACGGCCCAGGCGCGCGGGGCGGCCCTCGCCTCATGCTCGGTGGCCGGGTGCCCGGTGGGGGAGTACGCCCCGGCCGAGATCAAGCAGTCCGTCACCGGCTCGGGAGACGCGGATAAGATCCAGATGACCTTCATGGTGCGGCGCCTGCTCGCCCTCGACCACGATCCGAAGCCCGATCACGCGGCCGACGCCCTCGCCGCCGCCATCTGCCACGCCCACCTCTCCTCCACCGCCACCCTCTACGCCGCGCGGGTCGGCGCGAACTCCGCCCCCGAACTTCGCGAGGCGCTCCCGGGCGGCACGAATGCGAGGTATGCGCGATGATCGAGCGGCTCACGGGCACGTTGGTGGAGGCGCAGGCGGATAGCTGCGTCCTCGACGTCAACGGCGTCGGCTACCTCCTCGGCATCTCCCTCTCCACACGCTCCTCGTTGCCTCCGGTGGGAACGCCGGCCGTGCGGCTTTTCTGCGTGATGCGCGTGAAGGAGGACGCCATCTCGCTCTTCGGCTTCTCCACCGTCGAGGAGCGGGCGCTCTTCGAGCGGCTCACGGCCGTCTCGGGGGTCGGCCCCAAGGGCGCCCTCGCCATCCTCTCGGCCTTCTCGCCGGTGGATCTCGCCGCCATCGTCGCCTCGGGCGACGCCTCGCGGCTCACCGAGGCGAAGGGCATCGGAAAGAAGACGGCCAACCGCCTCCTCGTCGATCTCGAGGGTTCCTTCGCGAACGATCCCGTGTTGAGGGATCTCGCCGGCACTTCGCCGGGCGCTCCCGCGGCTCCTGCCCGCGGCGCCTCGGCCGCGTTCGTCGAGGCCAAGGAGGCGCTCATGTCCCTCGGCTTCACCGAGCGCGAAGTCGTGCTCGCCTTCGAGGACGCCTCCGGCGACGAGCGTCTCGAGGATCTCGTGGCCCTCGGCTTGAAGCGCCTGGGAGGTGGGGCCGGATGAGCTGGGAAGCCGATCCCTCGAAGGACCTCTTCGCCGACGCCGCACCCGCCCTCGACGGCGAACTGCATGCGGCCGATCTCGAGATCGATCGGAGCCTCCGGCCCAAGACGCTCGACGACTATCTCGGCCAGACCCGCGTGAAAGACGCCCTGCGCGTGCACATCTCGGCCGCCCGCGCGCGCAAGGAGCCCCTCGACCACGTGCTCTTCTACGGCCCCCCGGGCCTCGGCAAGACGACGCTCGCGAACATCCTCGCCCGCGAGATGGGCGCGAAGATCCGCATCACCTCCGGCCCGGCCATCGCCCGCACCGGCGATCTCGCCGCCATCCTCACGAACCTCGAACCGGGCGAGATCCTCTTCATCGACGAGATCCACCGGCTGAACCGCTCCGTGGAGGAAGTGCTCTATCCCGCCATGGAGGATTTCGCCCTGGACATCGTCATCGGCAAGGGCCCGGCGGCTCGCTCCATCCGCCTCGACCTTCCGCGCTTCACCCTCGTCGGCGCCACCACGCGCACGGGCCTCCTCACGGGGCCGCTCCGCGATCGCTTCGGCATCGTGCAGCACCTGGACTACTACTCCGTGGACGAGCTCTCCGAGATCATTCTCCGGAGCGCCTCGCTCCTCGGCGTCGACATCGACGATGCCGCGGTGGTGGAGCTCGCCCGGCGCTCCCGGGGCACGCCGCGCATCGCGAACAGCAACCTGAAGAGCGTGCGCGACTACGCCGAGGTGCGGGCGGACGGCCACCTCACGGCGAGCGTCGCCTCCGAGGCGTTCGACTTCTTCGCCATCGATTCCCTCGGCCTGAACGTCGTGGACCAGGCCGTGCTCCGCGTGCTCTGCGCCCAGCCTGGCGGGCGTCCGATGGGCCTCGCCACGCTCGCGAGCGCCATCGGAGAGGATCCGTCGACCCTCGAGGACGTGAACGAGCCCTACCTCATCAAGCAGCAGCTCATCGAGCGCACGCCCTCGGGGAGACGCGCCCTCCCCGCCGCCTACGAGCACCTCGGGCTCACGCTGCCGGGCTTCTGATCGGTGCCCTCACGTCCACACCACAGCTCGGTTGTACCATGGGCGCGCGGCCCGAGAACGGCCGCGGCCTCTGTCGTCTCCCATCGCGAAGGAGCCCCATGCTCTCCGATATCGAAATCGCCCAAGCGGCCGTCACCGAGCCCATCTCCGTCGTGGCCGAGCGCCTCGGCATCGACGACGCCGACCTCGTGCCCTACGGTCGCAACAAGGCCAAGGTCGACTATCGCGTCCTCGATCGCCCCTCGGAGCACTCCGCCAAGCTCGTGCTCGTCACGGCCATCAACCCCACGCCGGCGGGCGAGGGCAAGACGACGACCACGATCGGCCTCGCCGACGCCCTGAGGCGCCTCGGCGAGAACGTGGCGGTGGCGCTGCGCGAGCCCTCCCTCGGCCCCGTCTTCGGCATCAAGGGCGGCGCCGCCGGCGGCGGCTACGCGCAGGTCGTTCCCATGGAGGACATCAACCTCCACTTCACCGGCGATTTCCACGCCGTCGGCGCGGCCAACAACCTGCTCGCCGCCATGGTGGACAACTCGATCCAGCAGGGCAATCCGCTGAACCTCGACCCTCGACGCATCACCTGGAAGCGCTGCGTCGACATGAACGATCGTCAGCTGCGCTCCGTGGTGGACGGTCTCGGCGGTCCCGCCAACGGCGTGCCGCGCGAGGACGGCTTCGACATCACCGTGGCCTCGGAGATCATGGCCGTGCTCTGCCTCGCCACCTCCATCCGCGATCTCAAGGAGCGTCTCGGGCGCATCGTCGTGGGCTATACCTACGATCGCGAACCCGTCACGGCCTCCGACCTCGAGGCCGAGGGCGCCATGGCGGCGCTCCTGAAGGACGCGCTCAGCCCGAACCTCGTCCAGACCTTGGAGGGCACGCCGGCCTTCGTGCACGGCGGCCCCTTCGCCAACATCGCCCACGGCTGCAACTCCGTCATGGCCACGCGCATGGCCCAGCGCTACGCCGACATCGCGGTCACCGAGGCGGGCTTCGGCGCCGATCTCGGCGCCGAGAAGTTCCTCGACATCAAGTGCCGCATGGCGGGCCTCGCCCCCGACGCGGTCGTCGTGGTGGCGACCGTGCGCGCCCTCAAGTACAACGGCGGTGCCCCCAAGGCCTCCCTCGGCGAGGAGAACCTCGAGGCGCTCGCCGCCGGGCTGCCGAACCTGCTCCATCACGTCCGCGTGATGCGCGAGGTCTACGGCCTGCCCTGCACCGTCGCCATCAACCGCTTCCCCTCCGATACGGAGGCCGAGCTCGAGCTTCTGCGCTCCGAGCTCGAGCAGCTCGGCGTGAACGTGGCCCTCTCCGAGGTCTGGGCCAAGGGCGGCGAGGGCGGCATCGAGCTCGCCCATGAGGTGCTGCGCCTCGTGGAGGAACCGAGCTCCTTCGACTTCTCCTATCCCACCGGCGTCTCCATCGAGGAGGCGGCAGAGGCCGTGGCCACGCGCGTCTACGGCGCGGACGGCGTCGACTTCACGCCGCAGGCCACGCGCCAGGTGGCCGATCTCCATCGTCTCGGCTTCGGGGAGCTGCCGGTCTGCATCGCCAAGACCCAGTATTCGCTCACCGACGACCCCGCCAAGCTGGGGGAGCCCCGGGGCTTCACCATCACGGTGCGCGAAGCCAAGGTCGACGCCGGGGCCGGCTTCGTCGTCCTGCTCACGGGCTCGATCATGACCATGCCCGGGCTTCCCAAGCGCCCGGCGGCCTCAGGCATCGACGTCACCGACGACGGCACGATCACCGGGCTCTTCTAGGGCGGGAACGCGTTCGAATCCATCGATCTCAGAGGAGCTCCCGGACCCTGTGTTCCGGGAGCTCCACCGTTCATTGCAATGAATGTGAATGGCCGAAGATTCATGCGGATATGCTTCCGATGCTTTGCTAGACTAGCGCCGTTGTACTGACGACTTTATGAACATCGGTGCTTCGGCACCCTGAGGATCTGCCCGTGAGCTGCGGGAAGAAGGAAGAAAGGCTCGAGATGGAAACAGGTACGGTCAAGTGGTTCAACCCCGAGAAGGGCTACGGCTTCATCTCTCGCGAGGGTGGCGACGATCTCTTCGTGCACTTCTCCGAGATCCAGATGGACGGCTATAAGACCCTCGACGAGGGCCAGCTCGTCGAATTCGAGGTGACCACGGGCCAGAACGGCAAGCTTCAGGCTTCCAACGTTCGCAAGATCGGCTAACTCGAGGTTTCCTTCGAGTCCCCGCTCATCTGTGAATGGAAGGCGGGATCGGGAGCAATCCCGGTTCCGCTTTTTTCACGCTTCGGGGAGCCCGCACGGGTTCCCGAGGGCCTCCCAGCCGTCGATGAGGAGATCCGCGGCGGCGCGAACGGCCTCCACATCTTGGTTCACGTCGCCCGAGATCACGCCCACCGTGAGGAAGCCCGCGCGATGCGCCGCCTCGAGCCCGAAGGGGATGTCCTCGAAGACGACGGTGCGGCGGGGAGCGGTGGCGATGCGGCGCGCGGCCTCGAGGTAGATGTCGGGTTCGTCCTTCGGCACCGAGACGTCCACGGACGTGACCACCGTGTCGAAGAGCGCGTCGACGTCGATTCTCGGCGCGAGGGCCGAGAGCACGTCGGGGTGGTTCGTCGTGGCGAGTGCGACAGGGACGCCCGCCTCGCGAAGCGCGGTGAGATACGCCTCGACGCCCGGTCTCAGCGCTACGTTCTCACGGTAGAGTTCGCTTCCGAGCTCGTTCCACTCGTCCATGATCTCCTGCGGCGTCTCGCTGAAGCCGTAGCGCCCGATCACGAACTCCGCGCCCTCGCGAAACCCGAGGGCGGCGAGGCGTGCCGGCACGTCCGGCTCGAGCGGGAGCCCCCGACGCTCGAAGAACATCGTATCGACCGTGTGCCAGATGGGGCCCGAAAGCGCGATGGTGTCGTCGAAGTCGAAGATCGCCCCGTCGAAGGGCAGCGGTGCGCCGGAGCCCCCGGTTGGCAGCAGATCGGCGATCGATGCGAGCGTGCGACGTTCCTCGGCCATGGGGCTCCCTCCTCCGATGCATGGGGAATCATCGTGACGGTCGCATCCTAGAATGGGGATCGATCATCGCACATCCGATGTCCATCGCGTCCTTTGGAGGGCCCATGTCACTCGACGACCGCGTTCTCGATCCCACCACGCCCGAATGGAGGGGCGTGGTCGACGCCTACATCGACAAGGTCTGGCTGCAGGTGATCGAGGACATCCGCTCGATCGTGGCCATCGAGAGCGTCGAGGATCTGAAGGCCGCCGTGCCGGGCGCCCCCTACGGCCCGGGGCCGCGCAAGGCCGTCGACTGCGCGCTCGAGATCGCCGAGCGTCTCGGGCTCAAGGCGCACGACGACCACGGCTACGTGGCCTGGGCGGACGTGCCCGGTGAGAGCACGCGGATCCTCGCCACCATGTGCCACGCCGACGTGGTGCCCGTGGGCGGGCAGGATTGGGAGAGCGATCCCTTCGAGATGGTCGAGCGCGAGGGCTGGCTCGTGGGCCGCGGCGTCGCCGACGACAAGGGCCCGCTCATCCTCACGCTCTGGGCGGCGGCCTTCTTCGCCAAGCTCAAGGAAGAGGGCGTGCGACTGCCCTACACCCTGCGTGCGATCATCGGCTCCAACGAGGAGACGGGCATGCGTGACGCGGACGTCTACGAGGCGCACGAGGGGAGCCCCGCCTTCCTCTTCACGCCCGACGCCGATTTCCCCGTCTGCTACGGCGAGAAGGGCATCTTCCACGGGCTCTTCACCTCCGCTCCCGTGGCCGGCGCGAAGCTCGTGTCCTTCGACGGCGGCACCGTGGCGAACGCCGTTCCCTCCAAGGCCGAGGCCGTGGTGGCGGTGGCGGCCGAGCTCCTGCCGCCCGCGGATGGAATCACCGTCGAGCCGTGCGGCGAGGGACGCGCCAGGCTCTGCGCCAGGGGCATCGCGGGGCACGCCTCCAGGCCCGAGGGCACGCTGAACGCGATCAAGCTCCTGAACGCCTATCTCCTCGAAAACGCTCTCTTCGACGAGGCTCAGCGTCCGTTCCTCGAGCTCCAGGCGACCCTTCTCGCGGACGACTACGGCGAGCAGATCGGCATCGCCGCCACCGACGAGCTCTTCGGGAGGAGCACGGTGGTGGGCGGCGTCGTGCGCACCACCGAGGACGGCCGCTTCACCCAGACCGTCGACTCCCGCTACGTGACGAGCATCACCGGCGAGGAGATCGTCGATGTCCTCTCCGCTGCGGCGGCGGAGCACGCCTGCACCTTCGAGAGGCTCGCGGACAACGTGCCCTTCTACGTGAAGCCGGATTCGCCCGAGATCAACGCGCTCATGGCCGTCTATCGCGAGCGTACCGGCCGAGACGAGCCGGCCTACACCATCGGCGGCGGCACCTACGCGCGCCACTTCGAGAAGGCCGTCGCCTTCGGCCCCGAGGAGCCTGAAGACCCCAAGCCCGAGTGGGTGGGAGATGTCCACGGCGCAAACGAGGGCATTCGCGAGGATCTCTTGAAGACCGCCCTCGCCGTCTACATCGACGCCATCGGCCGCTTGATGCTGCTCGATCTCTAAGCGCGTCACATCCTTCGCGCAGACGAGGCCCCGTCGCCGAGCCCCTCGCGGGAGCAGGCGGCGGGGCCGTTCCCCGATTCACGCGAGGAGCCGACCGCTCGCGGATTGCAGGGGGCGAGACGGTGCGCGGGTCGCGCCGGTGGCTATACTTCTATCAAAGGTATGAGCATGTGTTCATATATTTGATGGGAGGATGCCATGGCGGATGCGGTGCGGGGGAAGGAGCTCCACCTCGTCGATGGGGAGGAAGCGCCCGACGAATGGGCGTCCTACCTCGAGGATGACGACGTCATCTACGCCACGACGCAGATCTTCGACGCGCTCGCCGACTACACGCGCTTCCGCATCCTCGGTGCACTCACCACGAGCGAGCGCTCGGTGGGCGAGCTCCAGCGCCTCTGCGGCGTCTCGCAATCCGCCATCTCGCACCAGCTGCGGCTCCTCCGCGATCGCGGTCTCGTGACCATGCGGCGCGAGGGGCAGCGCTCCATCTACGCGCTCGCCGACGAGCACGTGGCCACGCTCATCGCCGTGGGCCTCGAGCACGCCGGGCACTGGCCGGAGTAGGGGGCCGAGATGTCGACCGTCACCTTGGAACGTCCGATCGAAGGGGCCGAAGCGCCCTCACCTGCGAGTGCGCCCGCCGCCGGCGAGCCCTGCGCCCGCGAGCTCGACGGGGCGTGCGCCCGCGAGCACGACCACGCCCACGCGGCGATCGTCTCCCATCATCTCGACGCCGATCCCGATTTCACCTTCACCGTCACGGGCATCGACTGCCCCTCCTGCGCCAAGGGCGCGGAGAACGCCGTGCGCATCGCCGACGGCGTCGTCGACGCCTCGCTCGACTACGTCACGTCCACGCTCACCGTCATCGCCGCGCCCGACGCGAGCGCCGTGAGCGTGGAGAAGGCCGTGCTCGGCGCGGTGCGCTCCTGCGGGCTCGACCTCGACCTTCCCGAGGAGGAACTCGAGCGCCTCGACGCCTCGCGTTCCTGGTGGGACGAGCATCGCGAGGTGCTCCTCATGGGCGTCTCCGGGGCGGGCATCGCGCTCGGCCTCATCCTCGAGTTCGCGCTGGGTGCGCTCGCCCCCTCGGTCGTCGTCTACACGATCGCGGCCGCGGCGGGGCTCGTCTTCGTCGGCCCCATGGCCCAAGCCGCCCTCGGGCGCAGGACCGCCGACATGAACGTCCTCATGGGCATCGCCGTCCTCGGCGCGCTCATCATGGGCTTCTACGAGCTCGGAGCAGGCATGGACGCGCTCGACACCTTCCGCGACGCCGCCATCGTCATCTTCCTCGACCAGATCGGGGAGTGGCTCGAGGGCTGGTCGATGCGCAAGACCCGCGGCTCGATCGAGAACCTCATGGCGCTCGCGCCCGAGATCGCCCACGTGGTGGAGGGCGACGCCACGCGCGACGTGGAGCTCGACGACGTGGAGGAGGGCTGGGCCGTCCGCGTGCTGCCCGGCGAGCGCGTGCCCTTGGACGGAGTCATCCTCGAGGGCGATTCGGCGCTCGACGAATCGCCCGTGACGGGTGAATCCGTGCCGCTCGACAAGGGCCCCGGCGACGCCGTCTTCGGCGGCACGCTCAACACCGTGGGCACGCTCACGGTGCGGGTGACCGATGACGCCGACTGCGGCACGCTCGCGCGTATCGTGAACCTCGTGCAGGGTGCTCAGGCCGAGCGTGCGCCCTACGAATCCTTCGTCGACCGCTTCGCCGCCGTCTACACGCCCATCGTCGTGGCCGTCGCACTCGTCGTGGGGCTCGGCGTGCCCCTCGTCCTCGCGCTCTTCGGCCAGCCGGTGGAGTGGCTCGCCTGGATCTGGCGCGCGCTCACGCTGCTCGTCATCGCCTGTCCCTGCGCGCTCGTGATCTCGACACCCGTCTCCTTCGTCTCCGCCATCACGCGGGCCGCCAAGATCGGCGTGCTCGTGAAGGGCGGAGCCTACCTCGACATCGCATCGAAGGTGGACGCGGTCGCCTTCGACAAGACGGGCACCGTCACCGAGGGGCGTCCCTCGGTGGTGCGGGTCGTCTGCGCTCCGGGCGAGGTGGAGGCCGATGTGCTCGCCGCCGCTGCCGCGCTCGAGGCCGATTCCACGCACCCGCTCGCCCTCGCCGTCGTGGACGCCGCCGAGGCCGTGGGCGTCGCCCGGGCGCTCAAGGCCGAGGGCGTGCGCGAGGTGGCGGGCCACGGCATGGAGGGCGAGGCCGAGGGAGCCGAGCTTCGCGTGGGCAAGCCCTCCTTTGTGCGCGAGGCGCTCGGCGAGCTCCCGGCCTTCGCCGCCGAGGCGATCGCCGAGATCGAGCGCGACGGTGGCACGGCCCTCGGCGTCGTGCGGGGCACGGGCGCCTCGGCCGAGCTCCTCGGCGTGCTCGGACTGCGCGACGCGGTGCGCGCCTCGAGCGCCGAGGCCATCGCCCGCCTCGCTTCGGCCGGAGTCGCCCAAACGGTCATGCTCACCGGCGACAACGAACGCGCGGCAACGGCCGTGGCGGCCTCCCTCGGCATCACCACCGTGCGCGCCCGGCTCCTGCCCGACGACAAGCTCGCCGCCATCCGGGAGCTCGAGGAGCGGGGGCGCATCGTCGCCATGGTGGGCGACGGCATCAACGACGCGCCGGCGCTCGCCCAGGCCGATCTCGGCATCACCATGGGCGCCGCCGCCTCCGATACCGCCCTCGAGGTGGCCGACGTGGCGCTTCTCGCCGGCGATCTCTCGGCGCTGCCCGCCTTCCTCAAGCTGTCGAAGCGCACGCTTCGCGTGGTGCGCGAGAACATCGCCTTCGCCATCATCGTGAAGTTCGTCGTGATGGTGCTCGCCGTCCTCGGTCTCGCCGGCATGGGCGCCGCCATCTTCGCCGACACCGGCGTCGCCCTCCTCGTCATCCTGAACGGGATGCGGTTGATGATCACGAGGCTTTGACGACGCCGCGAAGCTCCGGATGCACCTCATCGAGCCGCGATCTCGGGCGCTCGAGGGGCGAAGTTGCGCTACGCGCCCGAGATCCCGTCTATCCGAGGCACCCCGAAGCTTCTCGCCGGCGTTTCGATGACCTGCAGCTCTGCAATCGCCGGAGCAGCATTCCAGAGCCATCTCCCTGACGTTTGAACGAACCCGTAGCCGATGGGCGCTCGCGTGCCGTTCGCGGATTGGCGAGCGAACGTGGTGTGGGGGTTGCATGATTTACTAAACGTGGCCACGGAGTGGGGGGTGCCGAGGTTGCGCAGTACAAAACAGAAAATACCCCGACGAAAGGAATCCCATGGGTCTCTTCGATAAGTTCAAGAAGCCGTCCAAGCCCGAGCCGATCGCCTGCACGCCGGCGCCCAAGACCGTGCTCGCGCCCGTCGACGGTGAGGCCGTCGCGCTTTCCGAGGCCCCGGATCCCGTCTTCGCCCAGGGCATCCTCGGCCAGGGCATCGTCATCAAGCCCTCCGGCTCGGTGGCCTACGCTCCCTTCAACGGCACCGTCTCCGCCACCATGGGCTCCGGCCACGGCGTCGGCCTGCTCTCCGATGACGGCGTCGAGGTCCTCATCCACATCGGCGTGGACACCGTCCAGATGAAGGGCGAGGGCTTCCAGATGTACGTCAAGCAGGATGAGAAGGTGAAGGCCGGCCAGCCGCTCGTCACCTTCGACCGCGCCAAGATCAAGAAGGCCGGGCACCCCGACGACGTCATGGTCCTCATCTCCAACACCGCCGAGTACGATTCCGTGAACTCCATCGACCCGCAGCCCGTGAAGGCCGGCCAGCCGGTCATCACCGTCAGCTAGCCCGGGCGTCGCGCCATGGGGAAGATGCGCAGGCACTGCCATGCCGCCATCGACCTCGGCGCGTCGAGCGGTCGCGTCGTCGTGGGCTGGCTCGAGCACGACGATCTCCTGCGTTCGGAGGAGATCCATCGCTTCGAGAACGGCCAGCGGCGCACCGCGGGCCACGATTGCTGGAAGATCGACGAGCTCTTCGAGGAGATCCTCGAGGGGCTCGCCCTGTGCAGGGAGCACGGCTTCGAGCCCGCGAGCGTGGCCATCGACAGTTGGGGCGTGGACTACGCGCTCCTCGACGCCGAGGATCGCCTGATCGGCGACGTGGTGGCCTACCGCGATCTGCGCACCGACGGCATGTTCGCCGTCGCCGACGCGCTCGTGCCTCCGCGCGTGGCCTGGGCGAGAACCGGCATCCAACGAAACCCCATCAACACCGTCTACCAGCTCCTGGCCCAAAGACGCGAGACGCCGGACGCGTTCGCAGAGGCCCGAGCGCTCCTCATGGTCCCCGACTACCTCGGCTTTCTCCTCACGGGCGTGAAGGCGCAGGAGTACACGAACGCCACGACGACGGGGCTCGTGAACGCGCGCTCGAGGACCTGGGACGAGGGGCTCCTCGACGCCTACGGCATTCCGCGCGCGCTCTTCGGCGAGCTCTCCTTCCCAGGGCGCGTCCTCGGCAAGGTGACGACGAAGGTCGCCGAGCGCATCGGCTACGACACGAACGTCGTGCTCGTGGCCTCGCACGATACGGGCTCGGCCTACCTCGCCGCGACGGAGCGCAACTCGATCATCCTCTCCTCGGGAACGTGGAGCCTGCTCGGCGTCGAGCGAGGGGAACCCGAGCTCAGCGCTGCCGCGCGCGACGGCAACTACACGAACGAGGGCGGCTTCGCGAAAACCTACCGCTTCCTCAAGAACATCATGGGGCTCTGGATGATCCAGTCCGTGCGCCGCGAGCTGAACGGCGTCTCCTACGTGAGCGGTCGCGAGGAGGCCGCGCGACCCCTCTCGGGCGCCATCGCGCCGCTCGGGCTCGACCGGGCCGTGGGCTTCGAGGACCTCATCGCCTGCGCCGTGGAGACCCCGGACTTTTCCTCCCTCGTGGACGTGGACGACGACGCATTCCTCGCGCCCCACTCCATGATGGAGGCCGTCTGCGCTTGGTGCGCGGGGGCGAACGAGCCGCTGCCGACGACGGTGGGCGAGCTCATGACCTGCATCTATCGCAGCCTCGGGAGCGCCTACGAGCGCGCGGTGGCGGGCATCGAGGCCATCACGCACGCGAGCTACGGGGCCATCTCCATCGTGGGCGGCGGATCGCAGGACGGCCATCTCAACCAGATCACGGCCAACGCCTGCGGCAAGCCCGTCATCGCCGGACCGGTGGAGGCCACGAGCGCCGGCAACCTCGTCGTGCAGATGATCTCGGCCGGGAGCATCCCGAACCTCGCCATCGCCCGACGCATCATCGCGAACTCGTTCGAGCTCGTGCGCTTCGACCCCGAATAGCGCGCGTTGCGCTCCGCACGCTTCGATCGACCAAAGGGAGGATCCATCGTGCTCATCGACACCCGGGCCAAGGTCGGCGTCTTCTCCATCGCCCTCGGGGCGTATCTTCCGCAGTTTCCGAGCTTGGAGGGCGAGTTCCGTACCCAGTACGCGAGCTTCCTCGCGCAGATGCCGGGCACGGTCGACGTCGTGGACGGCGGGCTCGTCACCACCAAGGAGCTCGCCATGGCCGCGGGAGAGGCCTTCCGCGCCGCCGACGTGGACCTCGTGATCTGCCAGCTCCTCACCTACGCCACGAGCTACAACCTGCTGCCGGCCGTGCGCGACCTCGACGTGCCGGTGGTGCTCGTGAACCTCCAGAAGCTCCGGGCGCCCGACTACGAGCACACCGACACGGCCACCTGGCTGGGGGAGCTCTACGCATGCGGCGCGGTGGGCGAGATGGTGGCCGACCTCGAGCGTGCCGGCAAACGCCACGCCGTCATCACCGGCGTCCAGGAGGGCGGAGATCCCGAGGCGTGGGCCCAGATCGAGGATTGGTGCCGTGCGGCGCAGGTGCGCCGGCGCTTCCGCTCGCTCAACCTCGCCCAGATCGGTCGGCCCTACCCCGGCATGATGGATCTCTACATCGACGAGACGAACCTCTACCATCGCATGGGGCTCTACACCAAGCAGTTCGACTGGGAGAGGCTCTGGGCCATCGCCGACGACGTCACCGACGAGGCGGCCATTCGCGCGAAGGCCGAGGAGATCCTCGCCACCTTCGACATCGAGGGCGGCGCCACGGTCGAGACCGTCTGGGAGATGGCGCGCTACGTGGTGGCGTTCGAGGCCTGGGTGCGCGAGGAGCGGCTCGGCTTCGTGGCCTCCCACTACGACGGCTACGCCCAAGGTAAGGCGGGCATCCTCGATTCCATGCTCATCCCGGCCTTCTCCATGCTCATCAAGCAGGGCGTGGCCTGCGCCGTGGAAGGTGACATCAAGGTGGCCATGGCGATGGGGATCTTGAAGACCATCGCCGGCACGGGGCAGCTCTCCGAGATGTACTCCATCGATTTCGACGAGGACATCTGCATCATCGGCCACTCCGGCTCGGGCGACGCGGACATCTCGGCCGAGAAGCCGACCATGAGGATCGTGCCCGTCTTCCACGGCAAGACCGGCGGCGGCTACCTCACCCAGTTCTATCCGCACCTCGGGCCCGTGACCTACCTCGCCATCACGCAGGACGCCGACGGGCACTTCGCGTTCGTGGTGGCCGAGGGCGTGAACGAGCCCGGACCCATCTTCACCTTCGGCGACACGAACATGCGCACGCGCTTCTCCTGCGGCGCACGCGCGTTCTGCGATCGGTGGAGCGAAGCCGGCCCCACGCACCACATGGCCGCCGCCTCCGGCCGCCATATCGATACCATTCTGAAGGTCGCGAAGATCTTCGACGTCCCGGTCACGATCGTCACGAGATAGGGGAGCCCTCATGGAAACCATCCTCGACGCGCCCTTCATGGTCGAGCTCATCCGCACCACCACCAACATGTACGACCACGGATGGGACGAGCGAAACGGCGGCAACATCAGCCTGCTCGTGGACGAGGAGGAGCTCGCGCGCTACCTCGACGTCTCCCATCCCCTGCGCTCCATTCCCACGGGCTTCGATGCGCCGACGCTCGACGGCCGCTGTTTCCTCGTGACGGGAACCGGCAAGTACTTCAAGAACGTGCAGTACGATCCCGAGAACAACCTCGGTGTCATCCGCGTGACGGACAGCGGCCGCACCGCCGAGCTCCTCTGGGGCTACGCCGACGGCGGCTCATTCACCTCGGAGCTCCCCGCGCACCTCATGAGCCACGCCGTGCGCCTCGCCGAGAACCCGGCGAATCGCGTGATCATGCACTGCCATCCGGCCAACTTGCTGGCGATGACCTTCGTCCACGATCTCGACGAGCGCGCCTTCACCCGGACGCTCTGGCAGATGTGCACCGAATGCATGATCGTCTTCCCCGACGGCATCGGCGTGTTGCCGTGGATGCTCTGCGGCACGAACGAGATCGGCGAGGCCACGGCCGAGAAGATGAGGCGTTCGCGGCTCGTGGTGTGGGGCCAACACGGCATCTACGGAGCCGGCGCAGATTTGGACGAGACCTTCGGGCTCATCGAGACCGCCGAGAAGGCCGCCGAGATCTACCTCAAGATCGCGCAGATGCCCATCCTGCAGACCATCACCGACGACGAGCTCCGCGAGATCGCCGACTGGTTCCACGTGACGCCGCGCGAGGGCTATCTCGATCTCGCGTAGCCTCGCAATCCCCGGGATTGCGCCGCGCTAGCCCACGGTCTCGATGATGCTTCGAACCTGGGAGAGCGCGTGATCCTCGTCTGGTCCGTCCGAGACCACGAGGAGCAGGTCGTTCTCGTTCGCGTCGATCTGCATGAGGCCGAGGATGTCGGTGGCCTTCGCCTCGATCCCCTTGAAGGAGATCGAGAGAGAGCTCTCGCAGCCCCGTGCCGCCTCGGCGATGCGCGCCGCCAGGCGCGCGTGCAGGCCGGCGGGATCCTTTAGGGTGCATACGTTCTGGATCATCTCTCGCTCTCTCTCGCCGAGGGGTGGGTGCTCGGTTCGGGCGCGCCGCCCGCGCGCAGGTCGAGCACGCTGTCGCGCTCGACCACCTTGGTCTGGACGGCGAGGCGGATGGTCTCGCCGTTCGTCTCGCCCTTGATGAGGTCGGCGAGGCGCTTCACCGCGAGCTCGCCCATGGCGTCCTTGGGCACGGCCATCGTCGTGAGTCTGGGCACCATGACCTCGGGAAACACCATGTCGTCGAAACCGATGACGGAGACGTCTGCGGGCACGCGGTAGCCGTGGTCGGTGAGGGCCTTGATGCAGCCGTAGGCGATGATGTCGTTGTCGGCGAAGTAGGCCGTGGGCAGCTCGATGCCGGCGTCGAGGTAGGCGCTCATGTCGGCGTAGGAATCCTCGAAGGTGGAGCCCACGCGCACGATCGGCGGGAGCTTGTCGGTGCGCGGGGCGATCTCGCGCATGGCGCTCGAGAAGCCGCTCTGGCGCTCGAGGAAGTTGCGGATCGAGACGCCGCAGTGCAGGTAGCCGATGTCGGAATGGCCCTTGGAAATGAGGTAGCGCACCGCGTCGTAGGCACCGCGCGTGTTGTCGATGATGACGCTGTCGAGGCTCTTGGTGGGAAACCAACTGTCCAGAAGCACGATCGGCACGCCGAGGCGTTCGAACTGGGCGATGTCGGTGGCCATGGCCTCGGTGGCGAGGAGCACGAGCCCCGCGCAGCGCACCGACTGCACGGACTTCATCTGCTCGTAGGCGCTCTCGCGGCCGTAGAAATAGGAAACCGCGAGCTTGTGATAGCCGTGGCGGTAGGTGGCGTCGGTGACGCCCTTCAAAAGCTCCTCGAAGAAGGGCGTCTCGTAGACCACCTGACCGTGCTTCTTGTACATGACGAAGAGGATCGTGGAGGTGGCCCGATCGGCGGTGCGCGCCTCGTAGACGTAGCCGAGACGGGCGGCCACCTCGAAGACGCGCTCGCGCGTCGATCGCGAGACGCCGGGCTTTTGCTGGAACACCAAAGAGACGGTGGCCGGGGAGACCCCGGCCTCCCGTGCCACGTCGCGCGCGGTGACCTTCATCGAGCTCCACTTCTCCAAGACTTCGGAGTCGTTGTACAACGCGCGCGCCTCGTTTCTAAAACGATGCTCAATTTAGGATCTAAAGTTTAGTAAAAGGCGAACCGTGATCGGCGCCGAGCGGCCGACTCTACAATCTCTTCAGGAAAACTCGTGGTAAACGGCCAAATTTAGGCTTTTGCAACGCCCTCACGGGGAGGAAAGGGGCTGGTAGCAGTGGCAACGATTCGCCTGGGATACGCTCCGACGCGCCGCAGCATCTTCTCGGCGCCCGATGCGCGCAAGTATCGCGGCATCATCGCCGACAAGCTCGACGAGCTCGGCATCGATTACGTCGACATCGACGACGTCAACGAGGAGGGCCTCCTCTTCTGCGAGGAGGATCGCCTGAAGATCCTCGAGAAGTTCAGGGCCGAGCACGTCGACGGCCTCTTCCTGCCCCACTGCAACTTCGGCACGGAGTTCATGTGCGCCCGCCTCGCCAAGGATCTCGACGTGCCGGTGCTCCTCTGGGGCCCGCTCGACGAGCGCCCCGAGCCCGACGGCACGCGTCCGCGTGACAGCCAGTGCGGCCTCTTCGCCACGGGCAAGGTGCTCCGCCGCTTCAACGTCCCCTTCACCTACATGACGAACTGCCGGGTGGACGACCCCGTCTTCGAGCGCGGCCTGCGCGACTTCCTCGCCGTCTGCAACGTCGTGAAGGTCTTCCGCGAGGCGCGCATCCTCCAGATCGGCCCCAGGCCCTACGAGTTCTACTCCACCATGTGCAACGAGGGCGAGCTCCTCGAGCGCTTCAACATCGAATGCGTGCCCGTGCCCCTGCCCGAGCTCACGCGCGCCGTGGCCGAGGCCAAGGGCGAGGCCACGGGCGACGGCGGATCCGCCATCGAGAGGCAGATCGCCTGGATCCGCGAGCGCTACGACATCAACTGCTCCGAGGAGCAGCTCGAGACCGTGGCCGGCATGGCGGTGGCCATGCGCCGCATGCTCGAGGCCTACCACTGCACGGCCGGCTGCATCCAGTGCTGGAACGAGCTCCAGCACGAGCTCGGCATCATGCCCTGCGCGGCGAACTCGATCTTGAACGAGGAGGGCTTCCCCATCTCCTGCGAGACGGACGTGCACGGCTCCATCACCTCGCTCCTCGTGGAGGCTGCGGCCATGAACGAGAAGCGCTCCTTCTTCGCCGACTGGACGATCCGCCACCCCGACGAGCCCAACGGCGAGCTCCTGCAGCACTGCGGCCCCTGGCCCTGCTCGGTTGCCTGCGAGCGTCCGAAGGTGACGCTGCCGCTCGCCTTCAACTACAACGGCGCCGTCACCGCCGAGGCCAAGCACGGCGAGCTCACCATCGCCCGCTTCGACGGCGACCACGGACGGTATTCCTTGCTCCTCGGCAACGCCGAGGGCATCGACGGGCCGATGGGCAAGGGAACCTACCTCTGGATCAAGGTGGCGAACATCAAGCGCCTCGAGGCCAAGATCGTCGAGGGTCCCTACATCCACCACTGCACGGCGATCCACGGCAACGTCGTGCCGATCCTCTACGAGGCCTGCGGAAAGTATCTCGGCATCATGCCCGACCTCTACGATCCCATCGAGGAAGAGGTCAAGGCCTATCTGAGGGGAGAGTGAACCTTCGTGGAGCGTAAAGAGCTCACAGAGCTGGAGGATCTGCGCTGGAAGCTGCGCGGCGACGCGCTCGACATGGTCTTCAACGGGAAAACCGGGCACCTCGGAGGCGATTTCTCCGTGTTGGACGCCATGCTCGTGCTCTACTTCCGCCATCTGAACATGAGCCCGGAGCAGCGCGATGACAAGAACCGCGATCGCTTCCTGCTCTCGAAGGGCCACGCGGTGGAGGCCTTCTACGCGGTGCTCGCCGCCGCGGGCTTCATCGACGTGAAGGAGGTCATCGGCACCTACGCCAAGAACGGCAGCCCCTACATCGGCCACCCGAACCGCGGCATCCCGGGCATCGAGATGAACACCGGCTCGCTCGGCCACGGCCTGCCCATCGCCTGCGGCATGGCGTTGGCCGCCAAGATGGACGGCCTCTCCTATCGCACCTACTGCTTCATGGGCGACGGCGAGCTCGCCGAGGGCTCCGTCTGGGAAGGGGCCATGAGCGGCTCGAACTTCGAGCTCGACAACCTCTGCGGCCTCATCGATCGCAACCGCCTGCAGATCTCGGGCGACACCGAGGCCGTGATGAAGCTCGATTCCCAGGCCGAGCGCTGGAAGGCCTTCGGCTGGCACGTGATCGAGGTGGACGGCCACGACCTCGAGGCGCTCGACGACGCCTTCTCCGAGGCCGAGGCCACCAAGGGCGCTCCGACGATGATCATCGCGAACACGGTGAAGGGCTACGGCAGCCCGCTCATGGAGAACAAGGCCGGCTGGCACCACCAGGTGCCGAACGCCGAGCAGTACGAGCAGATCAAGGCCGAGCTCAAGGCCCGTGCCGAGGAGGTGCGCCATGGCTAATCTCGCGAACCGCGCCGTCATCGCGGACGTGCTCATGAAGCGAGCCGCAAGCGATCGCGACATCGTGGTGCTCTGCTCCGATTCGCGCGGGTCGGCCGCACTCGACCCCTTCTACGAGACCTACCCCGAGCAGGCCGTGGAGGTCGGCATCGCCGAGCAGGATCTCGTGGGCATGGCCGCCGGCCTCGCGCGCTGCGGCAAGAAGGCCGTCGCCGTCTCGCCGGCGAGCTTCCTCGCCACGCGCTCCTTTGAGCAGGCGCGCGTGGACTGCGCCTACTCCGACACCAACGTCACCCTCGTGGGCATCTCCGGCGGCGTCTCCTACGGCGAGCTCGGCATGACGCACCAGAGCGCCCAGGACATCGCGGCGCTCGCCGCCGTGCCCAACATGCGGGTCTACCTGCCGAGCGACCAGCACCAGACGCGCAAGCTCATGAACGCCCTGCTCGACGACGAGAAGTGCGCCTACGTGCGCGTGGGCCGCTCCGTGGTGCCCGACGTCTACGCCGACGACGACTGCCCCTTCGAGCTCGACCATGCGAACGTGCTCCGCGAGGGCTCCGACGTGGCCCTCATCGCCACGGGCGAGCTCGTGCACGCGTGCCTGGAGGCCGCGAAGGCCCTCGAGGCCGAGGGCGTCTCCACCACGGTCGTGGACATGTACTGCGTGAAGCCCCTCGACGTGGAGGCCGTGCTCCGGGCCGCCCGCGGTGCGAAGGTCGTGCTCACAGCCGAGGAGGCCGCGCCCTTCGGCGGGCTCGGTTCCATGGTGGCCCAGGTGGTGGGGGAGACGTGCCCCCGCCCGGTGAAGACCCTCGCGCTGCCGGACGCCCCCGTGAAGACGGGCACGAAGGCCCAGATCTTCGAGCGCTACGGCCTCGACGCCGCCGGCATCGCGAAGAGCGCCGGGGAGCTCTTGGCCAAGGCCTAGCGCACCGCGAGCACCTGAGGAGGAGCCATGCACGAGAACGCGCCCTTCGTCCTCGCCATCGACCAGTCCACCCAGGGGACCAAGGCGGTCCTCTTCGACAAGTTCGGCCGCGCGGTGGTGAAGACCTCCCGACCGCACCGCCAGATCGTGAACGATCGGGGCTGGGTCTCCCACGACCCCGAGGAGATCGTCACCAACGTGCTCGCCGTGGCGCGCGACGCCTGCACCCAGGCGGGCGTCCTCGACGGGGAGGTGGCCTGCATCGGCCTCTCGAACCAGCGCGAGACCTGCCTCGCCTGGGACAAGGAGACGCGCCAGGCCCTCGCGAACGCCATCGTCTGGCAGGACGGCCGAGCCCAGGAGCTCTGCGCCCGGCTCGCCGCCGAGAAGGCGGGGGAGGTGGAGCGCGTCCGCGAGCTCTCGGGGCTCGAGCTCTCGCCCTACTTCTCCGCCTCGAAGATGGCGTGGCTCCTCGAGAACATCCCGCCCGTGGCCGACGCCGCCGAGCGCGGCACGCTCGCCCTCGGCACGATCGACTCCTGGCTCTGCTTCAAGCTCTGCCGCGAGCATCCCTTCAAGACGGAGCCCTCGAACGCGTGCCGCACCCAGCTCCTCGACCTTCGCGAGGTGGCGTGGAGCCGAGAGCTCTGCGACTTCTTCGGCCTGCCCATCGAGGCGCTCGGCGAGGTCGTGCACTCCGACAGCGTCTTCGGCACCACCACCATGGGCGGGCTCTTCGACGATCCCATCCCCGTCTGCGGCGTCCTCGGCGATTCCCAGGCGGCGCTCGCGGCGCAGAACTGCCTCGACGCGGGCGAGCTCAAGGCCACCTACGGCACGGGTTCCTCGGTGGTGCTCCAGACGGGCGATCGGCTCATCCAGAGCCGAAGCGGGCTCGTGAGCTCCATCGCCTGGGACTTCGGCGGCAAGGTCTCCTACATCCTCGAGGGCAACATCAACTACTCCGGCGCCGTCATCACCTGGCTCATCGACGACATGAAGCTCATCCACGAGCCGGGCGAGACCGAGGAGATCTGCGCCAAGGCGAACCCGAGGGATCGCGCCGTCTTCGTGCCGGCCTTCACCGGGCTCGGTGCACCCTGGTGGGACGGCGACGCGACGGGCCTCCTCACGGGCGTGACGCGCACGACCGGCAGAAACGAGATGGTGAAGGCGGTCGTCGACAGCATCTGCCTGCAAGACACCTCGCTCGTGCTCGGCATGCGCGCCGACAGCGGCTTCCCGGTGGCGGAGCTCCGCGCCGACGGCGGGCCCTCCCATAACGCCTACCTCATGCAGCTCCAAGCCGATCTCGCCCGGGTGACGGTCGTGGTCTCGAGCCTGGCCGAGCTCTCGGCGGGCGGCGTGGCCTACGTGGCCGGCTCCAAGGCCGGCGTCTATCGCGGCAACGCCATCTACGACGCCATCGAGCGCACCGTCTACGAGCCGAAGATGGGCGAGGGCGAGCGCGAGGAGCGGCTGGCCAGGTGGGAATCGGCGCTCTACCAAACCATGCATCGGCAATGACGCTGCGGCGTCCCGGATGCACCCGATCTGCGCGCGATTTTGCGGCCTCGAGTAGCGAAGTTGCGCTACGGCCGCAAAATCACCCGCATCTCGGGCGCCCCGAAACGCCTCGCTGACGTTTCGAATCCCTGTGGCTCTTTCCATACCGGGCACCCCGAAGCTTCTCGCTGACGTTTCGAATCCCCGTGGCTCTTTCCATACCGGGCGCCCCGAAACGCCTCGCTGGCGGTTGGCCGAACCGGTGGCCCCTCCATCGGTGAGCGGCCAATCTGGGCGAACATCTCCGCGCAAACGTTTACGCAATCTGCTACACTGCAAAGCGGCACTAGGTAAACGATTACTCATCGCGAGGAGGGGATTAAAGGATTTACTAAATCTCGGCCTTCACAACTCGGAAGGCCATGCTTTATAGAGTTCGTACGTGTGATGAGTTTGTGTAGAGATCGGCCAAGAGAGAGGGGAACCCTATGGCCGTTGACAACAAAGCGATCGCCGAAGGCGTCCTTGCCGCAGTCGGTGGTCCCGAGAACGTGGGCAACGCCACGCACTGCATGACGCGCCTTCGTCTCACCGTGAAGGACAAGAGCCTGGTCGACGAAGACGCCGTCAAGGGCGTCAAGGGCGTGCTCGGCGCCGTGTGGGCCGGCCCCCAGTTCCAGGTGATCATCGGCCAGAACGTGCCGAAGGTCTACGCCGAGGTCACGGGCATGGGCGTCGCCGGCGGCGGCTCCGTGGACGAGGACCTGGGCGACGCGGAGAAGGAGCCGCTCACCCCGAAGAAGGTTTGGGATAACGCGCTCGACTTCCTCTCCGGCTCCATGGTCCAGCTGATCCCGCTCATGATGGCAGGCGGTCTCTTCCGCACCTTCGCCGTCGTGCTCGGCCCGACCATGCTCAACATCCTCGCCGAGGACAGCGCCGCGTACATCTTCTTCAACAACATCATGTACGACGCGGCGTTCTACTTCCTGCCGATCTACCTCGGCTTCTGCGCCTGCCGCAAGATCGGCGCCACGCCCGTCCTCGGCGCCCTCATGGGCGGCATCCTCATATCCCCGGGCATCATCTCCGCTGCTGCCCAGGAGGGTGGCGGGATCATCAGCGTCTACGGCATCGAAATCGCCGCTGCGAACTACAGCCAGTCGGTGCTGCCGATCATGCTCTCCGTCCCGTGCATCTACTTCATCGAGAAGTGGATCAAGAGCTGGATGCCCGACGCGCTCTCCACGATCTTCACCCCGTTCCTCACGATGGTGATCGTCGTCCCGATCTCCCTCATCATCCTCGCGCCGCTCGGCGCCCTCATCGGTAACGGCATCGGCGCCGCGCTCTTCGGCATCGCCGACATCGGTGGCGTCTTCACGTTCCTCGTCATGGCGATCCTCGGCGCCTTCTGGCAGCTCTTCGTCGTGGCCGGCATGCACATGCCGATCATCATGGTCGCCATCGTCCAGCTCGCCCAGGCGGGCATGGACCCCGTGATCTTCGTCTCCACGAACTGCGCCATGTGGGCGGTCTGGGGCTGCGTCCTCGGCGCGGCGCTTCGTCTGCGTGACAAGGACGAGAAGAGCCTGTGCTGGGGCTACCTCGTGGCTGCCGTCCTCGGCGGCGTCACCGAGCCCGGCCTCTTCGGCGTCATCCTCCGCTATCGTCGCACCATGCTCGGCATGTTCGCCGGCGGTGCCGCGGGTGCCGTGCTCTCCGGCCTCCTCGGCGTGGTCGTCTATCCCGGCGGCGGCGCCACCAACTTCCTCATCGCCCTCCAGTACATGCAGGGTGGCATGCAGAACCTCATCTGCATGCTCATCGGTGCCGCGTGCTCCATCGTGGTGGGTGCCGTCGTGACCATGATGTTCGGCTTCACGAAGGAGGAGCTCGGTACGACCGAGGAAGAGGCCGACGCCGATGCGGTTTTGCCCGGCGCCATGGACTATTAGGATTTGCAAACCCTCGCTGAGCACAGCGAAGTGAGCTGACCGGCGTGGGGCGGCTGCGGAAACGCGGTCGCCCCACGTGTATGGGGAGGAGCGCCCCATGAGCGCAGAGCCCGTTCGAGCCATCTGCTGGCGGCCGGAGATCTTGACGTTCGAGGCGGCGTGGACGCCCGAGCGTCCGCTCGACGATCTGCACCTCCTGGCCCGCTTCGAGGCACCCTCCGGGCGCGTCATCCGTCGCGAGGCCTACTGGGACGGCGGATGCGTCTATCGCGTCTCCTTCGCGCCCACGGAGCCGGGGGAGTGGCACTGGCACACCTCCTGCGCGGAGGATCCCACGCTCGACGGCCTCGCGGGCTCGCTCGAGGCGCGTCCCTACGAGGGTGAGCTCGCGCTCTATCGCCACGGCTTCATCCGCGTGGCCGATGACGGGCGTCATCTCGCCTACGCCGATGGCACGCCCTTCTTCTGGCTGGGCGACACGCACTGGGAGTTCGCCTACGGTGAGCGCTGGGACGAATCGAACCACCCCGCCATGAGCTCGATGTTCCGTGGCATGGTCGATCGCCGCGTGGAGCAGGGCTTCACGGTCTACCAGACGAACCTGCGCACGGATTTCCACGGCGTGGAGCGCTACTGGGTGGACGGCGACCTCGAGCGTCTCGTGCCGAACGTGGCCTTCTACCAGCAAGAACTCGATCGTCGCATGGCATACGTGGCAAATGCCGGCCTCGTGGATGCGCTCGGCATCGCCTGGAACGATTCGATCCTCTCGCCCGAGGGCCCGCGCGCGATGGCCGCCACGGCGCGCTACATCGTGGCGCGCTACGGCGCCTACCCCATGGTGTGGACGCTCGCTGGCGAGATCGCGGGCTACAACCCCGAGATGCGAGAGACGCTCATCGATCGCTGGCGTGAGGTGGCGAAGGTCTTCGAGGAGTGCGACGGCTACGGCCACCTCCAGACGGCGCACTACACCAACGAACGCCCCTTCGCGAGCTATTACCACGACGAGGACTGGTTCGACTTCACGCTCAACCAAGCCGGCCACGGCGATTTCGTCATCGCCGAGAGCGACTATCGCGAGTTCTTCGCCGCGCATGGAACCAAGCCCTTCATCGAGGGCGAGTCCATGTACGAGCTCTGCTCGTCGCTCGAGGTCAACGGCCCGCGCGAGATCACGCCGGTGATGCTCCGACGCGTGGCCTACACCGCGATGCAGCTCGGCGCGGCCGGCTACACCTACGGAGCCCAGGGCATCTGGGACGACATCTGGGACGCGTCGCAATTCGAGGCCGATCCGATGAGCCGCCATCTCGCGAACACCTTCAACCGAAACCGCGTGACGTGGGTGGACGCGATCGACGCGCCCGGAGGCGCGCAGATGGGCGTCATGCGGCGCTTCTACGAGGAGCAGGACTTCTCGCACCTCGTGCCCTATGCGGGCGAGGCGGGAAGCGCCGTGCTCGGACGCGCGAAGCCGCTCGCGAGCGTCGCCGAGGACGGGAGCAGGCTCGTGGCCTACTACTCGGAATCGGTGCGCAAGCCGCTCGCCGTCGCGGGCCTTGCGGCGGGTACGTGGCGCCTTCGATGGTTCGACCCCCGCACGGGCGCCTACGGCGAGCCGTGGGAAGCTACCATCGAGGGAGCGTGGCCGCTGCCGGAGAAGCCGAGCGCAGAAGACTGGCTCTTGGTGGCGGAGAAAGCCTGAGGAACCATGGCTGAGAGCGAGAATCCCCTCGTCGGCGAAGGTCTGATCCCCGAGAGGGAAGAGGACGCCACGCCCAAGGGCCCGGTGCGCCGCGCGGCGGACAAGGTGCTCGACTTCTTCACGGGCTCGATGATCCAGCTCATCCCGCTCATCATGGCGGGAGGTCTCTTCCGCTCCTTCGCGGTGGTCTTGGGGCCCGATCTGCTGAACCTCATCAGCCCGGAGAGCCCCACCTACCTCTTCTTCAACACCATCCTCTTCGACGCGTGCTTCTACTTCATCCCCATCTACCTCGGCTTCACGTCGGCTCGAAAGATCGGCGCCACGCCCGTGCTCGGCGCCCTCATGGGCGGCGTCCTCATCTCCCCCGGCATCGTCGCCGCGGCCGCGCAGGAGGGCGGCGGCACGATCAGCGTCTACGGCTTCGAGATCGCCGCGGCCAACTACAGCCAGTCGGTGCTGCCGATCATGCTCGCCGTGCCGCTCATCTACGTGCTGGAACGCTGGATCAAGAGCTGGATGCCCGACGCGCTCTCCACCATCTTCACGCCGTTTTTGACAATGGTCATCGCCGTGCCCATCGTGCTCATCGTGCTGGCGCCGCTCGGCAACCTCATCGGCATGGCCATCGGAGAGGCGCTCTTCGCACTCGCCGACCTCGGCGGCTTCGCGATCCTCGTCTTCATGGCCCTCATGGGGGCGTTCTGGCAGCTCTTCGTCATCGCGCAGATCCACATGCCGATCATCCTCCTCGCGCAGGTGCAGATCATCCAGGTGGGCTACGACCCCTACATCTTCGTGGCCGCCAACTGCTGCTCCTTTGCCGTGTGGGGCTGCGCGCTGGGGGCGTTCCTGCGCCTGCGCGACAAGGACCAGAAGGCCCAATCGCTCGGCTACCTCGTGGCGGCCGTGGTGGGCGGCGTCACCGAGCCCACGCTCTTCGGCATCAACATGCGCTATCGCCGCACCTTCCTCGGCATGTTCGTGGGCGGCGCCGTGAGCTCCGTGGCGGCGTGCCTGCTCGGCGTGACCTACTACATCGCGGGCGGCGGCTCGAATTTCCTCGTCTTCCTGAACTACCTGCCGGGCGGCCTCGTGAACGTGGCCTTCGGCGTGGCCACGGCCGTGCTCGCGCTGGTGGTGAGCGCGATCGTGACCTACCTCTTCGGCTTCACGGCCGCGGAGCTCGCGACCACGGAGGCCGAAGCCGAGGCGGATGCGGTGGTGCCGGGATCCCTGGATTTCTGACTGCGGCGTCCCGGATGCACCCGATCTGCGCGCGATTTTGCGGCCTCGAGTAGCGAAGTTGCGCTACGGCCGCAAAACCCCCGCATCTCGGGCACCCCGAGACGCCTCGTGGAAAGGCGTGAGTCCCGGATAGGTGCGATCCGAACTCCGACCACAAAAGTCCCACGAACGTGGCGGCTCTGTGATGGGCCGCACTCGCCTCGAGGGCGCAACCTGCGGACTGATACCCTTGCTTGCTGAGCGCACGTGCGCCCATCCACCCGCTCGCAGGAGTTGCCCAGAGGATCATGTCGCCCTCGAAGCCCACAGTCTCGGTCATCATGCCGGCCTACAACGTGGAGGCCTACGTGGCGCGTGCCGTGGAGAGCGTTCGGGCGCAGACCCTGCGCGACCTCGAGCTCATCGTCATCGATGACGGCTCCACCGATCGCACCGGCCGCATCGTCGATCGCATCGCCGAGCGCGATTGGCGGATCGAGGTCATCCACACCGAGAACCGCGGTGCTCCGGCCGCCCGCAACCTCGCCCTCGAGCGGGCGCGGGGCACATGGATCGCCTTCTTCGACGCCGACGACTGGGCAGAGCCCACGATGCTCGCCGACGAGGTGGGCTTCGCCGAGGCCCACGATCTCGATCTCGTGATCACGGGGTTCGTCATCGAGACCCAGTGGGACGAGGAGGGCTCGCGCATCGTCGAGGACAAGACGCTCTCCTCGCGGGTGTTCGACGGCCCGCGGGAGTTTCGCGCCGCCGCCCACGAGCTCTTCGACGAGAACCTCCTCTACACCCCCTGGAACAAGCTCTTCCGGGCGAGCCGCATCCGCGAGCTCGACATCCGATTCAAAGACACGTTCTGGGACGATTTCCCCTTCGTGCTCGACTACATCCGCGACGTCGAGCGCGTCGGCATCCTCGAGCACTGCTACTACCACTTCCAGCGCACGCGCGCCGAGAGCGAGACCTCGAAGTGGCGCCCCGACATGTACGAGAAGCGCGAGGAGGAGCACGAGTGGATGCTCGATCTCCTCGAGCACTGGGATCTCACGAACGATCCGGCGAGCTGGGAAATGGTCCAGCGTCGCTACATCGAACGGCTCGTGGGTTGCATCGAGAACGTCTGCGAGCCGGCCTGCACGCTCGATCCCGACGAGCGCAAGGAGCTCGTGCGGCAGATGATCTCCTCAGAGCGCGCCCAACGCGCCGTCGCCGAGGCCAAGCCCCGCTCGACTATGATGCGCGTCATGCTCTGGCCCATCCGGCGCCAGGATGTGGCACTCACCTTGAACGAGGGACGCTTCATCGCCTTCGTGAAGCGCCACAACGCGCGCATGTTCTCGACGCTCAAGGCGAATCGTTAAACCTACTTGCTTGAGCCGGATGGCTGTTTTGTCTCGGTGCCAAACCTCGGCCCCGAGGCGGCGGCATCGTGCGACAATGAGGCCCGAGTACAGCCCGTAGGAATCCCGTGAGTCGCATCGACGTCCATGGGCTCAGGGGTGCGCGAGGGAGATCGAGAGGAGACCCACTACATGTTCAAGATCCTCGAGAAGACGCAATACTCGGAAAACGTGTACAAGTTCCGAGTTCACGCGCCTCAGATGGCCAAGCATGCCCATGCCGGCCAGTTTCTGATGGTGCGTGCGAACGAGACCGGCGAGCGGGTGCCCTTCACCTTCGCCGACTGGAACGCCGAGGAAGGCTGGATCGAGTTCATCTTCATGGTGATCGGCAAGACCACCACCGATCTCTCCCAGCTGAACGCCGGCGACGAGATCGCCGACCTCACCGGGCCGCTCGGCAAGCCCACCGAGATGGACGACGGCTCCTGGTGCGTCATCGGCGGCGGCGTCGGCCTCGCGATCGCCTACCCCGTGGCCCGCGCGCTCTGCGCCCAGGGCGCCAAGGTGCGCGTCATCATGGGCGCTCGCACCAAGGACCTGCTCCTGCTCGAGGATCAGTTCCGCGAGCTTCCGCTCGAGAACCTCTACATCACCACCGACGACGGCTCCTACGGCGAGAAGGGCGTGGTCACCCAGCCGCTCGAGCGTCTCTGCATCGATCACGAGATCGAGCACGTCTTCGCCGTGGGCCCCGTGCCGATGATGAAGTTCTCGGCGCTCACCTGCGCGAAGTACGACATGCCCATCATCGCCTCGCTGAACCCCATCATGGTCGACGGCACGGGCATGTGCGGCTGCTGCCGCGTCGAGGTGGACGGCAAGACCAAGTTCGCCTGCGTCGACGGCCCCGATTTCGACGCCACCAAGGTCAACTGGGCCGACCTCTCGGCTCGCCAGGCTTCCTACCGCGCTGAGGAGGCCACCGCCATGGAGCACAGGAAGGAGACCTGCGCATGCCACAAGTAAACGGCAAGTACGTTCCCAATCCCAAGGCTCCGCGCGTGGCGGCCAACGAGGAGCCGGCGTTCGAGCGTGCGAAGGACTTCCGCCCCGTCGACACGGGCTACACCATCGAGAACGCCATCGAGGAGGCCAACCGCTGCCTCGACTGCAAGCGTCCGAAGTGCGTCGAGGGCTGCCCCGTCGGCATCAACATCCCG